>NZ_JBIRRR010000002.1:51076-212892 GCF_044333795.1 Streptomyces sp. NPDC020917 | reverse complement strand
ACGTACCCCCCCCCCCCCCCCCCCCCCCCCCCCCCCCCCCCACCCCCCCCCCCCCCCCCCCCCCCCCCCCCCCCCCCCCGCCGGCGCGGGGGGGCCCCCCCGCCCCCCCCCCCCCCCCCCGCCGGCATGTGAGGCTGTGTCCATGCCTGTTGTGCGCGACCTTCGCGTGCTGCTGCGGCTGCCCGATTTCCGGCGGCTGCTCGCGGTACGCCTGCTGTCCCAGCTCTCCGACGGCGTCTTCCAGGTCGCGCTCGCTTCCTATGTCGTCTTCTCCCCGGAGAAGCAGACGTCGCCCGCCGCTGTTGCATCCGTCCTCGGCGTGCTCCTGCTGCCGTACTCGCTGCTCGGCCCCTTCACCGGCGTCTTCCTCGACCGCTGGCGCCGGCGGCAGGTGCTGCTCTGGTGCAACCTGCTGCGCGCCCTGCTGTCGTGCGGCACCGCCGGGCTGGTCCTGCTGCACGTGCCGGACTGGCTCTTCTATCTGTCCGCCCTGTCGGTGACCGCGATCAACCGCTTCGTGCTGGCCGGGCTGTCCGCGGCACTGCCCCGTGTGGTGGACGCACCCCGGCTGGTCACCGCCAACTCGCTGTCGCCGACCGCGGGAACGCTGGCGGCCACCGTGGGCGGCGGCGCCGCCTTCGTCGTCCACCTCTTCCTGTCCGAGGGCGCGGGCGCCGACGCGGCCACCGTGCTGCTGGCCGCGGTCCTGTACGCAGGGGCCGGACTGTCCGCGCTCGCTCTGGGCCGCGACCTGCTCGGCCCCGACTTCCAAGAGCGCGTCCCCCGGCTCGCGACGGCGGTCGCCTCCACCGGACGCGGGCTGCTCGACGGGCTGCGGCACCTGAGGCGCCGGCCGGCCGCACGGCGGGCGCTGGCCGCCATGACCGCCATGCGGTTCTGCTACGGCGCGCTCACCGTGATGCTGCTGATGCTGTGCCGCTACACCTGGTCGGACGCCTCCGACAGCCACCACGGCCTCGCCCTGCTGGGCCTGGCGGTCGGCGTGTCCGCGGCCGGATTCTTCACCGCGGCCGTCGTGACCCCCTGGACCACCGGGCGACTCGGCGTGGCCGGATGGATCACGTGCTGCTCCGCGGCCTCGGCCGTACTGTTGCCGCCGCTGGCCCTGCCGTTCCGGGTGGGTCCGATGATGGCCGCCGCGTTCGCCCTCGGAGTCACCACGCAGGGCGCGAAGATCGCCACCGACACCGTCGTGCAGACCCATGTCCAGGACCGTTACCGCGGCCGGGTCTTCTCCCTCTACGATGTCGCCTTCAACGTGGCCTTCGTGGGCGCGGCAGCGGTCTGTGCGCTGCTCCTGCCGCCGGACGGCCGCTCATCAGCAGTGATCATCGCGCTGTCGCTGATCTACGCAGTGGTGGCAGTCGCCATGACCCGCGTGGGCCAGCCGGCGCCGGACACTTCCGACACCGCCCTGCATCCGTAGGCCGGTGTTCGTAGGGGGACTTCGTGGCCACTCCGCCACCCATCGGTCAAGCACCCAACGGCATACCGCAGCACCCTTCGCCGTACCCGCCTCCGCAGGCAGGCGCCCCCGCCTCGGGCGCCCCTGTGACGGGTGGTCAGAACCCGTACGGCCAGAACCCGTTCACCCCGGGCAACCAGAACCCGTACGGTCAGAACCCGTACGGCGCCCCTCCGGCCGGGCAGGCCCCGCAGGGCCAGAACCCCTTCGCTCAGCCTCCCGCCGGACAGCCGCAGTACGGCCAGCAGGGGGCACCCCTGGGCGCCGGCGGCACCTGTACGTTCTGCGGGGGCTACCCCGCCGTGCGGGCCACCGTCCGCGGACACCAGGGCTTCCTGGTCATGATGCGGTTCCTGAAGCTCCCCGGGAACTTCTGCCGTTCCTGCGGGATGGCCACGTACCGCGACATGACCACCAAGACGCTCTACCAGGGCTGGTGGGGCATCGCCTCGTTCATCGTGACGCCGATCACCGTGGTGATGAACCTCATCACCCGCGGCAAGTTCAGCAAGCTGCCGCAGCCGACCGGCAGCGTGCAGCCGCCCCGGGACCCGGGCAAGCCCATCTACCAGCGGGCCGGCGCCCTCGGTGCTCTGGTTCCGCTCGGCGTGATCGTGGCGATCGTCGTCGCGGCCTCCCTGCCGGACCACAGCGCCAGCTCGGCGTCCCCGGGTGACTGCGTCAGCGTCACCGGCGGCGAGTACAACCCCGATGTGAAGGTCGTGGACTGCACGTCCACCGACGCGCGCTACACCGTCGTCAAGAAGGTCAGCGGCAACCACAACGGGGACGCGTGCAGCGAGGCCTACAGCGAGTACGACGAGAGCGGCTCGGACGACTTCGCTCTCTGCCTGAAGCCGCTGCACTGAGTCTGATCCGCTTCGGATCCGCGCGCGGCATCGCGAGCGATGTTCCACGTGGAACATCGCGGTTCCACGCTCAGCCGCGTGGAATGTTCCACGTGGAACATCGGCCGCCGGCGCTCACGGTGGCGGATCGGTCATGCAGACTCAACAGGGCCGGGGCGATGTTCCACGTGGAACATCGCCCCGGCCCTGTTGTCGATCCGCGCCGACCTGCTACTGCTGGGCAGCCCACCAGTCCCGGAGAGCGGCGGCGGCCGCCTCCTCGCCGAGCGGGCCGTGCTCCAGCCGCAGCTCCAGCAGATGCTGGTAGGCCTTGCCCACCATCGGGCCGGGCTTGAGGTCGAGGATCCCCATGATCTGGTTGCCGTCCAGGTCCGGGCGGATGGCGTCGAGCTCCTCCTGCTCCTGGAGTTCGGCGATCCGCGCCTCCAGGCCGTCATAGGTGCGCGACAGGGCGGCTGCTTTCCGCTTGTTGCGGGTCGTGCAGTCCGACCGGGTCAGCTTGTGCAGCCGGTCCAGTAGCGGCCCCGCGTCGCGGACGTAGCGCCGCACCGCGGAGTCGGTCCACTCCCCGCTCCCGTAGCCGTGGAAGCGCAGGTGCAGCTCCACCAGCCGGGCCACGTCCTTGATCATGTCGTTGGGGTACTTCAGCTGGGTCATGCGGGCCTTGACCAGCTTGGCGCCGACCACCTCGTGGTGGTGGAAGGAGACCCGGCCGTCGCTCTCGAAGCGCCGGGTCTTCGGCTTGCCGATGTCGTGCAGCAGCGCGGACAGCCGCAGGACCAGGTCCGGCCCCTCGGTCTCCAGGTCGATCGCCTGCTCCAGCACGGTGAGGCTGTGCTCGTACACGTCCTTGTGCCGGAAGTGCTCGTCCCGCTCCAGCCGCAGCGCCGACAGCTCGGGCAGCACGCGGTCCGCCAGCCCGGTGTCGACCAGCAGCCGCAGCCCCTTGCGCGGGTGCTCGGACAGCAGCAGCTTGTTCAGCTCGTCCCTGACCCGCTCGGCGGAGACGATGTCGATCCGGTCGGCCATCGCGCTCATCGCCGCGACGACCTCCGGGGCCACCTCGAAGTCCAGCTGCGCGGCGAAGCGCGCGGCCCGCAGCATCCGCAGCGGATCGTCGGAGAAGGAGGACTCCGGGGTGCCCGGGGTGCGCAGCACGCGGGCCGCCAGGTCGTCCAGACCACCGTGCGGGTCGACGAAGTGGGTGTCGGGCAGGGCGACCGCCATCGCGTTCACCGTGAAGTCCCGGCGGACCAGGTCCTCCTCGATGGTGTCGCCGTAGGAGACCTCCGGCTTGCGGGAGGTGCGGTCGTAGGCCTCGGAGCGGTAGGTGGTGACCTCCACCTGATAGCCGTCCTTCATCCCGCCGACCGTGCCGAAGGCGATGCCGACCTCCCAGACCGCGTCCGCCCACGGCCGCAGGATCTTCAGCACCTCCGCGGGGCGCGCGTCGGTGGTGAAATCGAGGTCGTTGCCGAGCCGTCCGAGCAGTGTGTCCCGCACCGAGCCCCCGACTAGGGCAAGCTGGAACCCGGCGTCACGGAAGCGCCGGCCGAGGTCCTCGGCGACCGGTGCGATGGTGTGGCGGGCCTGTGTGGTCTGGGCGGCGTTGCTGGCGTTCGGCACAACGTCAAAGGGTACGGGTCCGCGACGATCCGCGGCGCCCGGGTTTCACGCCCGTACGGGCGCGGCGGCCCTTCCGGATGATGGACTCTGTAGCACTCAGGCACAGCGGTGCTCGTTAACATGCGAGCACGCACTTCCGAAGTACCACGAACTATCGAAGACGACGAGGGACGGCGAACGCGTGGGCGAGGCGGCACAGGCACCCCGGACGGCTCCGCCTGCGCGCCGCCGGCGGTGGCTGCGGGTGACGGCGGCCATCTGCGGGGCCACACTCCTCACGGGCCTTCTCCAGGGTCTCCAGGCGACGAGCTCCCAGGCCGGGTCCCCGGCCAAGGCACCCATAGGTTCGCGCACCGCCGTCCTGTCGATCGACAGCCTCAGCCCGCGGGTGCCGACCAAGGACGCCACGGTCACCGTCTCCGGCACGATCAGCAACGCCGGGAAGACGCCGATCACCGACGCCCACGTCGGCGTGGAGATCGCCCCCGGCGGCCCGTTCCAGTCCCGCAGCGACATGAAGGCCGCCGCCGGCCACGTCGGGTACACCCGTCAGGCGGACGGCTCGGAGATCTCCGGCCAGACCCTCGGCGTCCCGACCATCC
Source organism: Streptomyces sp. NPDC020917 (assembly GCF_044333795.1). Classification (NCBI taxonomy): domain Bacteria; kingdom Bacillati; phylum Actinomycetota; class Actinomycetes; order Kitasatosporales; family Streptomycetaceae; genus Streptomyces; species Streptomyces sp. NPDC020917. The sequence goes on along the minus strand of NZ_JBIRRR010000002.1, from coordinate 208,309 downwards.
CGTCCGGCAGCACGGTCCCCTACACCCTCAAGATCCCGGTGAGCGCCCTCGACCTCGGCGACACCGGCGTCTACCAGTTCGGCGTCACGCTCACCGGGCAGGACACCGTCGAGCCCTGGCAGCACGTGCTGGGCATCCAGCGCACGTTCCTGCCCTGGTACGCCGACGGGGAGTCCGCCAAGCCGACCGAGATGACGTACCTGTGGCCGCTCACCGACCGGTCGCACATCGCCGCCCGCGGCGACACCGACACCGCGCAGAGCCCGATCTTCCTCGACGACGACCTCGCCAAGGAGCTGGCCCCGGGCGGCCGGCTGGACCAGATGGTGCAGCTGGCCAAGCAGCTCCCGGTGACCTGGGTCATCGACCCCGACCTGCTGGCGACCGTCGAGGCGATGCTGAAGAGCTACCGGGTGGCCGGCCCCGGCGCGGACCTGACCCACACCACGCCCGGCACCGGCACCGCCGTCGCCCGGCAGTGGCTGAACTCGCTGAAGACCGCGGTCGCGGGCGCCCAGGTGGTGGCGCTGCCCTTCGGCGACATCGATTTGGCCTCGCTGGCCCACCACGGCAAGTCCGTCTCCGGCATCACGAGCCATGTGAAGGACGCCACCGTGCTCGGCAAGAGCACCGTGGACACCATCCTGGGCGTGCAGTCCACGGCGAACGTCGCCTGGCCGGAGCAGGGCGCGATCGACCCCTCGATCGTCTCGGTGGCGCGCACCGGCGGCATGAACCGGGTCATCGCCCGCAGCGACACCTTCCCGGAGAACGACCTGTCGTACACGCCGACCGCGGCCCGCCCGCTGAGCGGCGGCGTCACCGGCGTGGTCTCCGACGCCTCGCTGTCGACCGCGTTCAGCGGCGACATGCTCCACGAGCAGAACGCCAACCTGGCGGTCCAGAGCTTCGTCGCGCAGACCCTGCTGATCACCATGCAGGCGCCGGAGAGGCAGCGCTCCCTGGTGGTGGCGCCGCAGCGGATGCCCACGGTGTCCCAGGCGCAGGCGATGGCCGAGGCGATCGCCACCACCGACTCCAGCCCCTGGACCCAGTCGGTCTACTTCGACGCCGCAGCCACCGCCCACCCGGACGCGCGCGCCTCGCACCGGGTGCCGTCATCGAGCGCCTACCCGTCGTCGCTGCGCAAGCAGGAGCTGCCCACCGACGCCTTCGAGCAGCTCGGTGTGACGCAGAAGAGCCTCAACGACTTCGTGGTGATTCTCACCATCAAGGACCGGGTGACGGTCCCGTTCGGCAACGCGATGCTGCGGGCGATGTCGACGGAGTGGCGCGGCGACCCCAAGGGCGCCGAGGGCTACCGCAACGCGATCGGTGGCTATCTGTACGACCTAATCAGCGCGGTGCACATCCTCCCGAAGAGCACGCTGACGCTGTCCGGCCGCAGCGGCACCATCCCAGTCACGGTCAAGAACGACCTCGGCCAGCCCGTCACCGGACTGGTGCTGCAGCTGCGCTCGGGCACCAACATCCGGCTGGAGATCAGCAACCCCGACCAGCCGATCACCATCGACGGTGGCCACACCCGTACCCTGAAGTTCCAGACCAAGGCCAACGCCAACGGCACGGTCAGGATCACCGCGCAGTTGTACACGCAGAACGCCACGGGACGCGCCTTCCCTGGCACACCCGTCCAGTTCGACGTCAAGATCACCAAGGTCACCGACCTGGTGATGCTGATCATCGCGGCCGGGCTGCTGCTTCTGGTGCTCGCGGGCGTACGGATCTACCGTCAACGGAAGCGGCAGGCTGCCGACGGCGACGACGGCGGCTCCGAGGACGGCAGCACTGGAGGCACGAACAACGGCGACGACGGCACCGGCGGCCGGGCCGGCGGCACGGATCCCGGGCAGCCGGGTGACGCTGCCGGGGACACCGGCCGGAACGCCCCGGAGCGGTCCCCGGCAGGTGAGAAGGTGGACGGATAGCCAGCGGACAATAAGGTGGGGCACTGATGAACGCGCCGTACGACGGTGATCGCGACGCTTCGGGCCACATGCCTCCCTCGCCCGAAGACGGTCCCACGCCACCTGACCCGTATCTGCAGAACACCTACGCCTACGATCCGTACCAGCAACAGGATCCGTCGGCGCAGGACCCCGTAGGAGAGGCGCTCTACGACCGGGCCGCGCACCCGCCGCCCCCGCCTTCCCCGTACGGCCAGCAGCACTGGCAGCAGGCCATGTATCCGCAGATGCCGTACAGCGACAACCCGGCGACCCAGTACCTCGGCATCGACGACTTCGTCGGGCAGACCGGTCAGTTCCCGGTGTACGACGCGTACCAGCACCTGTTCCGCGACCAGGCCCCGGACGGCTACGCGCAGCAGCCGCAGCAGCAGCAACCCCCGCAGCAGGACCCTCGGCAGGGCTACTACCAGCAGCCCGAGGGATACCCGCAGCAGCAGTACGGCCAGCCCCAGGACTACGCCCAGCAGCAGTACGGGCAGCAGCAGTACGGCTACGGCCAGATGCCCGCGGACAACGCCGGCACCGGGTACTCGGAGCCCGTCTACGAGGAGCCGCCCTACGGGCAGCCCACGTACTACCAGGGCACCGAGCAGCAGCCGTACGTCGAGCCGGATCCGCGCTACGCCGACCCGCGGTACCACCAGCAGGCCCCGGCGGCCCCGCCGCACCAGCAGCAGCCCTACCCGCCGCAGGGGTACCAGCAGCCGTACCCGCCGCAGGGTCAGCCGTACCCGCCGCAGTCGCAGACCGGCCCGATGCGGACGGTCGACGCCACCGGGCAGATGCCCGCCGCGGCACCGGCCGCGCCGGCGGCCGGCCGGGGCGGCAACATCCTCAAGTCCAGCGCGCTGATGGCCGCCGGCACCCTGGTCTCCCGGGTGACCGGCTTCGTCCGCACCCTGGTGATCGCGGCCGCGATCGGCGTCGCCACCCTCGGCGACTCCTATGCCGTCGCCAACACGCTGCCGACGATGATCTACATCCTCACCATCGGCGGCGGTCTGAACTCGGTGTTCGTCCCGCAGCTCGTCCGCGCGATGCGGGACGACGACGACGGCGGAGCGGCCTACGCCAACCGCCTGCTGACCGTGGTGATGGTGATCCTGGGCGGCATCGTCGCCGTCACCGTCATCGGGGCGCCGCTGCTGATCAAGCTGATGTCGGCGAAGATCGCCGCCAACCCGGACACCTACAACGTGGCGATCACCTTCGCCCGGTACTGCCTGCCGACGATCTTCTTCATGGGCGTGCACGTGGTGATGGGCCAGGTGCTCAACGCCCGGGGCAAGTTCGGCGCGATGATGTGGACCCCGGTCCTCAACAACGTCGTGGTGATCTTCACCTTCGTGATGTTCATCTGGGTATACGGCTCCTACAGCACGACCCACATGGACGCCACGACCATCACTCCGGAAGGCACCCGGCTGCTGGGCATCGGCACCCTGCTCGGCCTGGTCGTGCAGTCGCTGGCCATGCTCCCGTACCTGAGAGACGCCGGCTTCAAGTTCCGGCCGCGCTTCGACTGGCGCGGCCACGGTCTGGGGCACGCGGCCAAGCTCGCCAAGTGGACGTTCTTCTTCGTGCTGGCCAACCAGGCCGGCCTGATCGCGGTCACCCAGCTCGCCACCTGGGCCGGCTCCAACGCCGACAAGGACGGCTACCAGGGCACAGGCATCACCGCCTACAACAACGCCCTGCTGATCTGGCAGATGCCGCAGGCCATCATCACCGTGTCGGTGATGGCGGCGGTGCTGCCCCGGATCTCCCGGGCCGCGGCCGACAGCGACATCTCCGCGGTCCGCGACGACATCTCCTACGGCCTGCGCACCTCCGCGGTGGCCATGGTCCCGGCCGGCTTCGCCTTCCTCGCCCTGGGCGTGCCGATGTGCGGCCTGCTCTACGCCAGCACCGGCGCCGAGTCGGCACGGAACATCGGCTTCATCCTCATGGCGTTCGGCGTCGGCCTGATCCCCTTCTCCGTGCAGTACGTGATCCTGCGCGGCTTCTACGCCTTCGAGGACACGCGGACCCCCTTCTACAACACGGTCATCGTGGCCACCGTCAACGCCGCCGCGTCGGCGGTCTGCTTCCTGGTGCTGCCCTCGCGCTGGGCCGTGGTCGGCATGGCCTTCTCCTACGGCCTCGCCTACGCGGTGGGTGTCGGCGTGGCCGCCAAGCGGCTGCGCGCCCGGCTCCACGGGGACCTCGACGGACGGCGCGTGGTGCGCACCTACGCGCGGCTGATCGGCGCGTGCGTCCCGGCCGCCGCGATCGCCGGTGCCGCGGTCTACGTCATCACCAAGTCGCTGGGCAGCGGCGCGGTCGGGTCGCTGGCCTCCCTCGTCGTCGGCGGCGGCCTGCTGCTCGGGCTGTTCGTCCTGGCCGCCAAGCGCATGAGGATCCAGGAGATGACCGCGATGATCGGCATGGTGCGGGGGCGCCTCGGGCGCTGAAGCCCGTCCTCGAACGCCTGCTGGAAACTGCTGCGCAACCATCGCGGGCTGCCGCGTGTCGTGCATAGAGCCGGAGTGTGGGCACAATTGTCATCGGCTCGATGTGGGATCGCGCAATGGATGGGGAGGCAGGAACGACGGTGGCGGATCGGAGCACGGCCGCCGTCGGAGTGGCCAGTGAGGGCGGCGAAGCGCCCGGCGCTCAGCAGAGCGGTGCCACTCCCGACGGGACGACGAGGGACGACCAGACCAACGGCGAGCCCCAGGGCGAGGCGACCGAGACCACCGGCGAGGACCAGCGCGACCCCACCGCAGAACCTGACGAGAAGCCCGACGAGAACGTGCGCGAGGGCGTCGAGGACACGGACGACGACGAGGACCTCACCGGCAAGACCGGCGAGACGGCCCTGGACGCCGCTGACGACGCCGAGGACACCACAGTCGGGGCCATCACCCCGGACACCCCCTCCCAGCCCGGCAGCGCGGCGTCTGTGACCGTGGCCGCCGAGCCCGCCGCGGACGGCGAACCCGACGCCACGCAGAAGCTCCTGCCGGAGCCCGAGCCGGGCCCCGCTTCCCGGCCGGCCTCCGCGCCGGCGTCCAAGCCGGCATCCGCGGCCAAGCCCGCCCGCCCGGCCAAGCCCCCCAGGACGGAACTGCACAGCGGTCACAAGCTGGCCCGGCGCTACCAGTTGGAGGAGTGCGTCACCCGCGTCGACGGCTTCAGCAGCTGGCGCGCGGTCGACGAGAAGCTGCGGCGGGCGGTCGGCATCCACATCCTGCCCGCCGACCACAAGCGCTCACGGCAGGTACTCGCCGCGGCCCGTTCCGCGGCACTGCTCGGCGACCCCCGCTTCGTCCAGGTCCTCGACGCCGTCGAGGAGAACGACCTCGTCTACGTCATCCACGAGTGGCTGCCCGACGCGACGTCGCTCGCCGATCTGCTGGCCGTCGCCCCGCTGGAGCCGCACGAGGGCTACCAGATGGTCAGCCAGGTCTCCCAGGCCATGGCCGCCGCGCACCGCGAGGGGCTGGCACACCTGCGCCTCGACCCGGGCGCGGTGCTGCGGACCGTCTCCGGTCAGTACCGGATCCGCGGGCTCGCCGTCGCCGCCGCCCTGCGCGGGCTGAACTCCGACCGGCCCCAGCGCCAGGACACCGAGGCGATCGGCGCTCTCCTCTATGCCTCGCTCACCCAGCGCTGGCCCTACGAGGACGACGCCCACGGTCTGGCTGGGCTGCCCAAGGGCGTCGGCCTGGTCGCCCCCGACCAGGTGCGGGCCGGCATCCACCGCGGCCTCTCCGAGATCGCCATGCGCGCCCTGGTGAACGAGGGCGCGACGGCCTCCCGGGAGGAGCCGCCCTGCACCACGCCTGAGGAACTCGCCAAGGCCGTCGCCGGCATGCCCCGTATCCGGCCGCCGGAGCAGGCGCCGCCGAGCTACCAGCCGGCGGGCTTCACGCGGTTCCCCGCGTCCTCGGCTCCGCCGCACGGCGCCACCCGCGCTCCGGCGCCTGCCCCGGTCCCGCCCCCGGCGCTGCCCGGCCGCACCGGGCAGGTCCTCAAGTGGGCCGTGGCCGCGCTGGTGATCGTCGCCATCGGACTCGGCAGCTGGCAGCTCGCCGACGCCCTGAAGTCCAACGAGAGCCGGACACCGAAGCACACCCCCACCGGGCAGAAGGCCGGCGAGAACACCACGGCACCGGCGCCCAAGCCGATCCCGATCGTCACCGCCAAGGACTTCGACCCCCTGGGCGACCAGACCGAGTATCCGGACCTGGTGTCGAAGGTGTACGACCACGACCCCAGCACCTACTGGCAGACCAGCGCGTACTGGCGGGCGGACCTGGGCGGCCTGAAGCCGGGTGTCGGCGTCATCGTGGATCTCGGGCGCGCCCAGAACGTCAGCAAGGTGCGGGTCGACATGGTCGGCACCACGTCCGTGCAGCTGCTGGCCGCCTCCGGGTCGGCATCCTCCATGCCGACGTCCCTCGACGCCTTCAGCAAGGTCGCCGAGACCTCGGGCGAGCAGGTGACCCTCACCCCCGGCACCAAGGTGACGTCCCGGTTCCTACTGGTCTGGTTGACCAAGCTCCCGGAGATCTCACCCGGCCAATTCCGTGGCAAGATCGGCGAGATCAGCGTGACAGGCTGAGCCGCAGTCGCCGGATCCCGGGGGGAGGGCAGCCATGGAGCAGAACCCGCTGGCGGATGTCGCCGATGCCGACCTCCTGGCTCGGCATGTCGCGGGTGACCGTGACGCCTTCGGTGAACTCGTACACCGCCATCGCGACCGCCTGTGGGCGGTCGCGATGCGGACCCTGGGAGACCGCGAGGAGGCCGCTGACGCCGTCCAGGACGCCCTCGTGTCCGCCTTCCGCAGCGCCCACACCTTCCGGGGCCAGTCGGCCGTCACGACCTGGCTGCACCGGATCACGGTGAACGCCTGCCTGGACCGCGTCCGGCGGGCGGCCAGCCGCCGTACCTCGCCCGTCGCGGACGAGCAGAACTTCGAGGCGCTCCTGGAGCCGCACGAGTCGGCCGAGGCGCCGGCCGAGCGGGACGAGTTGCACCGGGAGCTGATCGCGGCTCTGGCCACGCTGCCGGCCGAGCAGCGGGTCGCGCTGGTGCTCGTGGACATGCAGGGATATCCCGTCGCGGAGGCAGCCGCGGTGCTCGACGTTCCCACGGGGACGGTGAAGAGCCGCTGCGCCCGAGGGCGGGCCCGACTGCTCCCGCTGCTCACCCATCTCCGGATGACGGATGCGGGTAAGGGTGATCATCGCGGGGGAAGGAACCCGGCGGAGGGGAGTTCCGTCCCAGAGACGGGAACGGAAATGGGCGGAGGTGGCCACCGATGACGACGGGAAGTGACGCGCATCCCGAGGTCTCGGAGATCTCCGACTTCACGGAGGGCCTGCTGCGGCCCGAGCGGAGCTGCGAGGTCCAGGCGCACCTCGACGACTGCGACCTTTGCGGGGACGTCCTGCGGTCGCTGGAGGAGATCCGGGGGATGCTCGGCACCCTGCCGGGTCCCCAGCGGATGCCGGCTGACATCGCGGGCCGGATCGACGCGGCACTCGCCGCCGAGGCGCTTCTGGACGCCACGCTGCCGCATGTTCCACGTGAAACATCGGTGGGTGGGTCGACGGCATCGGCTCGGACGAACGGTGTTCCACGTGAAACATCGACGGCACCCCACGGCCGCCCTGGTGGGTCGGCCGGCCCGGGGCGCGGCGGGCGGTCCGGCGATCGGAGAGCTGCCTGGCGGCGGGGCGGCTTCCTCGCCGTAGCGGCAGCCGCCGGCATCGCACTGCTCAGCGGGGTGATCTACGCCATCGCCTCCGGGACCGGGGAGCAGAAGAACGCCGCCAGCAGCGCCCAGCGATCGGGAACGGTCGCGGGCGCCCAGGACACGGTCGGCACCCAGGTGCGGCAACTGCTGGACGAGGCGGGCGCCGGCGGGTCCACCAAGCACCCCTCCGGCACCGATCAGGGCACCACGCCGATGCTCCAGCCGAACAACACGGGGGCTCCTGTCGCACCGAAGGCGTCCCCGGCGGCCCTGCCCTCGTGTGTCATCAAGGCCACGCATCGCTCCCAGCCGCCGCTGGCCGCCGAACGTGAGAACTTCCACGGCACGGATGCGTATCTGGTCGTCCTGCCGCATCCGAACGACAGCAGTCAGGTGGACGCCTTCGTCGTCAACGCCTCCTGCACTCCCGCCAGCCCGGGAGCGGTGCTCTTCCAGGGAACCTATCCCCGTTAGGACGGGCGCCCGGGGCCTGGCGCGAGCGGCGCGCTGCCACGGGAATGCGGGACCCGTAGGATCCGTTAGGCAGGACGAGAGTCCAGCCAGGGCCCCCACCGCAGTTCGCAGAGACGAGGAAGACACCCGTGAGCGACGTCCGTAACGTGATCATCATCGGCTCCGGGCCCGCGGGATACACCGCGGCGCTCTACACGGCTCGTGCGTCCCTCCAGCCGCTGGTCTTCGAGGGATCGGTCACCGCCGGCGGTGCGCTGATGAACACCACCGACGTGGAGAACTTCCCGGGCTTCCGTGACGGCATCATGGGCCCGGACCTCATGGACAACATGCGCGCCCAGGCCGAGCGCTTCGGAGCGGAACTCGTCCCGGACGACGTCGTCGCCGTCGACCTGACCGGTGACGTGAAGTCGGTCACCGACTCCTCCGGCACTGTCCACCGGGCGAAGGCCGTGATCGTCACCACCGGCTCCCAGCACCGCAAGCTGAACCTGCCCAACGAGGACCAGCTGTCGGGCCGCGGCGTCTCCTGGTGTGCCACATGTGACGGCTTCTTCTTCCGCGACCAGGCGATCGCCGTGATCGGCGGCGGTGACACCGCGATGGAGGAGGCGACGTTCCTCTCCCGGTTCGCCGACTCCGTGAAGATCGTGCACCGCCGGGACAGCCTGCGGGCGTCGAAGGCGATGCAGGAGCGGGCGTTCGCCGACCCGAAGATCTCCTTCGTCTGGGACAGCGAGGTCGCCGAGATCCACGGCGATGGGAAGCTCTCCGGTCTGACCCTGCGGAACACCAAGACCGGCGAGACGTCCGAGCTGCCGGTGACCGGTCTGTTCATCGCGATCGGCCACGACCCGCGGACCGAGCTGTTCAAGGGCGTGCTCGACCTGGACGCCGAGGGCTACCTCACCGTCCAGTCGCCGAGCACCCGCACCAACATCCCTGGTGTGTTCGCCGCCGGTGACGTCGTCGACCACACCTACCGCCAGGCGATCACCGCGGCCGGCACCGGCTGTTCCGCCGCCCTGGACGCCGAGCGCTACCTGGCGGCTCTGGCCGACGCCGAGAAGGACGCGGCGAAGACCGCCTGACCCGAGAACTCCACCTCACCCCGCACGCATCACGACCCGAGGAGACTGCCGTGGCCGGCAACACCAAGCCCGTGACCGACGCGACCTTTGCCCAGGAGGTGCTCGCCAGCGACAAGCCCGTCCTGGTCGACTTCTGGGCCGAGTGGTGCGGCCCGTGCCGCCAGATCGCCCCCTCCCTGGAGGCCATCGCGGCGGAGCACGCGGACGCCATCACCATCGTCAAGCTCAACATCGACGAGAACCCGGTCACCGCGGCGAAGTACGGCGTGATGTCCATCCCGACGCTCAACGTCTACAAGGGCGGCGAGGTCGTGAAGACCATCGTCGGCGCGAAGCCCCGTGCCGCCCTGGAGCGTGACCTGTCCGACTACATCGGCTGAACCTGAGGCCGGGCTCCCGCAGCTACGACAGAGGCGGGGGGGGGGTGGGGGGGGGGCACCCCCCCCCCCCCCGCGGCGGGGGGGGGGGGGGGGGGGGGGCGCGGGGGGGGCGGGGGGCGGGCCCCCCCCCCCCCCGCGCGCCCCCGCCCCCCCCCCCCCCCCCCCCCCCCCCCCCGCGGGGGGCCGCGCCCCCCCCCCCCCCGCGGGGGGGGGGGGCCCCCCCCCCCCCCACCCCCCCCCCGCCTCTGTCATGTCGGAGGTCAGAGCGGGCGCAGCGCGGGCTCCTTCTGGACGGCACCCAGCAGCCGGTCGATCGCCATCTCGACGTCCTCCTTCCAGGAGATCGTCGAACGCAGCTCCAGCCGGAGCCGGGGATAGCGGTGGTGAGGCCGGACGGTCTTGAAGCCGACAGCGGTCAGATGGTCGGCGGGCAGCATGCACGAGGGGCCGGACCACTTCGCATCTCCGAATGCCTCGATGGCCTTGAAGCCCCGGCGGACGAGATCCTTGGCGACCGTCTGCACCAAGACCCGGCCCAGCCCCTGCCCCTGGTAGCCGGGCAGCACCCGGGAGGTCATCAGCTGCACGGCGTCGGGGGAGACCGGGCTGGTGGGGAAGGCGGTGGAGCGGGGGACGTAGGCGGCGGGGGCGTAGAGCACGAATCCGGCGGGGACCTCGTCGACATAGACGACCCGGCCGCACGAACCCCACTCGAGGAGAGCCGCGGAGATCCAGGCTTCCTTCTCCAGCTCGGGCTTGCCGGCCTGGACGGCCGCCTCACCGCTGACGGGGTCGAGCTCCCAGAAGACGCAGTTCCGACAGGGCTTGGGCAGATCCGGAAGGTTGTCCAGGGTGAGCGGTACGAGCCGACGTCCCATCGGGCCCAGACCCCATTTCTGTCGCGAACCGAACAGCCCGCTGGCACCCCGGCGATCCGCGCCGGGGTGCCCGTGTGTCATTCGGCTTCGTCCTCGTCGACCTCGTCGTCGAGCTTGTTCTCCAGGACTCGGCCTTCGCCCGGGGCCATCGCCCCCAGGATGCGCTCCAGATCCTCTATCGAGGCGAATTCCACGACGATCTTTCCGCGCTTTTGGCCAAGGTCGACCTTCACGCGGGTGTCGAAGCGGTCGGAGAGCCGGGAGGCGAGGTGGGTGAGGGCCGGTGAGACCCGCCGGCCGGCACGCGGTCCTGCTGCCTTGCGAGCCGTCTTGGGCTCGCTGTTCATCAGGGTGACGATCTCCTCGACGGCCCGGACGGAGAGGCCCTCGGCCACGATCCGGTGAGCCAGCCGGTCCTGCTCTTCGACATCCTCGATGGCGAGCAGGGCCCGGGCGTGCCCGAAGGAGAGCACCCCGGCGGCCACCCGGCGCTGGACCGGGGCGGACAGCTTCAGCAACCGCAGCGTGTTGGAGACCTGGGAACGGGACCGGCCGATCCGGTCGGCGAGCTGCTCGTGGGTGCACGAGAAGTCCCGGAGCAACTGGTCGTAGGCCGCGGCCTCTTCCAGCGGGTTCAGCTGGGCCCGGTGCAGGTTCTCCAGGAGGGCGTCGAGGAGAAGCTTCTCGTCGTCGGTGGCCCGCACGATCGCCGGGATGCGCTCCAGACCGGCGGCCTTGCAGGCGCGCCAGCGGCGCTCACCCATGATCAGCTCATAGCGCTCCGCGCCGATCTGCCGCACCACCACCGGCTGCAGCAGACCCACCTCCTTGATGGAGATGATCAGCTCGTTCAGGGCGTCCTCGTCGAACACCTCACGTGGCTGGCGTGGGTTCGGGGTGATGGACTCCGGGAGCAGCTCCGCGAAGTAGGCACCGGAGGCCGGGATCTTCATCCCGGACAGGTCCGGCTCTGTTTCACGTGAAACAGGGATGTCCACCACGGGCGGCGTCGCGTCCGGGGTCCGACGGTCCGTCAGGCCCGCCACCTTGGCGGCCGCGACACCGCGTTCCGACGTCAACACCGGTGTACTCGCGGGCGCTGCGCCGGTCGATGGCGGCCCGGCCGGGATCAGCGCGCCGAGACCACGGCCGAGCCCTCTGCGTCGATCACTCACTGGATCCCCTCCGACATGCTGTGCGGGTTGTGCTCGTTGTGCTGTTCTTCCTGCGCTTCGTACTCGACCGCCACATTGCCGGGCAGGCCACGAAGCGCCATCTCCCGGGCCGCCTCCAGATACGACAGGGCACCGCTGGATCCCGGGTCGTAGGTGAGGACGGTCTGGCCGTAGCTGGGGGCCTCCGAGATCCGGACCGAGCGCGGAATGCTGGTCCGCAGCACCTCCTTGCCGAAGTGCGTACGGACCTCCTCGGCGACCTGCGACGCGAGCCGGGTCCGGCCGTCGTACATGGTCAGCAGGATCGTCGAGACATGCAGCTTGGGGTTGAGGTGAGCGCGGACCAGGTCCACGTTCTTCAGCAGCTGCCCGAGCCCCTCCAGCGCGTAGTACTCGCACTGGATCGGGATGACCACCTCGGCGCCGGCGACCAGTGCGTTGACGGTCAGCAGTCCGAGGGAGGGCGGGCAGTCGATCAGGACGTAGTCCAGCGGCTGCTCGTAGGCGGCGATGGCCTTCTCCAGCCGACTCTCGCGGGCGACCAGGGAGACGAGTTCGATCTCGGCACCGGCCAGGTCGATGGTGGCGGGGGCGCAGAACAACCCCTCGACATCGGCCACCGGCTGGACCACCTCGGACAGCGGCTTGCTCTCCACGAGGACGTCGTAGATCGACGGGACCTCGGCATGGTGGTCGATCCCCAAGGCCGTCGAAGCGTTGCCCTGCGGGTCGAGGTCGATCACCAGCACCCTGCCGCCGTGCAGCGCCAGAGAAGCGGCGAGGTTCACCGTCGTCGTGGTCTTCCCGACGCCGCCCTTCTGGTTGGCGACCACCATGACTCGGGTCTGGGCAGGACGGGGAAGGCCCTCACCAGTGCGGTTCAGTGCCTCGACGGCCAACTGAGCGGCGCGACCGATGGGGGTGTCATCCATGGGAGGCAATGTTTCACGTGAAACATCACCCCCGAACCCCGGGGGCCCAGCAAGGGGTCCCCCGGCTTGTTCAGCTGAGCGGGGACCGGGGACCGGATCGGCCATCGGCCCCGCGATGTTGGCGTCGGACCGCAAGGACTCACACTCCTCGACTTCAGGCTCGCAATGAGAAGAGCCTGCCATGCCCGAGGGGTGCTGAACCAGCGAGCCCCGGCCAGCTGTGGACAAATCACGAGAACTATCCACAGGGCCAGTCGTTTTAGCAGGTTTATTGGCGCGGGCCTCGGCCGCAGCACGGCCTCGGCTGAGGACTCCAGGAAGCAGTGAGCGACGTTTCACGTGGAACACGATGCACAGCACACCGACGCTATATCCGGAGACACTCCGAATTGCGCACTTTTGCCCGTTTGTATGGCGTAGAACGATCGGTGAAGGAACACGCCGTGCGAGTGGCGCTGCGCCAACGCAGCGCCACCACGGTCAGCGCCACGATCAGCGGCGCCGACGGCCGCCGGGGTTCCGTGTCGCCCGGTTGGCCCTGGCCGCCTTGGCCTTACGGGTCGCCGCCCGCACGCCGCCGGGGCTCTCGCCCACCAGCACCCGCACCACCGTGGACATCGGGTCCACCACGCCCTCGCCCACCTGCACCACATGGGCTTCCACCGCGCCGAGCCGGCTCAGCGCCGCCCTGGCCGCCTTGAGCTCCTCCAGTGCGGTGTCGCCCTTGAGTACCGCCATCTCACCGTGCGGCCGGAGCAGCGGCAGACCCCAGCCGGCCAGCCGCTCCAGCGGTGCCACGGCCCGGGCGGTCACCACGTCCACCGGAGGCAGCTTGCCCAGCACCTCCTCGGCGCGGCCGCGGACCACCGTCACGTTCTCCAGGCCCAGCAGCTTGACCACCTCCTCCAGGAAGGTGGTCCTGCGCAGCAGCGGTTCCAGCAGGGTGATCTGCAGATCGGGCCGGGCCAGCGCGAGGGGGATGCCGGGCAGCCCCGCGCCGGAGCCCACGTCGCAGACCGACACCTCGGGGTCGATCACCTCGGAGAGCACCGCGCAGTTCAGCAGGTGCCGCTCCCACAGCCGCGGCACCTCACGCGGGCCGATCAGGCCGCGCCGGACGCCGGCGTCCGCAAGCAGCTCGGCGTAGCGGACCGCGTCGGCGAGCCGGTCGCCGAAGACCTCGCCGGCCGCTTCCGGTGGCACCGGAAGCTCCGCTGCTGCCTCCGTCACGGGGGCCGTCCTTTCCTTCGCTGGGATCCTTGGCTGGGACATCCGGGGCTCCGGAGTCCTGGGGTCGACTTCCAGGCTTACAAGATTCGGCCCCGCCTGCGAACAGACGGGGCCGACGGGGCAGGCACGGGCCGGTCAGACCGGGAGGACGACCACCCTGCGCTGGGGCTCCTCGCCCTCCGACTCGCTGCGGAGGCCGGCGGCGGCCACAGCGTCGTGCACGACCTTGCGCTCGAACGGGGTCATCGGGTCCAGCTTGACCGGCTGGCCGGTCTCCTTGGCCTCGGCCGCGGCCTGGGCGCCCAGCTTGGCCAGCTCGGCCCGCTTGCGGGCGCGGAACCCGGCGATGTCCAGCATGAGCCGGCTGCGCTCACCGGTCTCGCGGTGCACCGCGAGACGGGTCAGCTCCTGGAGCGCCTCCAGCACCTCGCCGTCCCGGCCGACCAGCTTGTTCAGGTCGCGGCTGGAGCCGTCGCCGATGATCGAGACCGAGGCGCGCTCGCCCTCGACGTCCATGTCGATGTCGCCGTCGAGATCGGCGATGTCGAGCAGGCCCTCGAGGTAGTCGGCGGCGATCTCACCCTCCTGCTCGAGGCGGGTCAGGGTGGCGGACGAGCCGCCGTCGGGTGCCGTGCTGGTGTTGACGTCGCTCACGCCTGGACTCTCCTCTTACTTCTTCTTCGACAGGTTGCTCGGCTTGCCCTTGGAGCCCGCCTTGGGGGCACCCGGCTTGCCGGAGCCCGCCCGCGGAGCACCCGCACGCGGCGCCCCGGACGCCTTGCCACCCGAGCCGGAGCCCTTGGCGCCGCCGCCACCCGGCTTCTTCGCGTCGCCCGGCTTCTTCGCGTCGCCCGCCGGCGTCTTGGTACCGCCCTGCTCCTTGGCGCCGTCATCCGTCTTCTGGGCACCGGAGCCCGGAGCGTGACCGCCGCCGTGACCGCCGCCGTGCCCGCTGCCCTGGGGACCGGTCCGCTGGGACTTCGACTGCCGCTTGGGCTGGGTGCGGTTGGCGCGAGCGGTCTCCACCGCTTCCTTGGCCGCGACCTCCTCCGGCGACTCCACCAGCTTGCCCTTGGCCCGCAGCCGCTCCTGGCGCTGCTGGAAGGCCAGGCTGCCCGGGGTGGGGTTGCGGCGGATGACGACCATCTGCTGGCACATGGTCCACACGTTGGTGGTGAGCCAGTACACCAGGACACCGACCGGGGCGATGATGCCGAAGCCCGCGAAGATCAGCGGGAACACGTACATCAGCATCTTCTGCTGCTGCATGAACGGCGTGTTCACCGACATGTCCACGTTCTTGGTCATCAGCTGGCGCTGCGTGTAGAACTGCGACGCGGACATCAGGACGATCATGATGATCGTGACGGTGCGGACCTCGGTCACCGTGGCGCCGAGGTGGGCCAGGGTGGTCGAGTTGTCCAGGAACTTCGCCGGCAGCGGGGCACCGAAGATGTGGGCCTTCTGCGCGCTCGCGACCAGGTTCTCGTGGATCACGCCGACCGGCTTGCCCTTGGCGATGTTGCTGAGCACGTGGTACAGCGCGAAGAAGAACGGGGACTGCACAAGGATCGGCAGGCACGAGGAGAGCGGGTTGGTGCCCGTCTCCTTGTACAGCTTCATCATCTCTTCGGACTGACGCTGCCGGTCGTTCTTGTAGCGCTCCTGGATCGCCTTCATCTTGGGCTGGAGCGCCTGCATGTTCCGCGTCGACTTGATCTGCTTGACGAACAGCGGAATCAGGGCCGTGCGGATCAGCACCACCAGGGAGACGATCGACAGACCCCACGCCCAGCCACTGTCCGCTTGGAAGATCAGGCTGTAGAACGAGTGGAACTGGACGATGATCCACGAGACGGCGTCGTAGAGGGGGTTCAAGATCCCCACGGTCAGGCTCCTTGTGCGTGAGAGGGTCCGGTGGGCTCGGGCGTGACGGGCCCGTCGGAGCCGCCCCGCAGGTAGCGGCGCAGCCGATCGTGCCATGGCGGTCGCTTACGCGGCGGGACATGGTCCACGCCGCCCGGCGACCAGGGGTTGCATCGGAGGATGCGCCACGCGGTCAGGGCGGTGCCCTTGATCGCGCCGTGCCGGTCGATGGCCGTGTAGCCGTAGTGCGAGCACGAGGGGTAGTACCGGCACACCGGGCCGAGCAGTGGGCTGATCGTCCACTGGTACAGCTTGATCAGTGCCAGCAGCGGGTATTTCATGGGGCCACCCTCCCCTCGGCTTCGCCATGGGTACTTCTCCCCAGCAGCCGCTGGAGTGCGGCATCCAGGTCGAGGGCCAGCTGTGTATGGTCCGCACTGCTCGCTCCGGGCAGTGCGCGTACTACCACCAGGCTACCGGGGGGCAGCAGTGACAGACGGTCCCGGACGAGATGACGCAGGCGACGCTTGACCAGGTTGCGCTGAACCGAGCCGCCGACGGCCTTGCTCACGACGAAACCCGCACGCGCCGGGGGTGTGCTCCCCCCAGGCACATGCGGGTCCGTGGCGTCACGACGCAGATGGACGACCAGCAGCGGGCGGCCCGCCCGGCGTCCGCGGCGAACCGCCGCTGCGAAGTCCTGGCGCCGCCTCAGCCGATTCTCGGTGGGCAGCACGGCCTCATCCTGAGATGGTCAGGACGATCAGGCGGACAGGCGGGCGCGGCCCTTGCTGCGGCGGGTCGCGAGGATCGCGCGACCGGCGCGGGTGCGCATACGCAGACGGAAGCCGTGGGTCTTCGCGCGACGGCGGTTGTTCGGCTGGAAGGTGCGCTTGCTCACTCGGGGGCTCCAGAGAAGAAATCGTGTCCTGCGGAACGTCGCTTGGCTGTCACCGTTCGCCCACGAAAGCTCGCGGACCAGAGGTGTACCGCTTTGACGATCTCCCGGGAGCACCCCGGAGGACCTTCGCCCATCGGTAGGCAGGCGGCAGCAGCCATCGACAACTCGACCTCGATACGGTACGTGCGGCTAGGCCATCCGGTCAAACCCGGACCCGCCCGCCCCGTCATTTGTACACACCCTGTGGACAACGACTTGAACCGCGCCTGCCGCCCTGACTACCGTGGCTGAACTCCGTACTCTTCCCGCCCGTTCCCAGAACCACACTTTCGCGGGAGTTCTCAGCACCGAACAGCGACCGAGAGAGCGTGCACTGTGGCCGACGTGACTGCCGATCTTGCCGCAGTGTGGCCGCGGGTTCTCCAGAAGCTGCTCGTGGACAGCGAGGACCTCAAGCCCAAGGACGCGGAGTGGCTCAAGCGGACCCAGCCGCTGGCCCTGGTCGCCGGCACCGCGGTGCTCTCGGCGCCGAACGAGTTCGCCAAGAGCGTGCTGGAGGGGCGGTTGCTCCCGCTGATCACCGATGTGCTCAGCCGTGAGTTCGGTCACTCCGTCGGGATCGCGATCGCGGTCGCGTCCGGCGGCGACCAGGACGGACCGCCGCCGGGCCCGCCGGCGCCCGTGCAGGAGCACGTCGAGCGGCCCGACCCCTACGCCCACCCCGAGCAGCGCCCCGACCCCTTCGCGCACGGCGACCGCCAGGACGGCGACGGGTCCGACGGCCCGCGGATGCGCCCGGCCTACCCGGAGCACCAGGACTGGCAGCAGCCGCGGCTCGGCAGCTGGGGCGTGCCCGCGCCGTCCGGCTTCGACGGCCGCGACCCCTACGACAGCCGGCGTGACGGATACGACAGCCGGCGCGACGGCTACGACTACCCGACCGTCCCGCACCAGAGCCAGCACCCGGGGCATCAGGCACACCAGCCCTACGTGCCGCCGCCCGCCGCGTACCAGCAGGGCGGACCCGGCGCCGGGAACGAGCCGTCCGGCCCCGCGGGCGGCGCCGGCGGGCGCGACGGCCAGGACCCGCTCGGCGGGCCCGGCGCACACCGGGGTCCCGGACTCCCGGGGATGCCCGGCGGCGGCCCCCACGGCGGCCCCGGCAGCCACCTCGGCGGTCCGGGCGGCGCCGGAGCCCACGGTCACGGCGGTCCTGGCTCACCGGGCGGCGTCGGCGGCTCCGGCTCGTCCAACGGCTCGGTGGAGCCGACCGCCCGGCTGAACCCGAAGTACCTCTTCGACACCTTCGTCATCGGCGCCTCCAACCGCTTCGCGCACGCCGCGGCGGTCGCGGTCGCCGAGGCGCCGGCCAAGGCGTACAACCCGCTGTTCATCTACGGCGAGTCGGGCCTGGGCAAGACGCACCTGCTGCACGCCATCGGGCACTACGCGCGCAGCCTCTACCCGGGCACCCGGGTGCGGTACGTGAGCTCGGAGGAGTTCACCAACGAGTTCATCAACTCCATCCGCGACGGCAAGGCGGACGCCTTCCGCAAGCGGTACCGGGACATGGACATCCTGCTGGTCGACGACATCCAGTTCCTGGCGCAGAAGGAGTCGACGCAGGAGGAGTTCTTCCACACCTTCAACACCCTGCACAACGCCAACAAGCAGATCGTGCTCTCCTCCGACCGGCCGCCCAAGCAGCTGATCACCCTGGAGGACCGGCTGCGCAACCGCTTCGAGTGGGGTCTGATCACCGATGTCCAGCCGCCCGAGCTGGAGACCCGGATCGCGATCCTCCGCAAGAAGGCGGTGCAGGAGCAGCTCAACGCCCCTCCGGAGGTGCTGGAGTTCATCGCCTCGCGGATCTCGCGCAACATCCGCGAGCTGGAGGGCGCGCTGATCCGCGTCACCGCGTTCGCCAGCCTCAACCGGCAGCCGGTCGACCTGCAGTTGACCGAGATCGTGCTCAAGGACCTGATCCCGGGCGGCGACGACTCGGTGCCGGAGATCAGCGGCACCGCGATCATGGCGGAGACCGCGGCCTACTTCGGGCTGGCGGTGGAGGACCTGTCGGGGTCGTCGCGCAGCCGCGTGCTGGTCACCGCCCGGCAGATCGCCATGTACCTGTGCCGGGAGCTGACCGATCTGTCGCTGCCGAAGATCGGCGCGCTGTTCGGCGGCCGCGACCACACGACAGTGATGCACGCCGACCGCAAGATCCGCTCGCTGATGGCCGAACGGCGCTCGATCTACAACCAGGTGACGGAGCTCACCAACCGCATCAAGAGCTGAGCGCACGCGCCACGGGCCGGCCGCACGCCACGGGCCGGCCGCACGCCGCGAACCGGCCGCACGCCGCGAACCGGCCGCGCGCACCCCTGCACACCCCCTGCACATCACCGCGCCCCGGGAGTCCAACTCCCGGGGCGCTTCCTGTTGTTCACCCGCGCGGACACCCGCTGTTCGATTAACGGTCGCTCGCACCCGCTTCTCCACAGGTTGGGGGCGATGCGGCTGTCCACAGGCTGGGGACACCGGAGTTGTCCCGATTCCCTCCACAGCGCACCCTCGCCACGGGCCGTCCGCGCAGCTCAGCCGGTTGGGGATATGTGGGCAACCCGAATCCACAGACTGTGGACGGATCGGACATCCCCCAGGGGGAGTTGGCGGTTGTCCACCGCCTGCCCACAGGATGCCCGGGGTTGTGCACAGCTCAGACCCGCTTCTCCACATCTTTGTCCACTGTTCGGCAACGTAATGCCCTCTGTCCCACCGGAGAGTGAAAGGCGTCACACCAAGGAGGTGGGTTGCCCTGGGGAGAACCTGGGTATTTCTGGGGACAGCGCTGGGGAGAACCCGCGGTCCCCTGTGAATCGGGTGTGCACAACTTCCGCCCGTCCACAGCGAGGGCCGGTTGTCCACGTCCCCCACCCACAGGCGCGGTGGACAAAAAACGCGGCCTGACCTGCGCAGGAACCGGTTATCCACGGTATCCACACCCCCTACTACTACTGCTACACGTAGAGAGCGGGGATCAAGCTTCGAAGCGGGGGCTGTGCACAACTCGGCCCGGAGCCGCTCTGCCGCCACGTCTCGGCTTGACGCCAAGGAGCACCGAGTGTCGGTCCGGTGCGTCAGACTGGTCCCCGACAGCCAGCAACAAGCAGGAGGCGGTTCCGGTGAAGATCCGGGTGGAGCGCGACGTACTCGCCGAGGCAGTGGCTTGGGCCGCCCGCAGCCTTCCGGCCCGTCCCCCGGTGCCCGTCCTCGCAGGGCTGCTGCTGAAGGCGGAGGACGGCAAGCTGAGCCTCTCCGGCTTCGACTACGAGGTCTCCGCCCGCGTCTCGGTGGAGGCCGAGGTGGACGACGAGGGCACCGTGCTGGTCTCCGGCCGGCTGCTCGCCGACATCTCGCGCGCCCTGCCCAACCGGCCTGTGGAGATCGCCGACGACGGCGTGCGGGTCACCGTGGTCTGCGGCAGCTCGCGATTCACACTCCACACCCTGCCTGTGGACGAGTACCCGGCGCTGCCGGCGATGCCCACCGCCTCCGGCACCGTGCCGGGCGAGGTGTTCGCCGCCGCCGCGTCCCAGGTCGCCATCGCCGCCGGGCGCGACGACACCCTCCCGGTGCTCACCGGCGTCCGGATCGAGATCGAGGGCGACACCGTCACGCTGGCCGCCACCGACCGCTACCGCTTCGCCGTCCGCGAGTTCCTGTGGAAGCCGGAGCAGGCCGACATCTCCGCCGTGGCGCTGGTGCCCGCGAAGACCCTGCTGGACACCGCCAAGTCGCTGACCAGCGGCGACACCGTCTCCATCGCCCTGGCGGGCGCGGGTGCGGGCGAGGGCCTGATCGGCTTCGAGGGCGCCGGCCGGCGCACCACCACCCGCCTGCTGGAAGGCGACCTGCCGAAGTACCGCACGCTGTTCCCCACCGAGTTCGCCTCGGTCGCGGTGATCGAGACCGCGCCCTTCGTCGAGGCCGTCAAGCGCGTGGCCCTGGTCGCCGAGCGGAACACCCCGGTGCGGCTGAGCTTCGAGCAGGGCGTGCTGACCCTGGAGGCCGGTTCCAGCGACGATGCACAGGCTGTGGAAAGGGTCGACGCCAAGCTGGAGGGCGACGACATCTCGATCGCCTTCAACCCGACCTTCCTGCTGGACGGCCTGAGCGCCATCGACGCGCCCGCCGCCCAGCTGTCCTTCACCACGTCGACCAAGCCGGCGCTGCTCAGCGGCCGCCCGGCCGTCGACGCCGAGGCGGACGAGGCGTACAAGTACCTGATCATGCCGGTGCGCCTGTCCGGCTGAGCCGGTCCGCCCCGCCCCGCGTTCCGCGCGGGGCGCACGAGTCCGGCCCGGCCCACCCGCTGAGTGCCGTCGCATCCGCCGACGTAGGCTCGTGCTCAGGTCAGGCAGGCACGTGTCCAACGCTTCGAACGAAGGATTTGTGATGGAGCTCGGTCTCATCGGTCTCGGCAAGATGGGCGGCAACATGCGCGAGCGCATCCGCCGCGCCGGCCACACCGTCATCGGCTACGACCGGAACCCGGATCTCGCCGATGTCCACAGCCTCAAGGAGCTTGTGGACACGCTCAAGGGACCGCGCGTGGTGTGGGTGATGGTGCCCGCCGGCGCCGCCACCCAGTCCACCATCGACGAGCTGGGCGAGCTGCTGTCGCCCGGTGACCTCGTCGTCGACGGCGGCAACTCCCGCTGGACGGACGACGAGAAGCACGCCGAGCAACTGGCCGCCAAGGGCATCGGCTTCGTGGACTGCGGCGTCTCCGGCGGCGTGTGGGGCCTGGCGAACGGCTACGCGCTGATGTACGGCGGCACCGAGGAGGACGTCGCCAAGGCGCAGCCGATCTTCGACGCCCTCAAGCCGGAGGGCGACTCCGGCTCGGTGCACGCCGGCAAGGTCGGCGCCGGGCACTTCGCGAAGATGGTCCACAACGGCATCGAATACGCGATGATGCAGGCGTACGCCGAGGGCTGGGAGCTGCTGGAGGCGGTCGACTCGGTCACCGACGTACGCGAGGTGTTCCGCTCCTGGAAGTCCGGCACGGTCATCCGGTCCTGGCTGCTCGACCTGGCGGTGGACGCCCTGGACAAGAACGAGCACCTGGACAACCTCAGGGGTTACGCCGACGACTCAGGCGAGGGACGCTGGACCGTGGAGGCGGCGATCGACAACGCGGTGCCGCTGCCCGCGATCACGGCGTCGCTGTTCGCGCGCTTCGCGTCCCGCCAGGACGACTCGCCGCAGATGAAGATGATCGCCGCGCTCCGCAACGAGTTCGGCGGCCACGCGGTCACCGCGGCCGAGTAGTCCGGCCGGCGGGCGCCGCCGCACACCGCACGTCACAGCAGGGAGGCCGGCGCGGCACAGCGCCAAGCACGCGATGCACGTAGCGCACCTGTCGCTCGCCGACTTCCGCTCCTACGCCCGGGCCGAGGTCCCTCTCGACCCGGGCGTCACGGCTTTCGTGGGCCCCAACGGCCAGGGCAAGACCAACCTGGTCGAGGCGATCGGCTACCTGGCGACCCTCGGCAGCCACCGCGTCGCGTCCGACGCGCCGCTGGTGCGGATGGGCGCCGACCGCGCGATCCTGCGCGCGCAGATCGCGCAGGGCGCCCAGGACGGCGCGCGGCAGCAGCTGGTCGAACTGGAGATCAACCCGGGCCGGGCCAACCGCGCCCGGATCAACCGCTCCTCGCAGGTGCGGCCGCGGGACGTGCTGGGCATCGTGCGCAGCGTGCTGTTCGCGCCCGAGGACCTGGCGCTGGTCAAGGGCGACCCGGGCGAGCGGCGCCGGTTCCTGGACGAGCTGATCACCGCCCGCGCCCCGCGCCTGGCCGGGGTGCGCAGCGACTACGAGCGGGTGCTCAAGCAGCGCAACACCCTGCTGAAGACCGCGGCGCTGGCCCGCCGGCACGGTGGCAAGGGCGCCGACCTGTCCACCCTCGACGTGTGGGACCAGCACCTGGCGAGGGCGGGCGCCGAACTGCTCGCCCAGCGCCTGGATCTGGTGGCCGCGCTGCAGCCGCTGGCCGACAAGGCGTACGAGCAGCTGGCCCCGGGCGGTGGACCGGTGGGCCTGGAGTACCGCGGCTCGATCGGCGAGGAGCGGCTGGCCGCCGCGGCCGGCCGCGAGGACCTGTACGGGCGGCTGCTGGAGGCCCTCGGGGAGGCCCGCCGCCAGGAGATCGAGCGCGGTGTGACCCTCGTCGGCCCGCACCGCGACGACCTGGTCCTCAAGCTGGGCGCGCTGCCGGCCAAGGGCTACGCCAGCCACGGCGAGTCCTGGTCGTACGCGCTGGCCCTGCGGTTGGCCTCCTACGAACTGCTGTGTGCGGACGGCGGCGAGCCGGTGCTGGTGCTGGACGACGTGTTCGCGGAGCTGGACGCCCGGCGCCGCGAGCGGCTGGCGGAGCTGGTCGCCCCTGGCGAGCAGGTCCTGGTCACCGCGGCGGTGGACGACGACGTGCCCGGCGTGCTGGTGGGCACCCGCTTCGCGGTGGAGAACGGGACGGTGGAGCGGCTGTGACCCAGAGCGGAGCGGACCGGCCCGGCGGGGCTGGGCAGGAAGCGGGCGGCGCGGAGCCGGCCGGGGTGGACCTGGCGCGCGTCGCGCTGCGGGCCGCCAAGGAGCAGGCCAGGGCGCGTGGCGCGGCGGCCGCGCAGAAGAAGCAGGCCAGGCGGGGCGGGCTGCGCAGCGGCGCCCGTGCCGACGGCCGGGACCCGCTGCCGCTCGGCGCGGCCATCAGCCGGCTGATCACCGAGCGCGGCTGGGAGGCGCCGGCCGCGGTGGGCGGGGTGATGGGCCGCTGGCCCCAGCTGGTGGGACCCGAAGTGGCGCTGCACTGCGCGCCCGACCGCTACGACGAGGACGAGTGCGTCCTCACCGTGCAGTGCGACTCGACGGCCTGGGCCACGCAGCTGCGGCTGCTCGCCCCGACGCTGGTGGCCCGGTTGAACGCCGATCTGGGCCACGGCACCGTCAAGGTGATCAAGGTGCTGGGTCCCGCGGGACCGAATCGCAGCTACGGCAGGCTGAGGGCGCCGGGCAGCCGCGGCCCGGGTGACACCTACGGGTGATCTGCCCCACTTTCGCCCGCCCGGCTCCGCGTGTGCCCGGCCGGCGTTCCGGCGCCGTACCCCGCGCTCCCCAAGGGCCCCCATCCGCCGCCTGACGGGCCCTGACCCCTCTTCCGCCCTTCCCGGCCCCCTGCCTCGGCGCATCCGCACTGGTGAGCGGCCTGGGACTCAGGGGGCGGCGGTGCCCGTGCTCAGCGTAGCCGGGAGTTGACAGCCGGAAGCCCTGGACGCCCGTGTGAGCCGTTTTGGCCCCGGGTCCGCGTGGAGGGAGTCGGACGACGGCGGTTTTGGGCGGCACATGGGAACTGAGGTACCGCCAAAGCCCCATTCACCGTGCCGGTACCGGTAGACTGATGCGAGACCGCCCTCCTCTGGCAGACCGGCAGAGGGACCCCAGCGGAACATGTCGAACGACAGCTAGAGGACACAGCCGATCCCGCTCGGCGGGAGACGGCTCGTGCTGTGCCAGAAAGGGCGCTTCGTGGCCGATTCCGGCAACCCCAACGAGAACTCCACCAAGTCCTACGACGCCAGCGCGATCACCGTGCTGGAGGGACTCGACGCGGTGCGCAAGCGCCCCGGCATGTACATCGGCTCGACCGGTGAGCGGGGTCTGCACCACCTCGTGCAAGAGGTCGTCGACAACTCCGTCGACGAGGCGATGGCCGGGCATGCGGACACAATCGACGTGACGATCCTGGCCGACGGCGGCGTGCGCGTCGTCGACAACGGCCGCGGTATCCCCGTCGGCATCGTCCCGTCCGAGGGCAAGCCGGCGGTCGAGGTCGTGCTGACCGTCCTGCACGCCGGCGGCAAGTTCGGCGGCGGCGGTTACGCCGTCTCCGGCGGTCTGCACGGCGTCGGCGTCTCCGTGGTGAACGCGCTGTCGAGCCGCGTGGCGGTCGAGGTGCGCACCGACGGCTACCGCTGGACCCAGGACTACAAGCTGGGCGTCCCCACCGCGCCGCTGGCCAGGAACGAGGCAGTGGAGGAGACCGGCACGTCGGTCACCTTCTGGGCCGACCCGGACGTCTTCGAGACCACCGACTACTCCTTCGAGACGCTCTCCCGGCGTTTCCAGGAGATGGCGTTCCTCAACAAGGGCCTGCGGATCCGGCTGACCGACGAGCGCCCGGACCACGTGGACGAGGAGGGCAACCCGCTCCGCGTCGAGTACCACTACGAGGGCGGCATCGTCGACTTCGTGACGTACCTCAACTCGCGCAAGGGCGAGCTGGTCCACCCCACCGTCATCGACATCGAGGCGGAGGACAAGGAGCGGCTGCTGTCGGTCGAGGTCGCGATGCAGTGGAACACCCAGTACAGCGAGGGTGTCTACAGCTTCGCGAACACCATCCACACGCACGAGGGCGGTACCCACGAGGAGGGCTTCCGTGCCGCGCTGACCTCGCTGATCAACCGGTACGCGCGCGAGAAGAAGCTGCTGCGCGAGAAGGACGACAACCTCACCGGTGAGGACATCCGCGAGGGCCTGACCGCGATCATCTCGGTCAAGCTCGGCGAGCCCCAGTTCGAGGGCCAGACGAAGACCAAGCTGGGCAACACCGAGGCGAAGACCTTCGTGCAGAAGGTCGTGCACGAGCACTTCAACGACTGGCTGGACCGCAACCCCAACGAGGCGTCGGACATCATCCGCAAGTCCATCCAGGCGGCCACCGCCCGGGTGGCGGCCCGCAAGGCGCGCGACCTGACGCGCCGCAAGGGCCTGCTGGAGTCCGCCTCGCTGCCGGGCAAGCTGAGCGACTGCCAGTCCAACGACCCGACGAAGTGCGAGATCTTCATCGTCGAGGGCGACTCGGCCGGCGGCTCGGCCAAGTCCGGCCGCAACCCGCAGTACCAGGCGATCCTCCCGATCCGCGGCAAGATCCTGAACGTGGAGAAGGCCCGGCTCGACAAGATCCTGCAGAACCAGGAGATCCAGGCGCTGATCTCGGCCTTCGGCACCGGTGTGCACGAGGACTTCGACATCTCCAAGCTGCGCTATCACAAGATCATCCTGATGGCGGACGCCGACGTCGACGGGCAGCACATCAACACCCTGCTGCTCACCTTCCTCTTCCGCTTCATGCGGCCGCTGGTCGAGGCCGGGCACGTGTACCTGTCCCGCCCGCCGCTGTACAAGATCAAGTGGGGCCGGGACGACTGGGAGTACGCCTACTCCGACCGCGAGCGCGACGCGCTGGTGGAACTCGGCAAGCAGAGCGGCAAGCGGATCCGCGAGGACTCGATCCAGCGCTTCAAGGGCCTCGGCGAGATGAACGCCGAGGAGCTGCGCGTCACGACCATGGACGTCGACCACCGGGTGCTCGGCCAGGTCACGCTGGACGACGCGGCGCAGGCCGACGACCTGTTCTCGGTGCTGATGGGCGAGGACGTCGAAGCACGCCGCTCGTTCATCCAGCGCAACGCCAAGGATGTCCGCTTCCTCGACATCTGAGTCGGCCGCACCGCAAGCGCACCCCGCGAAAGGACTGAACACCACCCATGGCCGACGAGATTCCCCCTGTCACGCCCGAGGGCGTTCCCGCCGCAGACGGCCAGACGCTGCGCATCGAGCCCGTCGGGCTCGAGACGGAGATGCAGCGCAGCTACCTCGACTACGCGATGTCCGTCATCGTCTCGCGTGCGCTGCCCGACGTCCGCGACGGCCTCAAGCCGGTGCACCGCCGGGTGCTGTACGCGATGTACGACGGCGGCTACCGGCCGGAGAAGGGCTTCTACAAGTGCGCCCGCGTCGTCGGCGACGTGATGGGCACGTACCACCCGCACGGCGACTCCTCGATCTACGACGCGCTGGTCCGCCTGGCGCAGCCGTGGTCGATGCGGATGCCGCTGGTGGACTCCAACGGCAACTTCGGCTCGCCGGGCAACGACCCGGCGGCGGCCATGCGGTACACCGAATGCAAGATGGCGCCGCTGGCCATGGAGATGGTCCGGGACATCGACGAGGAGACCGTCGACTTCACGGACAACTACGACGGCCGCAACCAGGAGCCGACGGTCCTGCCGGCGCGCTTCCCCAACCTGCTGATCAACGGATCGGCCGGCATCGCGGTCGGCATGGCCACCAACATCCCGCCGCACAACCTGCGCGAGGTCGCGGACGGCGCCCAGTGGTTCCTGGCCAACCCCGACGCCGAGCCCGAGGAGCTGCTCGAGGCCCTGATCGAGCGGATCAAGGGCCCGGACTTCCCGACCGGCGCGCTGGTCGTGGGCCGCCGCGGCATCGAGGACGCCTACCGCACCGGCCGCGGCTCGATCACCATGCGGGCGGTCGTCGAGGTCGAGGAGATCCAGAACCGGCAGTGCCTGGTCGTCACCGAACTGCCGTACCAGGTCAACCCGGACAACCTCGCGCAGAAGATCGCCGACCTCGTCAAGGACGGCAGGGTCGGCGGCATCGCGGACGTCCGTGACGAGACCTCGTCGCGCACCGGCCAGCGCCTGGTGATCGTGCTGAAGCGGGACGCGGTCGCCAAGGTCGTGCTGAACAACCTCTACAAGCACACCGACCTGCAGACCAACTTCGGCGCGAACATGCTCGCGCTGGTGGACGGCGTGCCGCGCACCCTGTCCCTGGACGCGTTCATCCGCAACTGGGTGAACCACCAGGTCGAGGTCATCGTCCGGCGCACCCGGTTCCGGCTGCGCAAGGCCGAGGAGCGGGCCCACATCCTGCGCGGCCTGCTCAAGGCGCTCGACGCGATCGACGAGGTCATCGCGCTGATCCGGCGCAGCGACACGGTCGAGACCGCGCGCGAGGGCCTGATGGGCCTGCTGGAGATCGACGAGATCCAGGCGAACGCGATCCTGGAGATGCAGCTGCGCCGGCTGGCCGCCCTGGAGCGGCAGAAGATCATCGCCGAGCACGACGAGCTGCAGGCGAAGATCAACGAGTACAACGCGATCCTGGCCTCCCCGGAGAAGCAGCGGCAGATCATCAGCGAGGAACTGCAGGCCATCGTCGACAAGTTCGGCGACGACCGGCGCAGCAAGCTGGTGCCCTTCGACGGCGACATGTCCATCGAGGACCTGATCGCCGAGGAGGACATCGTCGTCACGATCACCCGCGGCGGCTACGTCAAGCGCACCAAGACCGAGGACTACCGGTCGCAGAAGCGCGGCGGCAAGGGCGTGCGCGGCACCAAGCTGAAGCAGGACGACATCGTCGACCACTTCTTCGTGACGACCACCCACCAGTGGCTGCTGTTCTTCACCAACAAGGGCCGGGTCTACCGCGCCAAGGCGTACGAGCTGCCCGACGCCGGCCGGGACGCCCGCGGCCAGCACGTGGCGAACCTGCTGGCCTTCCAGCCGGACGAGCGGATCGCCCAGATCCTGGCCATCAAGGACTACGAGGCGGCGCCGTACCTGGTGCTCGCCACCAAGTCCGGCCTGGTGAAGAAGACCGCGCTCAAGGACTACGACTCCCCGCGCTCCGGCGGCGTGATCGCCATCAACCTGCGGGAGTCCGGCGACGCCGAGACCGGCCACGGATCGGACGAGCTGATCGGCGCCGAGCTGGTCTCCGCCGAGGACGACCTGCTGCTGGTCAGCCGGAAGGCGCAGTGCATCCGCTTCACCGCCACCGACGAGGCGCTGCGGCCGATGGGCCGGGCCACCTCCGGGGTGAAGGGCATGAGTTTCCGCGAGGGTGACGAACTTCTCTCCATGAATGTCGTCAGGCCCGGTACTTTCGTCTTCACGGCTACCGACGGCGGCTACGCCAAGCGGACCCGGGTCGACGAGTACCGGATCCAGGGCCGCGGTGGCCTGGGCATCAAGGCGGCGAAGATCGTGGAGGACCGTGGTTCGCTGGTGGGGGCGCTCGTCGTCGAGGAGAGTGACGAGATCCTCGCCATCACCCTCAGCGGCGGGGTCATCCGCACGCGGGTCAGCGAGGTCAGGGAGACCGGCCGTGACACCATGGGCGTCCAGCTGATCAACCTCGGTAAGCGGGATGCCGTCGTCGGTATCGCGCGGAACGCCGAGGCGGAGGATGATCCGGAGACGGCTGTTCCGGTCGCCGAGGTGGAGCAGGGCGAGCACGAGCAGCACAATCAGCAGGAACAGCACGACGCAGTGGCCGAGGGCACAGCGCCCGCGGCCGGTGAACCGGAGGAGTAAGCCGTGAGTGGAGCCACGGGCGCCGCGGATGGGACCGGGAGGACCGGGGGATCCCATGGCTCCGCCAATATCAGCGGCCAGCAGCAGGGGGGACACACCGTGACGGACACGCGCCAGCCGCCGCAGCCGCACCATCCGCCGTCGGCGTACGCGCCTCCGGCGCCCGCGGCGGCGCCGGGCGGCGGCGGCCAGTCCGCCGCGGCGGCCGGGGTGCGCCGGCCGCGGCCGGCGGCCCGTACCGCGCCGCGCACCCGCAAGGCCCGGCTTCGGGTGGCCAAGGCCGACCCGTGGTCGGTGATGAAGGTCAGCTTCCTGCTGTCCATCGCGCTCGGCATCTGCACGATCATCGCGGTGGCGGTGCTGTGGATGGTGCTGGACACCATCGGCGTGTTCAGCACCGTCGGCTCCACGATCAGCGACGCCACCACCTCCGAGGGGGGCAAGGGCGGTTTCGACCTGGTGTCGTTCCTGTCGCTGCCCCGGGTGCTGACGTTCACCACCGTGATAGCGGTGATCGACGTGGTCCTGGCCACCGCGCTGTCCACGCTCGGCGCCTTCATCTACAACCTCTCCGCCGGCTTCGTGGGCGGCGTGGAGCTGACGCTGGCCGAGGACGAGTAACCGATTTGGGGCACGGCTCCACGTGCGCTAATCTTTCGGTGCAGCGCGGGGCTATAGCTCAGACGGTTAGAGCGCTTCCCTGATAAGGAAGAGGCCACAGGTTCAAGTCCTGTTAGCCCCACTCGCAGCAGTACGAAGGGCACCTCCCCAACTGGGGAGGTGCCCTTCGCCGTTGGAGGGAAGCGCACCGCGTGCCGGGGGTGGCAGGTCACCGTTCGGTATCGGCCGATGTGTATAGTCGGGCGCGTCAGATGCTGTCCCCACGCCAGAAGGAGGAGGTCACGTCATGAAGAAGATTCTCCTGATCGCGTTGGCCGCCGTTGCCGGGCTGTTCGTCTACCGACAGATTCAGGCGGACCGCGCCGAGCAGGACCTGTGGACGGAAGCCACTGACTCGGTCCCGGCGGGTTCCGGCGCGAACGCGTGAGAGAACGCTGAGCCGCCGGAAGGCGGCACAGCACTCTCGGGCCCCGGTCGCACAGCGGCCGGGGCCTTCGTTGTTGCCGGACCGTGACAGCAGCCCCTTGTCTTTGCCTGAGCAAACGTTCTAGGTTGCTTGGGCAAACGACGGCAACGCCATGCGTGCAGTGCGGCTGCAAGGGGGAAGTGACGCCATGGAACGACGACCAGCGCCGATATCCCGGCGCGGTGGAGCCCGGCCGCCGCTCGTCCTCGCCGTGGCGGCCTGCACGGTCCTGGCGGCCCTGGCGGCGGTGCTCGCCCTGCCGGCGCCCGCGGCGCACGCCACGCCGGCCGCCGGCGGCGACCCGGCCCTGATCATCGTGCTGGACTCCTCCGGCTCCATGGCCGGCCCCGACGGCTCCGGCCACACCCGGATCGCCGCCGCCCGCACGGCCGTCGGCGCGGTGGTGGACGGCCTGCCGGACGGCTACCCGACGGGACTGCGGGTCTACGGCGCCGAACGCCCGCACGGCTGCGACGACACCTCGCTGGCCCACCCGGTCACCCCGCTGGACCGCGCGGCGATGAAGACGGCGGCGGCCGCGGTGCGGCCCAAGGGCGACACCCCGACCGCGCTCGCCCTGACCAAGGCCGCGGCGGACCTTCCGGCCGGCAGCCGGGGCACCGTGCTGCTGGTCTCCGACGGCGAGTCCAACTGCGGCACGCCCGCGCCCTGCCAGGTCGCCGCGCAGCTCGCCGGCGACGGCATCGGGCTGCGCATCGACACCGTGGGCTTCCAGGTCGAGGGCGCGGCGCGCGACGAGCTGCAGTGCGTCGCCAGGGCCGGCCACGGCGCGTACTACGACGCCCCCGATGCCGCGGCGCTCGCCCGCCAGCTGGTGCGGGCCTCCCAACTCAGCGCGGACGCCTACCGGTTGCAGGGCGAACGGATCACCGGCGGAAGCAGCGCCCGCACGGCCGCGCCGATCAGGCCGGGCCAGTACGTGGACACCATCGGCCCCGGCGAGACCCGCTGGTACGCCGCGGACCTGGACGCCGCGAGCACCGCCGACCTCTCCGCGACCGCCGTCCCCCAGCCCGGCGTGGCCGTCGGCTACGGCGACGGCATCGAACTGGCCCTGACCGCCACCGGCGGCCACGGCGCCACCTGCGACACCCGGTCCGTGCACTTCGGCCAGGACGAGGGCGCCATGACCCTCAGCGGCGCCGTCAGCCGCGTCCCCAGCCACGATCGCACCGGCACCTGCGACAAGGCCGGCCGCTACCTGCTGGCGGTGCACCGGACCACCGCCGACGGCTCCGACCGCGGCCGCTGGCCGGTCGAGCTGCGCTTCGGCACCGAGGAGCCGCTGCCCGCCGGCACCGTGCCGGCCGGCGCGCGCACCGCGTACGGCACGGCCCCGGCGCCGCTCGCCGGCACCCCGAAGGACGTCACCGGCGGCACCGGCTTCAACGACGCCACGCGGCTGGCCACCGGGGTCTGGCGCGACCGCCTGCTGCCCGCCCAGACCCGCTACTACACGGTCCACGTCGGCTGGGGCCAGCAGCTCAGCTACGCCGCCGAGTTCGCCAACGAGCCGGTCCTCACCGGCGGCACCTCGGTGGTGGCGAGGTCCACGTTCGTGGCGACCTCCGCGTACGCGCCGGACCGGGTGCCGGTGCGGGACTCCTCGCATGCCCGCGGCGACCGCTCGTACGACGGCTCCCCCGTCTCGGTCGGCCTGGGCACGGTCCCGGTCACCTGGACCAACCGCTGGGTGGCCGGCGACCCGGCGCGGACCGTGCACAGCGCGGGCGACTACACGCTGGCGGTCTCGCTCGGCCCGGACGCGGCCGCGCTGGCCCGCGACACCGCCGTCGGCGTCGTCCTGCGCGTGCAGGTCACCGGACAGGAGCTGGCCGGGCCGCAGTTCAAGGCGCCGCCACTGGCCGGCCGGGCCGGCCGCAGCACCGCCGCGGCCGGCCCGACCCAGGCGGCAGCGGCCGCCGGCCCTCCGGGCGCGGGCGGCGGTACGGCCTCGGGCGTCACCGGCACGGACATGATCGCGGCGGGTACGGGCGGCGCGGTGGCGCTCGCCGGAGTCGGGGTGGCGGCGCTGCTGCACCGCTCCCGCACCCGCAACCGGACGAACAGGGGTGGGGCATGAAGCGCACGGTGTTGACCGCGGCGGCCGCCTTGCTGGCGCTCGCCGCCCTCCAGGGACGGGCCGCGGCAGACGGCACGCCCGCACCCGGCGCACCGGCCGCCTGGCAGCCCGCCGGCACCGTCCTGCCGGGCGCGGCCACCACTGCGGACGCGCCCCCGATGAAGCCGGGGACCACCTACCGCGACACCATCGAGCCCGGCGGGACGCGCTTCTACGGGATCGCGCTCGACGCGGCGGCGTCCGCCGCGGTGTCCGCGTTCGCCCTGCCGCCGGCCGGGTCGCGGGTGACCTACGGCGACGGCATCGAGCTGAAGCTGCAGAGCGCGGACGGCACCGACTGCGACACCCGGAACGCGCACTTCCAGGACAACGGCGACGCGCGGCCGATCGGCACGGCCGTCTCGCGGCTGATCACCGGCGACCACGGCGACGCCTGCCAGGACGCCAACCAGTACACGCTGCAGGTGCACCGGACCTCCGACGGCGCCTCGGACCCCGACGCCTGGCCGCTGGAGCTGCGCTACGTCTCCGAGCCGGGGCTGCGGGAGGGCGCGAACGAGTCGCCGTCACCCGTCACGACCGCCTCGGCCCCGCCCACCCCGCTCACCGCCGGCACCCCGCGCCAGGCCGCCGGTGGCCCGTCCTTCGACACCGCGGCCGCGGTCAGGACCGGCATCTGGAAGGACCGGGTGCTGCCCGGCGAGACGCGCTTCTACAAGGTCCCGGTGGGCTGGGGGCAGCAGGCCACCGTCTTCACGGACTTCTCCAGCGCCCAGGCCACGGGCACCGGCACCTACGTCGGCTCCGGCGTGCGGCTGACCGCCTACAGCCCGGTCAGGGAGCTGATCGACGGCGACGACCACGCGTACCAGGGCACGCCGGTCTCGCTGGTCGAGCAGCTGGCGCCGGTGGCGTACGGCAACCGGGCCGCGAACGACGAGAAGGTGCAGCGCGTGCGGTACGCGGGCTGGTACTACTTCGCGGTGACCGTGCACCCCGACGTGGCGAAGGCGGTCACCGGCCCGGTGCCCGTGACGCTGCGGGTCGACGTCCAGGGCACCGCGGAGCCCGGGCCGGTCTACGACGGCGACGCGCGCGCGGCCGGCATCGGCGTCGACGCGCACGACGTGGCGTCCGCGAACGGCACCGCGGACGGCTCGGACGGCCACTCGGGCGCGCTGCGGTTCCTGGCCTTCGCCGCCCTCGGCGCCGGCACGGTGCTGCTGCTCACCCTCGCCGCCTGGTACGCGGCCGCCCGGCTGCGGCCCGCCCGGGCCGGCGACGCGACGGTGCGGCAACCGGGGTACGGTCCGCCCGGCAGCTGGTGAGGCCCCGGGTGGGGCCGGCGCCGGGTGGCGCGCGACGATGCGGCGGCCGGCGCAGGAGCCGCGCGGCGGCGAGGCCGGTCGCCCGGTCGGGAGAGCTGCCCCGAGCCCGGCTGCCGGAGAGCTGCCGGGACGGCCGTCGGAAGGCCCGGACGCCGGGTCAGGACATGACGGTCAGGACATGACCAGCGCGGTGATGCCGACGGCGAAGCAGAGGGCGGCCAGAACGAGGACCGGGACCACCACCTTGGCGGGCGGTCCAGGACGGCGGCGCGTCGCCGCCACGGCCGGCACCAGCGTGGCCTCAGCGGTGGGCGCGGGCTCCGGTCCGGGGCCGGGTTCGGGCGGCTGCGGCTGGGGCAGTGGTGCGGGCAGCGGGCGGGCGCCCGGCGGCTCCGATCGCGTCCTGGTGTGGGTGAGCGGCTCGTGGGCCGGGAGCGGCGCCGCGTGCCGTCCCTTGGGCTGCGGGCGGGCAGCGGGCGGTGCGGCCGCGGGCTGCGGGTCGGCGGCCGGGGCGGCGGCCGGCGCCTCTGCCGGGTCGAGGGCCTCTGCCCGGGCCTGAGAAGGCACCGGTGCCGCGTCCGGCGTCTGCGGCCCGGAGGGCGGCGCCGGCGCGGGACCGTCCGCCACGGCCTCCTGCGCGGCCGGGCCGCCGGTACTGCCCGCAGCCCTCGGACCGTCCGGGCCGAACCCCTCGGGCAGCGCCCCGATCTGGTCGAAGATCTCCACCGGCTCCTCGTCCGGCGCGGCCCCGGGGACGAGCTCGACGGCGGCGGCCAGCGCCTTGCGGGCCCCCGTCGCGGTGCGGAACCGGGCGTAGGGATCCGGCTGCAGCAGCGTGCCGATCACCTGCCACAGGGCCGCGGGCACGCCCACCGGGGTCGGC
Organism: Streptomyces sp. NPDC020917; assembly: GCF_044333795.1. NCBI lineage: Bacteria > Bacillati > Actinomycetota > Actinomycetes > Kitasatosporales > Streptomycetaceae > Streptomyces > Streptomyces sp. NPDC020917. The sequence continues at coordinate 173,985 of NZ_JBIRRR010000002.1, read as the reverse complement.
GGCATGCCGTCCGCCTCGAAGCGCTCGACGATCGCCTGCGCGTCCGGCTTCCGGCCGCTCAGCAGGTACAGGGCGACCAGCCCGACGGCGTACAGGTCCGCGGAGAAGTCGGGCTCGGCACCGGTCATCTGCTCCGGCGCGAAGTAACCGGGCGTGCCGACCACGTAGTTGGTCTCCGTCAGCCGCGCCTCGCCCTTGCGCATGGCGATGCCGAAGTCGGAGAGACGGACGTGCGGGGTGCGGGTGCCGGTGGCCTCCAGCAGGATGTTCGCCGGCTTGATGTCGCGGTGGACGACGCCCTCGGCGTGGACCGCGCTCAGCCCGGCGAGCAGCTGGTCGAGCAGGACGCACACGTAGTACGGCGGCAGCGGGCCGTAGTCGCCGATCAGGTGCGACAGCGAGCCGCCGCGCACCAGGTCCATGGTGAACAGCACCTTGTCGTCGTCCGCGGCCCAGCTGGCGGGGGCCAGCACGTGGGGGTGGTCGATGCGCATCGCCTGCTCGCGGACGAACCGCAGCAGCGCGTGGGCGTCGCTCTGCTGGAGGACCTTGGCGGCGACGTAGCGGCGCCTGCGGTGGTCCCAGGCCCGCCACACCGCGCCGACCCCGCCGCGTCCGATGGGGTCCACCAGCTCGTAGCGGCCCGCGAAGACCTCGCCCATGGTGTGTGTCCGCCCCCTCGCCCGCTCAGTCCTGGTGCGACTTGTAGTGCTCCAGGGCGTCACCCGTGCGCCCTGTGCCGTACACCCGGAGAAACTCTGCCAGGCGCGGGTGCGCGGGCGCGAGGGCCCGGGAGGCGTCGGCGATCTCGTCCGCGGAGGCCACCGAGCGCAGCACCGTCTGGATGCCGTGGACCACCTCGCGGGGCGAGGCGGTGGCGGAGCGGACGGAGCCGGAGTGCGTGGTGCTGAGCACCGAGGCGCCGCCCCACTTCTTGATCTGGTCCATCCGGGCGGCGGCCTCCATCGCGCCCGTGCTGCCCTCGGTGACCTGCCAGGCCAGCTCCTGGAGCATCTGCAGCCGCTGCACCACCGCCGGGTTGCCGATCTTGGCCCGCTGCCCGCTCATCAGCTGCGAGAGCATCGGAGCGGACAGCCCGAGCACGCCCGCGAGCCGCACCTGGTTCTGCAGCCCGAGGTCCGCGATCAGCCGGCGGAACAGGTCGCCCAGCGGCTCCCCGTACCAGCCGCGCTGCAGCTCCATCGCCTCCTGGGCCCGGGTGGTGGGCTCCTGGGCGGGCGTGTCCATGCACACTCCTCTTTGCGGCCGCGAAAACGCAAACCATCCTACGGACCCCGATACCCGGTCGGAGCCGCGCCCGGAAACCGGTACGCTGTCTGCGGCACGGGGCCTTAGCTCAGCTGGTAGAGCGCTGCCTTTGCAAGGCAGATGTCAGGGGTTCGAATCCCCTAGGCTCCACTTTCCCCTTCGCAGGTCATCCGCTCTTCGCCGGGCCCGGTTCCAGGGCTTTGGCGGCGCGTGGCCAGTTCTCCTTCAGATGCGCCAGATAGGTGCCGGCCTGGGATCCGGGTGTGGCGCCGCGGGCGAAGGCGCGCATGGTGGCGGGACCGGTGTTGTAGCCCAGGGCGAGGAGCTGGTCCTCGGTGTACGGGCCGGTGCGCCTCGCGGGGAGCTGCCGCGCGAGGTCGTGCAGGTACCAGGCGGCCGCCTCGACGGCCAGGTCCGGATCGTCGGGGAGCTCCTCCCATGAGCGCCCCGCGAACGGGCGGCCCTTCTTCGTGTCGTCGAAGGCCGCCCGGTGCATGTTCGCGATACCGAACGCGGAATCGGGCTTGAGGCGCTGCCAGGCGCGTTCCAGCGCGGGGTCGTGCGGCTTGTACGCCTCGTTGTAGAGGATCGCCATCAGCAGCTGGGGATCGATGCCGGTCTCGCGGGCGTGGCGGCGGACCTCGGCGGCGTACCCGGCCGGGTCGTAGCCGGATGCCGCGGTGCGGGTCGGGGCGGGGGCGGGGGTGCTGGTGCGGGAGCCGGACGGCTGCGGTGGCTCCGGGGTCGCGGTGGACGAGCCGTGGCGCGTGGCGGCCAGGCCGAGGAGGAGGACGGCTGCCCCGGCAGCGAACCATGGGCGGCCGGATCTGCCGGCCATGCGGACATCTCCTTGCGAGGTGGGGCCGCCCCAAGGGGTGGGGGCGGCCCCGGTCCGGGGACTACGGGCGTGTGCCCGTCAGACGTTGACGCCGTAGTCGCTGGCGATGCCGGCGAGCCCGGAGGCATAGCCCTGGCCGATGGCGCGGAACTTCCACTCGGGGCCGTTCCGGTAGAGCTCGCCGAAGATCATGGCGGTCTCGGTGGAGGCGTCCTCGGTGAGGTCGTAGCGCGCCAGTTCGCGGCCGTCGGCCTGGTTGACGATGCGGATGAAGGCGTTGCGCACCTGGCCGAAGCTCTGCCCGCGTCCCTCCGCCTCGTAGATGGACACCGGGAAGACGACCTTGTCGACCTGCGGGGCGACCGCGGCCAGGTTGACCTTGATCTGCTCGTCGTCGCCGTCCCCGCCGCCGGTGAGGTTGTCGCCGCTGTGCTCGACCGAACGGTCGGGGCTGGCCAGGTTGTTGAAGAAGACGAAGTGCTGGTCGGAGAGCACCCGCCCGTTGGCGTCGCAGAGCAGGGCCGAGGCGTCGAGGTCGTAGTCGGCGCCCGTGGTGGTGCGGACGTCCCAGCCCAGACCGACGGTCACCGCGGTCAGCCCTGGGGCCTCCTTGCTCAGTGAGACGTTGCCGCCCTTGGACAGTGTCACGCCCACGACTACCTCCGGATGCTCTGTTCGCCGGCCAGTGGATTGCTGTGTCTGCCAGGACCAACGCGGGGTCACCTACGATGGTTCCTGGCTTGCGTAACAGCTTAAGCGTCCTGGCCGGGAGTGTGAACGCGCGGGTCGGGACGGCCACTTCGTCAGACGGAGACCATCGGCGGGGCGCGGCTCCGCCCAGGGGGGCATGCGAAGAGTGGGTGGAACGGATCTGCGGCTGGCCGCCGCCGTCGCCGAAGTCGAGGGGCTCTACGCGGCGTTGCTGCGGGCCCGATCGTCCAGGAGGCGTGCCGAGGTGCAGGCCGAGTTATCCCGCGCCGCGGACCGGCTCGCCCGGCTTGCGGCCGTTCCCCGGGAGGAGAGGTCGTCCGCGGACGCGGTGACACGCTCGCGGTGGGGGCGACGCCGGGCGCTGGCCGAGCACGGCGCCCGCTGGATCATGGCCCGGTTCGGGGCCGAGTGAGCGGAGGCCGGGGTGGCCGCGGGGCTCGCGCGGACCGCGGCGTAACGGTTTCGCGGGCCTCGTCCGGGCCCGCGGTCCTCGTCCGGGCCGGAAGCGGGTGGCGGTAGCGGCCAGGGAGGGGAGCCGGGCCGGTACGCAACAATCGGGGCGTGATGTTCGGCATCCTCGGGACCACCCGGGTCATCGGTACGGACGGCGGCGAGGTCGCGCTCGGCGGCCCGCGGCGCAAGGCCCTGCTCGCTCTGCTGCTCCTGGACGCGGGCCGCCTGGTGACCGTGGAGCGGCTGGTCGACGGGCTGTACGGGGAGGAGCCGCCGGCCGGGGTGGGCAACGCCGTGCAGTCCCAGGTGTCCCGGCTGCGGCAGGTGCTGCCGGTGCCGATCGAGGGCCACCCCGCCGGGTACTTGCTGGCGGTCGATCCCGGCGAGGTGGACGCCCACCGCTTCCAGCGCGTCGCGGCGCGCGGGCGGGACGCGCTGGCCGCCGGGGACGCCGCGGGGGCCGCCGCGCTGCTGCGCGAGGCGCTGGGGCTCTGGCGGGGACCCGCGCTGGCCGACGTCGGGGACGCGCCCTTCGCCCCCGCGCAGGCCGTTCGACTGGAGGAGATACGGGTCGGGGCCGTCGAGGACCGGGTGGAGGCCGATCTCGTCCTCGGGCGGCACCGGGAACTGGTCGCCGAACTCGGCGAGTTGGTCACCGCGCACCCGCTCAGGGAGCGGCTGCGCGCTCAGTCGATGAGGGCGCTCTACGGCAGCGGGCGGCAGAGCGAGGCGCTGGAGGCGTACGAGACGGCCCGCCGCACCCTGGCCGACACCCTCGGCGCCGACCCGGGCCCCGAACTGGCCAGGGTTCACTTGGCAGTTCTGCGGGGCGACCCCGAGCTGCTGCCGACTCGTTCCCCCGGCGGATCCGATGTTTCACGTGAAACATCGACGGATGGTGCGGGGTCCGGCGAAACGGGCATCGGCGGTCATGTTTCACGTGAAACATCAGCCGCCCCTTCCGTGCCGGTCTCCCCGGCTGCCGCCGTGCTCACCCCTTCGGCGCCCACCCCTGCTGTCCCCGCCTCCCTCGGCCCGCGCCATGAACTGCCCGCGCAGATCACCAGCTTCGTCGGCCGCGAGCAGGAACTCGACCGAATCGACGCCCAGTTGACCCGCGGTCGGCTGGTCACCCTGATCGGCCCCGGCGGGGCCGGCAAGACCCGGCTCGCCGTGGAGGCGGCCGGCCGCCACCCGCACGACGCCACGTTCGTGGAACTCGCCGGTCTGAGTGGCGGCGACGAGCTGCCGCAGGCCGTGCTGGGCGCGCTCGGTCTGCGCGGGGGCGGCCTGCTGGCCGGTGGCCCCGGCGCCGCGGGGCCCGACCCGGTGGCCCGGATCGCCGCGGCCCTGGACGGCCGGCCCCTGCTGCTCGTCCTCGACAACTGCGAGCACCTGGTGGAGGACGCGGCCCGGTTCGCCCAGCGCCTCCTCGCCGGCTCCCCGCAGGTGCGGATCCTGGCGACCAGCCGGGAGGCACTGGGGATCGGCGGCGAGGTGCTGAGCCCGGTCCCCACGCTGCCCCTGCCGCCGGCCGGCACGGCACGCCGGCAGGCCCTCGCCTCCCCCGCGGTGCGGCTGTTCGGCGAACGCGCCGCGGCCGTCCGCCCCGACTTCGACCCCGCGGCCGACGCGGCCACCGCCGAGGCCGTCCTGCGGCTGTGCACCGCGCTCGACGGGCTTCCGCTGGCCATCGAGCTGGCCGCAGCTCGGCTGCGCTCGCTGTCGGTGTCCGAGATCGCCGACCGGCTCGGCGCCGGATCCGCCGGCGGACCCGGTGCGGGCAGCCCCGACGACGCCTCCCCGTTCAGCCTCGGGGTGCGGCCGGACGCGCTGTTCCGGCTGCTGTCCCGCGGCAGCAGGACGGCCGAGCCGCGGCAGCGCTCGCTGCGCGGGGTCGTCGACTGGAGCTGGGAGCTGCTCCCCGACGACGAGCGGGCGGTGCTGCGCAGGGCCTCGGTGTTCGCCGGCGGCTGGACGCTCGCCGCGGCCGAGGCGGTGTGCGCCGACGGCGACGCCATCGCCGCCGAGGACGTCCTGGACCTGGTGGCGACCCTGGTGGACAAGTCGCTGGTGGCCGTCCAGCAGCCCGACGGCTCGGGCCGGGTCCGCTACCGCTTGCTGGAGTCCATCCGCGCCTACGGCGCCGAGCGCCTCGCCGAGGCGGGCGAGACCGAGGCCGTGCAGCGCGCCCACATCGCCCACTTCCTCGATGTCGCGCTCACCGCCGATCCGCACCTGCGGACCGCCGCCCAGCTGGAGTGGCTGCGGCGGCTGTCCGAGGACCGCGACAACTTCCGGGCGGCCCTGCACCGCAGCCTGGACTCCGGCGACATCCCAGACGCGATGCGGCTGATCGCCGCGCTCTCCTCGTACTGGCTGCTGCGCGGCGTCCGCTACGAGGGCGCGGCGCCGGCCCGGCGGGTGCTCGCGGCGCTCGGCCCGCGGCCGCCCGAGGGGCTGGAGGAGGAGTACGCGCTGTGCGTGATGGCGGTGGTCAGCACCCTGTCCGACCCCGAGGGCTTCACCGAGCACGTCGCCGCGGCCACCCGGGTCGTCGAGGACCGGAACCGGCTCGCCCGGCGCTTCCCGGTGCTCACCCTGCTCTGGGCGCCGTTCGCCGGGGTGCCCGACGACGGCGCCGACACCCTCGCCGTCCTCGAGGAGTTCCTCGCCGAGGACGACGACCCCTGGTACCGGGCGCTGGGACACCTCGGCACCGGCTTCCAGGCGTGGATGGTGACGGCCGACGCGGAGCTGGCCGAGCGCGAGTGCACGCTGTCGCTGGACGGCTTCCGGCGCCAGGGCGACCGCTGGGGGATGATCACCTGCCTCAACGTGCTGGCCGACCTCGCTGACAACCGCGGGGAGGTGCTGCGGGCCGCCGACCTCCTGGGCGAGGCCCTGGTCCTGGCCGAGGAGCTGGACTCGGCCCTCGACATGGCCGAACTCCTCTGCAACCGCGCCGCCTACAGCCGGCAGGCCGGCGACCACCGGGCCGCCGCGGAGTCCTGCGAGCGCGCGGTGGAGCTCTCCCGGCGGGCGGGCGCACCCGAGACACTGGCCATGGCCCATCTGGGCCTGGCCGAGACCCTGCGCCTGCGCGGCGACCTCGACGGCGCGCGGTCCCTGTGCGCGCAGGCTCTGGCCGAGTGCCCGGTGGGCTGGTTCTCCAGCAACTCGACCCGGTCCAAGGTGCTCGTCGCCATGGGCCGGATCGCGGTCGCCGAGGGCGACGCCGCCACCGCCCGGGCCCGGCTCCGGGAGGCCGCCGCCATCGACACGGTCGCCCTCGCCTTCCCGCTCGCCGGGTCCGAGGCCGCCGAGGCCACCGCGGCGCTGGCGCTGCTGGACGGCGCCCCGGAGCGGGCGGCGGAGCTGCTCGGCGCAGCGGAGGCGCTGCGCGGCGGCGCGCTCAAGGGCCGGGACGCGGCCGCCTCGGCCGCGGCGGCCCGCAGCGCCCTCGGCGAGGACGCCTACGCGACCGCCCTGGCGTCCTCCACGGCCCTTTCCCGCGAGGCGGCGGCCGCCCTCCTCGCCTCCTACCTCGGCGCGCGCTGAACGGCCGCGTACGCCCTCGCGAATGCCTCCGAGCGGCCCGGCGGGAGCTGCTGCCGCCCCACGGTCCCGGCGCTGACCGGAAGCTGACCGGGCGCGCACCGGGGGCGGTGCGTGACGCGTCAGGGCGCGGTCAGCGGCCGCGCGCATGCTCCGGGGCATGACATCGCAGACGAACCCCAAGACCCCCGGACCGCGGTCCGGGGCCGCGGCGCCCGCGGCCGCTGCCCACCGCTGGGCCGTGCTGGCCATCTGCTGCGTCGCCGCCGCGCTGCTCGGCATCGACAACAGCGTCCTGAACTACGCCGTGCCGTCGCTGGCGCGGCAGCTGGACCCCACCTCCACCCAACTGCTGTGGATCGTGGACGTCTACGGCTTCGTGCTGGGCGGTCTGCTGATCGTGGCGGGCAACCTCGGCGACCGGATCGGCCGCAAGAAGCTGCTGCTGATCGGTGTGACCGGCTTCGGCGCCGCCTCCGCGCTCACCGCCTACGCCGGCAGCCCGGAGACGCTGATCGCCGCACGGGCCCTGCTGGGGCTCGCGGGCGCCACGATCATGCCGTCCACCCTCTCGCTGGTGCGCGCGGCCTTCACCGACCCCAAGGAGCGCACCACCGCGATCGGCATCAGCAGCGGCATCGCCGCCGCGAGCTTCGCGCTCGGCCCGGTGGTCGGCGGCCTGCTGCTGGACCACTTCTGGTGGGGCTCGGTCTTCCTGATCAACGTCCCGGTGATGGCGCTGGTCCTGGTCGCGGGCGTCCTGCTGCTGCCCGAGTCGCGCAACCCGAACCCGGGCCGGCTGGACTGGGTCAGCGTGCCGCTGTCGATCGCCGGGATGTTCGGCGTCATCTACGCCATCAAGACCGCCGCGCGCGACGGCGTCGGCGCGCACTCCGCCTGGATCGCGGCCGCGGTGGGCGCCGCGTCCCTGCTGGTGTTCCTGCGCCGCCAGACCCGGCTCGCCGACCCGCTGCTGGAGCTGAAACTCTTCCGCAACCCGGCGTTCTCCGGCGCGATCGGCGCGAACGTCGTCACGATGTTCGCCTCGACGACCCTGTCGCTCGGCTTCTCCCTGTACTTCCAGGTGGTGCGCGGCTGGTCGCCGCTCACCGCGGGCCTGGCCCTGCTGCCCGGACCGCTGTCGGCGGCCTTCGCGGCGCCGCTGTGCGCGGTGCTCATCCCCCGCATCGGGCGGGCCCGCACGGTGGCCAGCGGCCTGGTCCTGATGGCCGTGAGCACCGCGGGCCTGGGCATGTCCGACACGCACACCGGCTACTGGCAACTGGTCCCGCTGCTGGTCCTCAACGGCGTCGGGATCATCTTCACCTTCTCCGTCACCTCCGACACGATCCTGGCGAGCGCACCGCGGACCCGTACCGGCGCGGCCGCCGCGATCTCCGAGACGGCGATGGAACTCGGCGGCGCCCTGGGCATCGCGATCCTCGGCTCGGTGCTGAGCGCCTTCTACCGCAGCAACCTGACACTGCCCGGCGGGCTCAGCGGGGCGCAGGTGGACGCTGCCCGCGAGTCGGTCAGCGGCGGCGTCGAGACCGGCGGCCGGCTGGGCGGCACGGCCGGGCTGCAGGTGGCCGACGCGGCCCGCCACGCGTTCGTGGACAGCCTGCACACCACGACGCTGATCGCCGCCGCGATCATGACGCTCGGCGCGGTGGCCGCCCTGGTCACCCTGCGGAACGTCCCCGCGGTGCTGCCCGAGCAGCACGAGTACGGGGCCGGCACGGGTCCGAGCTCCGAGGCCCCCGCCGGGCAGGCGTCGCAGAGCCGGCCGCTGCCGACGGCGTGAGGCATCAGGACGGCACGCGCGGACGAGGCGGTGGGCACCCGGCGGGTGCCCACCGCCTCACCGTCGCCGCGCAGGAGGCATCACGTCACCGCCGCCCCGGCAGGGAAGGCGGGGCGGGACGCGGCGGGCGGGCTCAGCGCTCGTCGTCCTCCGGCCGGTCGGCGTCGGCCTGCTTGGCCTCCACCTCGGCGTCCGGCGATCCGTCGACCCGGTCCACCTTCGGGCCCGAGCCGTTGACGGAACCGGTCTCCTCCAGGGTGTCGACGACGGTCAGCGTCGTCCCGGGGCCGATCCGGTCGCTGACCTCCGTCGGCTCGGACGGCTCCACCAGCCAGTCCGGGTTGGACTGCTTGCTCCACCACTTCACGGCCGCGAACACGGCACCGCCGGCCAGCGTCATCACGACCATCCCGCGCATCGCGCGGCCGGCCCGCTCGCGCCGGAGCCGGCGCCGCACCAGCTTGTCGATCTCGGCCGGGGTCACCTGGCCGCGCAGGGCCTGCAGGGCGGCGGCGCCGCGCACCACCACCTCGTCCTTGGCCGGGCCGGCCACCGAGCGGGTCGTGGCCACCGCGGCGGCGGCGCGGGGCGCGGTGTAGTCGGCGGCCGCCTTGGCCCCCTTGCGGGTGCGGCGGGCCGCGGTCTCCATCGCCTCGGTGACCTTCGGCGGGATGGCCGCGACGGCCTGGGCGCGCGCGTCGTCGACCTTGGCGGCCAGCCGCGCGTCGTACTGCTGCCGGGCGAGTACGCCGGCCTGCTTGCCGAGCACCCCGGCCTGCTTGCCGAGTACGCCGGCCTGCTTGCCGTACAGCACGGCGCTCTCCCGGGCCGTGCTCACGTACGGTGCCGCCACCTCCGCGGCGTGCCGCACGCTGTCCTTCGTCGCGTCGGCTGCGCGGCGCACGCTGTCGTTGCGGGTCACGAGTACCTCCTCCTCGGTGGCGTACGGTTTTCGCCTTTCCACCCGGTTTGAAATCATGCCCGGCCGCCCCGGGTACGGCATGTGCGGCAAGGCATCCGGGTCAGTCGGCCTAGTTCGCGGGGTCCGCCGGGCGCTCGAGCGGGGGGAAGTCGCCGGAGCGGACCGCGCGCGTGCAAGGATTTGTGCCCACTCACCAGAGATCTATGGAAGGTAGACAGTGGCCGAGCAGCTCTACGCCACCCTGAAGACCACCCACGGGGACATCGTGATCCGGCTGCTGCCGAACCACGCGCCCAAGACGGTGGCGAACTTCGTGGGGCTCGCCGAGGGAACCCGCGAGTGGACCGACCCCAGGACCGGCGAGCCGTCGACGGCCAGGCTCTACGACGGCACGGTCTTCCACCGGGTGATCTCCGGCTTCATGATCCAGGGCGGTGACCCGCTGGGGAACGGCACCGGCGGCCCGGGCTACGAGTTCGCCGACGAGTTCCACCCCGACCTGGCCTTCGACCGGCCGTACCTGCTGGCGATGGCCAACGCCGGCCCCGGCACCAACGGCTCGCAGTTCTTTGTCACGGTCGCGCCGACGACCTGGCTGACCCGCAAGCACACCATCTTCGGCGAGGTCGCCGACGACGCCAGCCGCAAGGTCGTCGACTCCATCATCGGCACCCCGACCAACCCGCGGACCGACCGTCCGCTGGAGGACGTGGTGATCGAGTCGGTGGTCGTGGAGAAGCGCACCTCCTGATCGGGGTGCCCCCACGATCCCGTACCCTTCGGGAACACTGCGCCCCGTCCGCTCGTCCTTGTGGACGGGGCGCGAGAGTGCACAGCGGCCGCACAGGGCGGGCCGCCTCCAGGGGAGTGGGCGACATGGACCAGACGGTCTGCTGCTACCGGCATCCGGACCGGGAGACCGGCATCCGGTGCACCCGGTGCGACAAGCCGATCTGCCCCGAGTGCATGGTCAACGCGTCCGTCGGCTTCCAGTGCCGGGACTGCGTCAGCCAGCGCGGCGGCACCCATGTCCAGCCGCGGACGATCGCCGGCGGCAGCGTCTCCGCCGACCCGTTCCTCGTCACCAAGATCCTCATCGGCCTGAACATCCTGGTGTTCGTGCTGGAACTGGCGGTCGGCGACCGGCTGGTGACCGACCTCGGGCTCTATTCGAAGTGCGTGGACCTGCAGACCCTGGCCCCGGCCCGCTGCGGCGTCTCGGACGGCGAGTGGTACCGCGTCCTGACCTCCGCGTTCGTCCATGACCGGACGAACCCGATGCACATCATCTTCAACATGCTCTCGCTGTGGTGGATCGGCGCCCCGTTGGAGCAGCGCCTCGGCCGCGCCCGCTACCTGGCCCTGTACTTCGTCTCAGCGCTCGGCGCCAGCGCCGCGGTGCTGGTCATCGCGCCCGGCTCGCTCACCATCGGGGCGTCCGGCGCGATCTTCGGCCTGTTCGGCGCGACCGCCGTCTACATGCGGCGGATGCGCTACGACATGCGCCCGGTGCTGGTGCTGCTCGCGCTGAACATCGTCTTCAGCTTCACCTGGACCAACATCAGCTGGCAGGGCCACCTCGGCGGCCTGCTCACCGGCACCGTGGTGGCGATAGGGATGCTGTACGCGCCGCGCGACCGCAGAGCCCTGGTCCAGTGGGGGACGTGCGCGGCGATGCTGGTGATCTCGCTCGTCGTCTCCGCCATCGCTGTGGCGCAGGTCACGTCCTGACCCGACGCGAGGCCGTGTCCTTGGCGTTGATCACACGTTATCCACAGCAGGAGGCGCAGCTTCCGCCTGTTGTGCACAGCACGTGGGAACGGCTGTGCGGAGGGTCACCATGACGGGTTTGCCCTGGACAGACCGGGCAAGATCACCTCGGAACGCACGAACGACCGGTGGCCGGTCGTGCGGCCACCGGTCGTACCGGCGTCAACCTCGTAGAGGTTATCCACAGATCTTCCGACCTTTTCCCCACTGTGGATAACCGTGTGGACAAGTGCTGGGCGCGAGCGTGCGCGGGCAGCTACTTCCACTGGGTGGAGACGACGAACCCGCCTGCGATGAAGCCGAAGCCCACCACGATGTTCCAGTTGCCGAGGGCGTCGACCGGCAGGCTGCCCTGGGTCACGTAGAACAGCACGATCCAGGCGAGCCCGACGACGAAGAACGCGAGCATCAGGGGTGCGACCCAACCTCGGCCGCCGAACTTGATGGCCGTGGCGTTCTTCGACGGCGGCGGGGTGAAGTCCGCCTTCTTGCGGATCCGTGACTTCGGCACGAGGAACTCTCCTGTCGATGCGCTGCGTAACCGCGCGGGCGTGGTGGGTAAGCCGGGCGGATATGGGGCTGGTGGATGCGTTTCCGCTGCCGGGCGTCCGTTAGCGTAGTGCTTCCTCGGGTTGTTAAGGAGACAGGGTATTTGGTGACCGGAACCGGTGGCACCTCCCCCACCCCCTCCTCCCGTCCTGCTCATCGCACCGTAGCGCTGCGAGTGCTCAGTGCGGGAGTCTTCGCGCTGGCCGGACTGATCTTCTGGACGAGTTTCGACACCGCGAAGGGCGTGAACATCCGCAGCGACGACCCGCTGCCCAAGCTCTCCGACAACGTCCGGGCCAGGAGCCAGGAGAACGAGCAGCTGGAGAAGCAGGTCGCCTCGGTGCGGGGTGACGTCGACCACCTCGCCGGCGCGGACAGCGGGCTGACCGCCGGTGAGCGGCAGCGCCTGGCCGGCCTCGACAAGGTCGCCGGCACCGCCCCGCTCACCGGCGCCGCGCTGAACGTCACCCTCAACGACGCCCCGCCCAACGCCGTGCCCCTGGTCCCCGGCGTGCCCGACCCGCAGCCGAACGACCTGGTCATCCACCAGCAGGACCTGCAGGCCGTGGTGAACGCGCTGTGGCAGGGCGGCGCGCAGGGCATCCGCGTCATGGACCAGCGGCTGATCTCCACCAGCGCGGTGCGCTGCGTCGGCAACACCCTGATCCTCCAGGGCCGGGTCTACTCGCCGCCCTACCGCATCACCGCCGTCGGCGACCAGGACAAGCTCCGCAAGGCGCTCGCCGACAGCCCGGCCATCCAGAACTACCTGCAGTACGTCCAGGCGTACGGGCTCGGCTGGAAGGTCGGCGCGCAGGGCCGCGTCACCCTCCCGGGGTACTCCGGCTCGGTGGATCTGACCTATGCGAAACCTGTGCCCAATCCCTGACCACGGGCCATCTGCCCGTTCTCGGCTCATGCCGAAGCTTTGTCCAGCCGGGCCCCCTCTGCGGCCGATCTCCCTTTACTCTGTTCCGGGGAGCAGTCAAGGACGTTGAGTGCAGGGAAGGCACGGAATGTACGGCTGGATCTGGCGGCATCTGCCGGGGAACGCATGGGTGAGGGCGTCCCTCTCACTCATCCTGGTCCTGGCCGTCGTGTACCTACTCTTCCAGTACATCTTCCCGTGGGCGGAGCCGCTGCTGCCCTTCAACGACGTGACCGTCGACAACGGGATGGCAGCCGTCCGATGAGCGCACGCATCCTGGTCGTCGACAACTACGACAGCTTCGTCTTCAACCTCGTCCAGTACCTCTACCAACTCGGCGCGCAGTGCGAGGTGCTGCGCAACGACGAGGTCCAACTTGCGCACGCCCAGGACGGGTTCGACGGCGTGCTGCTGTCGCCCGGCCCCGGCACCCCCGAAGAGGCGGGCGTCTGCGTCGACATGGTCCGGCACTGCGCGGACACCGGCGTGCCGGTCTTCGGCGTCTGCCTCGGCGTGCAGTCGATGGCGGTCGCGTACGGCGGCGTGGTGGACCGGGCGCCGGAGCTGCTGCACGGCAAGACCTCGCTCGTCACGCACGAGGGAACCGGCGTCTTCGCCGGGCTGCCGACGCCGTTCACCGCGACCCGCTACCACTCCCTCGCCGTCGAACGGGCCACCCTCCCGGAGGAGTTGCAGGTCACCGCCTGGACGGAGAACGGGATCATCATGGGCCTGCGGCACCGTGACGCCGCCGTCGAGGGCGTGCAGTTCCATCCCGAGTCGGTGCTCACCGAATGGGGGCACCTGATGCTCGCCAACTGGCTTGCGGAGTGCGGCGATCCGGGCGCGGTCGAGCGGTCGCGCGGGCTGGCCCCGGTGGTCGGGGTGAGCGGGCTCAGCGGGAGGGCCGGGGCGTGACCACGCTCCGACCGGAGCGTCCCGCCGACGGCCCGATGTCCTACGAGGACACCGGGCAGTTCAAGGCCGCCGTCGAGCGGCTCGACGACCCCCTCAACGATCCATTGCCCGGCCGGCCGCCGGCCGCCCCCCAGCACGCCGCTCCCCCTCCCGCTCCTTCGCCCGCCCCGGAGCCCGCGTCGCCCGGCGACGGCGGGCAGCCCGGGGCGGCACCCTCCTCGCCGTGGTTCCGCGCCGGCCCGGAGCGCCCCCAGCCGGTGGGCGCCGCCACGTTCGTGGAGCCGCAGCCGGCGGCAGGCGGCCTCTACGCCGAACCGCTGCCCGCCACGGACCCGTTCGCCGAGCCCCAGCAGGCGCCGGACCCCTTCGCCGGCCGGCAGCAGACGGCGGACCCCTTCGCCGCCCTCTACACCGAGCCGCCCCAGGCGGCGGCGGATGCCTACGTCGAGCCGCTGCCCACGCGGGACGACCCGTTCGCGGAGCCCCGGCAGCACCCGCCGGCCGGCACCGGGACGGTCGACGAACCGCAGGCCGAGGACACCGCGGTGCTCCCCGAGGTCGACGCCGCCGCGTCACCGGCCGCCCCGCCCGCGGACGGCGGGCGCGCCGCACGCCGCAAAGCCGCACGCCAGGGCGGGGGAGGCCACCGGGCGCGCGCCCGCGGCGGGGCGCCGGCACCGGCCGAAGAGGCGGCGCAGCCGTCCGCACCGCTCAGCAGGGTCGAGGCCCGCCGCGCGGCGAAGGCCGCGAAGGACAGCCCCTCGGTCGTCATCAGCCGCATCGTCGGTGAGCTGTTCATCACGGCCGGCGTCGTCATGCTGCTGTTCGTCACCTACCAGCTGTGGTGGACCAACGTCCGCGCCCACCAGCAGGCCAACAGCGCCTCGAACAACCTCGAGCACCAGTGGGCGACCACCTCAGGGGACCCGAACCGCGCGCCCGGCGTCTTCCAGCCCGGCCAGGGCTTCGCGATCATGTACATCCCGAAGCTGGACGTCAAGGCGCCCGTCGCGCAGGGCGTCTCCAAGACCAAGGTCCTCGACCACGGGATGATCGGGCACTACGACGGATCGCTGAACACCGCGATGCCCTGGGACAAGACCGGCAACTTCGCTGTCGCCGCGCACCGCAACACCCACGGCGAGCCGTTCCGCTACATCAACCACCTGGTGCCCGGCGACAAGATCGTGGTCGAGACCGCGACGACCTACTACACGTACCAGGTCACCAGTTCGCTGGCCTCCACGCCGCCGTCCAACACCAGCGTGCTGCAGCCCATCCCGACCGGTTCGGGCTTCACCAAGCCCGGCCGCTACATCACGCTGACCACCTGCACGCCGGAGTTCACCAGCACGAACCGGCTGATCGTCTGGGGGAAGCTCGTCGAGGAGCGGCCGCGCAGCAAGGGCAAGCCCGACGCACTGCTCAAGGGCTGAGCCGGGGGCGAAGACACCGACCACGAACGGAAGAGTGTGACCAGCGAAAAACGGGGCGGGCGGGGACCGATCGCTGCCACGATCAGCGTCCTCGGCGAGATACTCATCACTCTGGGCCTGATCCTGGCCCTCTTCGTCGTCTACTCCCTGTGGTGGACCAACGTCATAGCCGACCGGCACGAGAAGAAGGCCGGTCAGGACGTCCGCCACGAGTGGGCCCAGCAGCCGCAGGTCCCGGCGCGCGGCCTGGACACGAAGGACGGCATCGGCTTCCTCCACGTGCCGGCGATGGGCAAGCACTACGAGGTCCTGGTGAAGAAGGGCACCTCCACGAAGGTGCTCAACGAGGGCGTGGCCGGCTACTACACCAAGCCCGTCGCCTCGGCGATGCCCTGGGACTCCACCGGGAACTTCACGATGGCGGCGCACCGCGACGGCCACGGCGCCAAGTTCCACAACATCAACAAGATCCACATCGGTGACCCGATCGTCTTCGAGTCCAAGGACACCTGGTACGTCTACAAGGTCTACAAGATCCTCGACCAGACCTCGAAGTACAACGTGCACGTCACCGACCAGGTCCCGAAGGAGTCCGGCAAGACCAAGCCGGGCCGCTACGTCACCCTCACGACCTGCACCCCCGTCTACACCTCCCGCTACCGCTACATCGTCTGGGGCGAACTCGTCCGCACCCAGAAGGTCGACGCCCAGCGCACCCCGCCGCCTGAACTGAGCTGAGCTGGGCCGGCGCAAGGAGGGCGAACGAAAGGGGGCGGCCCGCACGGTGATCGTGCGGGCCGCCCCTTCGTGTGCGAGCGGTGCGGGGATCAGCCCCCGTTGCCGTTGCCGATGGCCTGAAGCGTGACGGGCTGGCCCTCATTGAGCTGAGAACCGGGCGCCGGGTCGCTGTTGTAGACCCTGGCGTTGTCACCGACGGGGTTGCCACCGGGGCCGACCGCCGAGATCTGCAGGTTCAGATTCAGCTGCTGCAGCTCCTGCTTGACCTCGCCCACCGTCTTGCCCTGGATGTCGGTCGGCATCGTCGCTGGCGGCGCCTGCGTCTGCTGCTGGCCGGAGGAGACGGTGAGCACGATCTGGGTGTCCAGGGAGACCGGGCCGTTGTTCGGGTCGGGCGACTGCTGCATGACGCTGCCCTTGGCCGTGGTGTCGGACGGCATGTCCTGCGGCGCCCTCGTCACGTTGGTGAAGCCCTGCGCCTTGAGCTGGGCCCGCGCGTTGTCGAAGGGAACGCCGGTCACGTCTGCCGGCACGACCTTCTTCGGCGCCTGCGACACGGTCAGCGTGACGGCCGAGCCCTTGGGCTTCTTGGAGCCGCCAGGCGGGTCCTGGCCGAGCACGATGCCCGGCTCGTCGGTGGTCGAGACCTTGGGGTTCACGGTCACCGTGAAGCCGAGGCTGATCAGCTTCTGGCGGGCCGAGTCCACCGGGTCGTTCTTCACGTCGGGGATCTCGATGGGCGCGGCGCCCTTGCAGACCACGACGTGGACGGTCTTGTCGTCCGGCACCGAGGTGTCGGCGGCCGGCTTCTGGCTGGAGATGCTGCCGGCCTGGGTGTTGTCGCAGTACGCCGACGGGTCCTCGACCAGTGTCAGGTTGACGTTGGCCGCCTTGGTCTTCGCCTCGCTCAGCGTGGTGTTGACGAAGTTCGGCACGGCCGAGTCGCTGCCCGGCGACTTTCCGCCGAACAGCGCCTTGCCGAGGAAGATCGCGCCGACGAGCACCAGCACGGCGGCGATCACCAGCAGCACCGTGGAGGTGTGGCTCTTCTTCTGCCGGCGCCGGTCGGGCCGCTCGTCGTAGCCGTAGCCGCCGTCGTCGTCGCGCATCGGCGGGAGCATCGAGGTGCCCTGGTCGCCGCCCTGCGCCGGGAGCGCGGTGGTGGCCGCGGTGTCGCCGTAGCCCTGCGGGTAGCCGTAGCTCATCGCGCCCATGGCGACGGTCGCGCCGACCGGCTGGCCGTCGAGGGCCGCCTCGATGTCGGCGCGCATCTCGTCGGCCGACTGGTAGCGGTAGTCCGGGTCCTTGGTAAGCGCCTTGAGGACGATGGCGTCCATCGCCGGCGTGACCTCGGGGTCGTACACCGACGGCGGCTGCGGGTCCTCGCGGACGTGCTGGTAGGCGACCGCTACGGGTGAGTCGCCGACGAACGGCGGCCGCACGGTCAGCAGCTCGTAGAGCAGGCAGCCGGTCGAGTACAGGTCGGAGCGGGCGTCGACCTGCTCGCCCTTGGCCTGCTCGGGCGACAGGTACTGGGCGGTGCCGATCACGGCCGCGGTCTGCGTCATGGTCATGCCGGAGTCGCCCATCGCGCGGGCGATGCCGAAGTCCATGACCTTGACCTGGCCGGTGCGGGTCAGCATGACGTTGGCGGGCTTGATGTCCCGGTGGACGATGCCCGCCCGGTGGCTGTACTCCAGGGCCTGGAGGATGCCGACGGTCATCTCCATGGCCCGCTCGGGGAGCAGCTTGCGCCCGGAGTGAAGAAGCTCACGCAGCGTCGAGCCGTCGACGTACTCCATGACGATGTACGGGATGGAGACCCCGTCGACGTAGTCCTCGCCGGTGTCGTACACCGCGACGATCGACGGGTGGTTGAGAGAGGCGGCCGACTGGGCCTCACGGCGGAACCGGGCTTGGAAGGACGGGTCGCGGGCGAGGTCCACCCGCAGTGTCTTCACAGCGACGGTACGGCCGAGACGGGTGTCATGGGCGAGGTACACCTCGGCCATGCCACCTCGGCCGAGCACCGAGCCCAGCTCGTACCGGCCGCCGAGGCGACGCGGCTCTTCCATAGCTCTGCCCTCTCCTAAACCCGTTCTCAACCGATGTCCGTCAACCCGTGCTCTGTGCCTGCACCGGCATAGGTTACCGGGCGTGTCGCGTGCAACCTCGTCCTCGCGGTACGCCGATACCTGACCGGTACCTGCGCCCCGCCTCCCACGGACGTGATGTCCGTCTCACCCGTGCGTCAGTGGTTGAGAACCGCCTCCATGACCTGCTTGGCGATGGGGGCGGCCAGGCCGCCACCGGTGATGTCGTCCCGGTTGGCCGAGCCGTCCTCGACGACGACGGCGACGGCGACCGGGGAGCCCTGGTCGGTCATGGCGTACGAGACGAACCAGGCGTAGGGGGCCTTGTCGTTCCCGACGCCGTGCTGCGCGGTACCGGTCTTGCCGCCGACCCGCACCCCGGGGATCTGCGCCTTGGTGCCGGTGCCCTGCTTGACCACCGTCTCCATCATCGACTGGAGCTTCTGCGCGTTCCCCGGCGACAGCGGCTTGCTCAGCTCGCTGGGGCTGGTCTGCGCGATGGTGCTGAGGTTCGGCGCCTCGAGCTTGTCGACCTCGTAGGGCTTCATCAGCGTGCCGTTGTTGGCGATCGCCGCGGCGACCATGGCCATCTGCAGCGGGGTGGCCGCGGTGTCGAACTGGCCGATGGAGGACTGGGCGACGTGGTCCGGGCTCATCTTCTTGTCGAAGTTGCTCGCGGCGGCGCGGACCGGGACGAACTGCTCGGAGTTGAAGCCGAACTTCTCCGCCTCGTCGAGCATGGTCTGCTGGCCCATGTCGGCGCCGAGCTTGCCGAACACCGAGTTGCAGCTGTACCGCAGGGCCACCCGCAAGGTGGCGTTCTTGCAGGGGATGTTGCCCTCGTTCGGCAGCGGGGTGGTGGTGCCGGGCAGCATGTACGGGTCGGGCGACTTGGTGGGCTGGTCGACGTCGGTGACCGCCCCGCTCTCCAGCGCGGCCGCCGCGGTGACCAGCTTGAAGGTCGAACCCGGCGGGTAGGTCTGGCGCAGCGCCCGGTTGAGCGTCGGGTCGTCGGCGTCGCTCTTCTTGTCCACCGCGGTCCAGTTCTTGGTGTCCGTGGTGGAGTTGCCGGCGAACGACCCCGGGTCGTACGACGGGGTGCTCGCCATCGCCAGGATGGCGCCGGTGCGCGGGTCGATCGCGGCGACCGCGCCCTTCTTGCCGCCCAGCCCGTCGTACGCGGCCTTCTGCGCCTTGGCGTTGAGGGTCGTGACGACGTTGCCGCCCTTCTTCTCCTTGCCGGTCAGCAGGTCGATGGTGCGGTTGAAGAACAGCCGGTCGTCGTTGCCGGTGAGGAACTTGTCCTCCACGCCCTCCAGCATCGTGGTGCCGAACGCCTGCGACGCGAACCCGGTCACCGGCGCCCACATCGGGCCGTTGACGTAGGTCCGCTTGTACTTGAAGTCGCTGCCGGTGGTGGTCGTGTGGCCGGTGACCGCCTTGCCGTCGACGATGATGTCGCCGCGCGGCTGGGCGTACTGGTTGATCGCCACCCGCCGATTGTGGACGTCGCTGGACAGCTGGTCCGCCTGGACGAACTGCACGTAGTTCACGCGCGCCAGCAGGGCGAGGACGAGCAGACCGCAGAAGACCGCGACCCGTCGCAGGGGCTTGTTCACTGGCTACGCACCACCTGGGTCGCTTCGGCGTCGGGGGAGGGGGCGGGGCTGGGAGCCGGCCGCCTGGCGGTGTCGCTGATCCGCAGCAGGATCGCGACGAGGGCCCAGTTGGCGATCACCGACGAACCGCCCTGGGCCAGGAACGGCATCGTCATACCGGTCAGCGGGATGAGCCCGGTCACACCGCCGGCGACCACGAAGACCTGCAGCGCGAACGCGCCGGACAGGCCGACGGCCAGCAGCTTGCCGAACGGGTCGCGGGCCGCCAGCGCGGTGCGCATG
Source organism: Streptomyces sp. NPDC020917 (assembly GCF_044333795.1). Taxonomy (NCBI): domain Bacteria; kingdom Bacillati; phylum Actinomycetota; class Actinomycetes; order Kitasatosporales; family Streptomycetaceae; genus Streptomyces; species Streptomyces sp. NPDC020917. Next base: position 154,097 of record NZ_JBIRRR010000002.1, on the reverse strand, counting down.
CCCCGCTCGATCAGCAGCGCGTACAGCAGCAGGACGGCCATCAGGCCGGCCAGGCCCATCTCCTCGCCGACCGTGGCGAGGATGTAGTCGCTCTTCGGGGCGATGCCGCCGATGAGCCGGGAGTAGCCCTGGCCGAGGCCGGAGCCGAACAGGCCGCCGGAACCGAACGCGTACATCGACTGCGCGGTCTCGGTCACACCGCCGTTGGACGCCAGCTGCAGCGGGTGCAGCCAGTCGTGGACGCGGACCTTGACGTGCGGTTCCGCACTGCCCACCACACCGGCGCCGACCGCGCTGAGCAGCAGGCCGAAGACGATCCAGCTGGTCCGCTCGGTGGCGACGTACAGCATGATCACGAAGAGGCCGAAGAACAGCAGCGAGGTGCCCAGGTCGGTCTCGAAGACCAGGACGAGCATGCTCATCGCCCAGATCACCAGGATCGGGCCCAGGTCGCGGCCGCGCGGCAGGTACAGGCCCATGAAGCGGCGGCTGGCCAGCGCCAGCGCGTCCCGCTTGACCATCAGGTAGCCGGCGAAGAAGACGGTGATGATGATCTTCGCGAACTCGGCCGGCTGCAGCGAGCCGATGCCGGGCAGGGTGATCCAGATCCGGGCGCCGTACACGGCGGGGAAGAACACCGGCAGCACCAACAGGACCAGCGCCACGAACATCGAGATGTAGGTGTAGCGCTGCAGGATGCGGTGGTCCTTGAGGAACACCAGCACGCACACGAAGAGGGCCACGCCGAGCGTGGACCACATCAGCTGCTTGGGCGCCATCGCGGCGCCCAGCACGGGCTCCTGGTCGAGCCGCCAGATCAGCACCAGGCCCAGGCCGTTGAGCAGTGTGGCGATGGGCAGCATCAACGGGTCGGAGTACGGCGCGAACTTGCGCACCAGCAGGTGCGCGATCCCCGCGAGCAGGCCCAGGCCCAGGCCGTAGCCGAGCAGCCCGGCCGGCACCGAACCGTGCTTCGCCAGGCCCACGTTGGCGTAGGCGAAGACCGGGATGGCCACTGCGAAGACGAGCAGGGCCAGCTCGGTGTTGCGGCGGTTGGGTGCGCCGATCGACGTGATGGTGGTGGTGTTGCTGGCGCTCATGAAGTGCCGGCTCCTCCTGCTGATCCCGGCATCACTGCTGGCCCGTACCGCACTGCTCGGCCAGCTTCTTCTCGTCGGGCGACAGGGACGGGGTCGGGGTGGGGGTCGGGGTCGGGGCAGTGGTGGTCGGGGTGGTGGTGGACTTCTTCGCGCCGGCGGACTTGCCGCCGGTGGCGGATCCGACGCTGCCCTCGACGGCCTTCGCGGCGTCCGAGGCCTTGCCGGGCAGGCTCCCCGCGGTGGTGCCCTTGGGGGCGGTGCTCGTGGTGCTCTTGGAGGCCGCGAGCTTCTTGCAGACGTCGGCCTGCGCCGCCAGCTCGTCGGCCTTGTCCCGGGCCTGGCCGAGGCTGCTCACCGCGATGGTGTCCTCGACCTGCTTGCGCTGGTAGGCCGGCAGGTACTTGAGTTCGATGTCGGGGCGGTCCTTGTTGACCCGCGACAGGTTCACCCAGGCCAGCTTCTGGTCGATGCCCTGGTAGACGGCGACGTGGTCGCCCTTGGCGCCGACGTAGTACTGGGTCTGCGTCCAGGCGTACGCGCCGTACAGGCCGCCGCCGACGACCGCCAGCACGACCACCGCGATCAGGCTGCGCTTCAGCCACTTGCGCTGGCCGTCCGGGGCGTCCTTCTCGTTGTAGGACTCGTCGTAGGCGCCGAAGGTGCCGAGCGGGCCACCCGCCACCGGGTCGCCGCTCCCGGGCGGCCCGAAGGTGCCCGAGGGGCCCGCCTGGTGCGGGGTGCGGCCGAGTTCCGAGGCGCGTCCGGCCGGGGTCTGCAGATGGCGCGGGTCGTGCAGCGCGTGCTGGGTGTCGGCCACCGCCCCGACGACCACCGGGGTGTCATTGAGCTGCGACGCCAGCGTGTCGCCGTCGTCGGTGTCCAGGACATCGGCGACGATGCACGTGATGTTGTCGGGTCCGCCGCCGCGCAGGGCGAGCTGGATCAGTTCCTGCACGGTCTCGTGCGGGGCCTGGTAGCCGGCGAGGGTGTCCTCGAGGGTCTGGTGGCTGACGACGCCGGACAGCCCGTCGGAGCAGATCAGATAGCGGTCGCCGACCCGCACCTCGCGGATGGAGAGGTCGGGCTCGACCCGCTCGCCGCTGCCCAGCGCGCGCATCAGCAGCGAGCGCTGCGGATGCGTGGTGGCCTCCTCCTCGGTGATCCGGCCCTCGTCGACCAGGCGCTGCACCCAGGTGTGGTCCTGGGTGATCTGGGTGAGGACGCCGTCGCGCAGCAGGTACGCGCGGGAGTCGCCGACGTGCACCAGGCCGAGCCGCTGGCCGGTCCAGAGCAGGGCGGTGAGCGTGGTGCCCATGCCCTCCAGCTGCGGGTCCTCCTGGACCATCTGCAGCAGCTGGTCGTTGGCCCGCTGCACCGCGGTGCCCAGCGAGGTCAGGATGTCGGAGCCGGGGATGTCGTCGTCGAGCGAGACGATGGTGGAGATCACCTCGGAGGAGGCGACCTCGCCGGCGGCCTGGCCGCCCATGCCGTCGGCGATCGCGAGCAGACGGGGGCCGGCGTAGCCGGAGTCCTCGTTCCCCTCGCGGATCATGCCCTTGTGCGAACCGGCGGCGAAACGCAGGCTCAGAGACATGCGTACCTCCCCCGTCGGTTCCGGGTACATCCGCACGCTGCCCACCCTCTCGCTCGCGCGTCGTGGCTCCGCTCGCCCATTGTGCGACTACTTCCGCAGCTCGATGACGGTCTTGCCGATGCGGATCGGCGCACCCAGCGGGACCGGTGTCGGCGTGGTGAGCCGGTTCCGGTCCAGATAGGTGCCGTTCGTGGATCCGAGGTCCTCGACGATCCACTGGCCGTCGCGGTCCGGGTAGATCCTGGCATGCCTGCTGGACGCGTAGTCGTCGTCGAGCACAATCGTCGAGTCGTGCGCCCGGCCCAGGGTGATCGTCTGTCCCTGGAGCGCGACCGTGGTGCCGGCCAGCGACCCCTCGGCCACCACCAGCTTGGTGGGGGCGCCGCGCCGCTGGCGGTTGGCCTGCGGCTGCTGCCGCGGGGCCGCCTGCTGCACCTGCTGGCGCTGCTGCGGCGGGCGGGAGCCGGTGTCGCCGCGGCGCGCGGCGCGCTGGGTCACCCGGGTCCCGAACAGGTCACTGCGGATGACCTGCACCGCGACGATGACGAACAGCCACAGCACGGCGAGGAAACCCAACCGCATGACCGTCAGGGTCAGCTCTGACATTGGCCCCGCTTCACCCTTCGGCTTGCCGGTAGACGATGGTCGTGCTCCCCACGACAATGCGGGAGCCGTCGCGGAGCGTAGCGCGCTGGGTGTGCTGCCCGTCCACCACAATGCCGTTTGTGGAACCGAGGTCCTGCACCACCGAGGGGGTGCCGACCCTGATCTCGCAGTGCTTTCTGGACACTCCGGGGTCATCGACCCGCACGTCGGCCTCGGTCGAGCGGCCGAGGATGAGGGTCGCCCGGGTGATCTGGTGGCGCGTGCCGTTGATCTCGATCCAGCGGCGCACGGACGCTGCGGCGGAACCGGGCGCGAAGCCGGTGCCGGGCAGTCGCGTCACGTTGCCCGCGCCACCGGCGGCGGCACGGCCGGCACCGGGCGGCGGACCGCTGGGCATCGGCGGAGCGGCGGCCGGACGCGGCGGCATGCCCTGGCCGCCCTGCGGGTGGCCCGGTTGCTGCCGCGGCTGCTGCTGCGGCTGGTGAGGGGGCTGCTGGTAGCCCTGGGCCGGCTGCGCGGCCGCGTGCTGCGACTCGCTGGACGCCAGGGTCCGGCTGCGCACCCGGTACAGGCCGGTGTCGAGGTCGTCCGCCCGCTCCAGGTGCACCTTGATGGTGCCCATGAAGGTGTAGCGCTGCTGCTTGGCGTAGTCCTTCACCATGCCGGCCAGCTCGTCGCCGAGCTGCACCGCGTACGGGCTCAGCCGCTCGTAGTCCGAACCGCTCAGCTCCACGATGAAGTCGTTCGGCACCACGGTCCGGTCGCGGTTCCAGATGGTGGCGTTGTTGTCGCACTCCCGCTGCAGCGCGCCCGCGATCTCGACGGGCTGCACCTCGCTCTTGAAGACCTTGGCGAAGGTGCCGTTCACCAGGCCCTCCAGCCGCTGCTCAAAGCGCTTCAGTACACCCACCGGGCACCTCCCTCCTCGGGGCCGTCCTTCGAGTCATGTCGATACTGCTTACTGATCGTATCCACGCACGGGAAAAACCAGTGGTTCCCCGATTCTGCGGGGCAGGCCAGTGTCAACCCTCACACCGCGCCGTGCCCTGGCGTTCCCCTGGCTTCCCCTGCCCACAAGCGATGGTAGGGGCGCCGTACGCCGCCGGTCCCCGGTTCACCGGCTGCGGACGGGCGCTCCCCGGCCTCGTCTGTCCAGTGTCCCCCACGCCATGCCCGCTCTCTGCCTCCTCCTCTCCGGGCGGGGGGAAACCGATGTGAAGGCACCACGTACAGCGTGCTAATCTTCTGCATGTCGGGAGGCGCTCCCACACCGCAAGGACAAGCCAGTCCGCCGGATGTGTGACAATCGAACGGCAGCACCCATGCGCGGGTGGCGGAATAGGCAGACGCGCTGGATTCAGGTTCCAGTGCCCGAAAGGGCGTGGGGGTTCAACTCCCCCCTCGCGCACCAGCCAGAGGTAGCAGAACGGGCCTCTGATCGTGACAGACGTCACGATCAGAGGCCCGTTCTGCGTTTCCCGGGCGCCGGGCGGTCAGGGGCGGCGCGACGCCGTACCGGGCGCGGTGCGGGGGGTCTTCCGAGTCCGGCGGTGGATGCGGCCGGATACAACCGTTTCCACGTTCCGCCCGTCTTCCTTGCACTGCCGCCCCCGGCCCAAGTCACGCCAGGTGGGCGGGCTCAGGGGAGGGGAGACGATGGACGACAGATCAGAGGGTGCGCCCCGCAGACGCCGGACCGGGAGGGGTGTCCGGGCGCTGGGCGGGGCCGTCGCGGCCTGCACGGCCGCAGCGGGACTCGCATTGGCCACGGGGACGCCGGCGCACGCCGCGACGCGGCTGACGCTCGCCGCGGACACACCGGTGTCGCTGGCGGCGGGCCTCGGGGGGCAGCCGGGACCGGCGAACGACCTGCGTGCCTGGGCCAACGGGCCCGGCCTGCAGCCCGATGCGCGGATCCAGGTCAGGGCCGACGTGAGCGGCCTGGCCGGACTGGCCACGGTGTCGTGGCCCGCCGGCTGCACGCCCGACGGCGCGGGCGCCGCCGCGCTGTGCGACGTTCCGGCCGTCGCGCACCCCGACGACCCCGGACTCGTCCTGAGCCTGCGGGCCGCCCCGGGGGTCACCGGGGGGAAGGGCACCGTCACCTTCACGGGGGTGTCCGGCAACGTCGCGGGCCAGACCGTCACGTCGTCGGTCGCCGTCGCCGGCGGGCCCGTCGCCCTGGACGGGATGCCGGTGCGGGTGTCCGCCAAGCCCGGCGAGGCGGTGCCGCTGCCGTTCCGGCTCGCGAACTACGGCGCCCAGGCCGCGGACGGCGAGATCCTGGAGCTGATCCCCTCGCACGGCCTGGACATCGTGGGCCGCTCGTCCGGCTGCGGGTACGAGGAGGGCAAGGACGGGCACGCGACGTGGATCGTCTGCTACCTCGACGCGGTGCCCTCGGGCCGGACCGTCGACTACGGGCACGCGGTCGCCTTCACCGCGACCGCCTCCTCCCTCATCGAGGACGTGGAGGCCCACGTGTACCGGGACACCCCCGAGACCCGGCAGCAGCTCGCCCGCCAGCACCAGTTGACGCCGGGCACCGGCCCCGCCCTCGCGCCCGACGGCAGCACCGAGGGCGTGCCCGCCGCGACCCCGGTCACCTGGGCGGACCCGAAGATCGACGTGGACAACGTCGCGGACCTGTCCGTCGGCACGCCCTCGCCGCGCACGGCCGCCAAGGGCGCCACGCTCGACATCGACCTGTCCGTCACCAACCACGGCCCCGCCGACTACATCGACGCGTGGAACGAGAACCCGGCCGCGTACGTCGAGTTCGTGCCGCCGCCCGGCACGACGGTCACGGGCTTCAACGGGGACACGGGGTGCCTCATGCTGGCCGCCGACGACCGGACCGTGGTGTCCGGCCGCGACCGGACCCGTCCCGGCGAACGCGTCGTGTGCCCGACGGGCTACTACTTCCTGCACGGGGTCACCATGCACCCCGCCGTCAAGCTGCACGTCGACACGGTGGTGCCGAACGCCACCGGCAAGGCGTTCTTCCGTCACCTCTCCCCGGGCGGGGCGCCGATGCCCTGGGACGGCAACGCCGCGAACGACACGGCGACCCTGGTGCTCAACCCCACCACGGAAGGCGGCACTTCGGACGGCGGGACGGCGAGCTCCGGCGGCGGTTCGACGGGCGGCTCCGGCACGTCGGGCGGTACGACCGGCACCACCGGAACGACCTCGGGCGGCACGACCGGCTCGGCGACGGCCGGCACGTCGGGCTCCTCGGTCACGTCGGGCTCCTCGGGGGACGGCTCGCTGGCGAGCACCGGCACCGGCGCGGCGCCGCTGCTCGCCGCCATGGCGGGGACGGCCTGCGCGGCCGGCGCCGCGGTCCTGTTCGTGGTCCGCTCGCGCCGGCGCGGGGACCGCGGCACGGGCGGCGCGACCGGCGTCTGACCGGCCCGAACGGGCGCCCCCGTGAACGGGCGGGACACGGGGGCGCGTTCGCGCCGGCTCACCGGCCGGGCGTCCTGGCGCCCGGGCCGCCCCTCCCTTATTCCCCCTTTGACCTGTCAAGGGTGGAAGGTAGGGTGGGGGCATGAGTCTTCGACATGCGGTGCTGGGTCTGCTCACGGAACGTCCGGCCAGCGGCTACGACCTGATGAAGCTGTTCGAGACCTCGCTGGCCAACGTCTGGCCGGCCACCCAGAGCCAGGTCTACGGGGAGCTGGGCAAGCTGGCGACGGCGGGCCTGCTCACGGTCTCCGCCGAGGGCCCGCGCGGGCGCAAGGAGTACGCCGTCACCGACACGGGCCGGGCCGAGCTGCACCACTGGCTGGTGGAGACGGAACCCGATCGGGTGCGGCGCAGCGAGACGATGCTGCGGGTGTTCTTCCTCGGCCTGATGAGCGACCCCGAGGCCACCGCGTTCCTCGGTCTGGAGGCGGCCCGGGCGGCCGAGGAGGGCGCCGCCCTGCGGGAGTTGGAGGAGTCCGTCGACTGGGGCGACGACCCGCTGTCGGTGCACGGGCGGCTCGCCCTGGAGTACGGCCTGCGGCTGTCCGCCATGCAGGAGGAGTGGGCCCGCTGGGCGGCCGGTCAGATCGCGTCGAGGGCCGGTTCGGCGGGCTGACGGCGCCCCGGCGGCCCCTGCCGGCGCCCTTTCGGGACCTTTCGGGACCTTTTGGAGCCCGGCGGCACCCTGACGGGACGTGGACGTTCCGCGCTGGCGAGTCGGTGGCACGCCGGCGGGAACCGGTGCAGGGTGGTGTCCGTTGGAGCCATAGGGCAAAGGAATCGTCAAGAGGCGCGGCCCGCGCCGAACCGAGCAGGGAGATCCACGATGGGTGTCAGCCTTTCCAAGGGCGGCAACGTCTCACTGACGAAGGAGGCCCCCGGTCTCACGGCGGTCACCGTCGGCCTGGGCTGGGACGTCCGCACGACCACCGGCACGGACTTCGACCTCGACGCCAGCGCGCTGCTGCTCAACGCAACGGGCAAGGTCGTCTCGGACAAGCACTTCGTGTTCTTCAACAACCTCAAGAGCCCCGACGGGTCCGTCGAGCACACCGGCGACAACCTCACCGGTGAGGGCGAGGGCGACGACGAGTCGATCAACGTGAACCTGGCGACCGTCCCGGCCGACGTCGACAAGATCGTCTTCCCGGTCTCCATCTACGACGGCGAGACCCGGCAGCAGAGCTTCGGCCAGGTGCGCAACGCGTTCATCCGCGTGGTGAACCAGGCCGGCGGCACCGAGATCGCCCGGTACGACCTCACCGAGGACGCCTCGACGGAGACCGCCATGGTCTTCGGCGAGCTGTACCGCAACGGAGCCGAGTGGAAGTTCCGCGCCGTCGGCCAGGGCTACGCCTCCGGCCTGCGCGGCATCGCCCAGGACTTCGGCGTCAACCTCTGACGCGACGTGCGACGCCGGGGCGGCCGTGACGGCCGCCCCGGCCCACGAACGGCCGTGTGCACCGGGCGCTTCCACCGCCCGGTGCGCACGGCCTTCGTGCGTGCGCAGCCGCTTCCCGCCGGTCCTGCCACTCGGGCAGCACGCGTGGTGCGGCCGGTTCAGGCCGCGAACCGCTCGGCGAGCGTCTTCGCCTTCTGGACCGCGGCCTGCCGCGCCTCGGACCGCGACGCCTCGGCGGCGTCGATCAGCGGGGCCATCGCCGGCACGGTCTTCGCCAGCGTCAGCTCGGGGATGATGAACTCCACCTCGAGCGAGAGCATCCCGGTGAGCACCTTCTCCAGGTACGTCGTGACGAACTCGAAGCTCTCGCGCGGGGTTCCGGGGCCGTAGCCGCCGCCGCGCGCCGCCACCACCGTGACCGGCTTGCCCGCCACCGAGCCGCCCTCGCCCCCCGTCCGGCCGACGATGATGACCTGGTCCAGCCACGCCTTGAGCGTGGACGGGATCGTGAAGTTGTACATCGGGGTGCCGATGAGGATCGCGTCCGCGCGCTCCAGCTCGTCGGCCAGCTCGGCGCGCAGCGCCCCCGCCGCGGCCTGCTCCGCGGTGTGCGAGTCGGCGGGCGCGCCGGTGGCGACGATGCCGTCGGCGGTCAGGTGGGGCACCGGGTCCTTCGCCAGGTCGCGGTAGATCACGGTGCCGTCCGGGTGCCTGGCCTCCCACTCGCGGCGGAAGGTCGCGGTGACCTCACGCGAGACCGACGGCTCGTGGAAGGCGGAGGAGTCGAGGTGCAGAAGCGTGGCCATGGGAGCCTCATTCGCTGTGTCAGGGGGTGTTCGCGGCATGCCGGAGCACGTCGTACGACGTCAGTGGTGCCGCGATTTCGTACGTAGCTATTGATAACACAGAAGCTTACTTTTTTGCAGTGACCCCTGCGTTGCCGGGGTACTCTTTCTGCATGGAACGGGGACAGCAAGTGCCGGCGCGCGTGCCCTGTGTGGGCGTCGATGTCGCGCTCACCCGCGTCTTCGAGCTGTTCGGCAAGCGGTGGACCGGCCTGATCGTGGCCGTGCTCACCCACCGCCCCGCGTACTTCGCCGAAGTGCGCCGGGCCCTCCCCAAGATCAGCGAGCGCATGCTCTCCGACCGGTTGTCCGAACTCGTCGACGCCGGTCTCGTCGTGCGCGAGGTCGACCCCGGCCCGCCGCTGCGCGTCAGCTACGGGCTCACCGAGGCGGGGCAGGCCATCCGGCCCGCGCTGCACGAACTGGGCAAGTGGGCCGAGCGGTACCTGCCGGAGGACGGCCCGTGCACCGAACCGGGCGTGAACGGCCTAGTCACCCCGGGCGTGAACGGCCTGGTCACCCCGGACAGCCTGGCCCCCGACCCCTGCGACGGCGCGGCCTGAGCCCCGCGCTGCCGCGATCCCGCCCGGGACGGCCCGAGGCCGTGAGTTCCAGGTGGTGTCTCAGGGGTGCGACGCGGCGTCCGCGTTGTAGCGCACCAGGTCGGCGGCGAACCGCGTGAGGTCGGCCTGGTCCCATGCGGACAGCCGCTCCTCGAAGGTGTCCCGGCGGCTGGCGCGAGCGGTGGACAGGATCTCGTTGCCGTGCGGCGCCAGGTGCAGCACCTGCACCCGGTGGTCCGAGGGGTCGACCCGGCGCTCGATCAGCCCGAGCCGTTCCAGCGCCGCCACCTGCCGGCTGACCGTGGACTTGTCCAGCAGGTAGTGGGCGGCCAGATCGGTGGCCCGGCAGCCCTGCTGCTCCTCGATGTGCGCCAGGATCGTGTACGCGACCAGCGAGAGTTCGGGATGCATCTGCGCGGCGGTCGCGCGCGCCCGGCGGGCGATCGCCGTCAGTTCGCGCTGGATCGTCTCCAGCGCCGCGTCCCGTGCCGACATCGCTGCTGCTCCCGCTGTCCGTTCAGTGAAGAGTCGTGTACGCAAAGAGTTGTATACTACAACGATATCACTCTCGGGACGGCAACGGGAGTTCGAACCAGACGACCTTGCCGACCGCCTTGCGGCTGGTCCCCCACCTCCTGGACAGGTGCGACACCAGCGCCAGCCCGCGGCCCTCGGTGTCGTCGGCCTCGGCGCGCTGCAGCTGCGGCAGGTTGTGGTTGTCGTCGCTGACCTCCACCAGCAGCTTGCCGACCCGCATCAGGCGCAGCTCCACCTCGTACGACGCGGCCCTGATCGCATTGGTCACCAGCTCGCTGACCAGCAACTCCGCGGTGTCGCTGAGGCGTTCCAGACCCCACGCGGCGAGCTGGCCGCGGGTCAGCAGGCGGGCCGCGGCGACCTCCTCGTGGTCCAGCCGCAGCCGCCAGCTCGCCACGTCGTCCGGCGCGATCCCCTCGAACCGGGCGACCAGCAGGGCCACGTCGTCGCCGCGGTCCTCGGTGTGCACCCGGGCGAGGATCTGCGCGCACACGTCCTCGGGCGTCTGCTGCGGCTCGATGACGTTCCCGCACAGCGCGGCCAGCCCGGCGTCTATGCCCTGCCCGCGCACCTCGACCAGGCCGTCCGTGCACAGCACCAGCCAGCTTCCGTCCGGCACCGGCATCTCGACCGTCTCGAACGGCACCCCGCCGACGCCGATCGGCGCGCCGCCGGGGATCTGCAGCAGCTCGCTGTGCCCGTCGTAGCCGGCCAGCACCGGCGGGATGTGGCCCGCGTTGGCGAGCGTCAGGGTGCGCAGGATGGGGTCGTAGACCGCGTAGACGCACGTGGCCAGGTGCTCGGTGCCCAGACGGTGCGCCAGGTTGTCCAGGTGCCGCAGCAGCTGGGCCGGCGGCAGGTCGAGCGCGGCCATGGTGATCACGGCGGTGCGGAACTGGCCCATCACGGCCGCCGCCTGGAGGCCGTGCCCCATGACGTCGCCGACGATCAGCGCGACCCGGCCGCCCGGCAGCTGGATGGCGTCGAACCAGTCGCCGCCGACCTGGGCCTGCCGGTCGCCGGGCATGTAGTGGTGGGCGATCCGCACACCGGGCAGGCGCGGCGGCCTGGTGGGCATCATCGAGCGCTGCAGGGTGGCGGCGGCACGCGACTCCTGGCGGTGCAGGCGCGCGTTGTCGATGTGCACGGCGCCGCGGGCGGCGACCTCGGAGGCCGTCGCCGCGTCCCGCACGTCGAACGGGCGCCGCTGCGGCCCGCGCAGGAAGCACACCCGGCCCAGGACCGTGCCGCGGGCGGTGAGCGGCGCCACGATCAGCGAGTGCCCCGGCAGCAGCTCGGCCAGCCCCGGCACGCCCATGTCGACGGCGATGTCGGGGGCCAGCACGGGGTCCACGACCGGCAGGAGCACGGGTTCGCCGAGCCGCGGGACGATCTCGTCCGTGGCCAGCGCCAGCAACTCCCCCTCGGGCAGGGCGTTCTCCCACACCCCCGGCGGACCCTGGTGGGCGGCGATGGCCACCCGCCGGACCAGGACGGTGTCTGAGGGCCGGTCGTCCTTGTGCGGCTCGGCGTCCGAGAACAGCTGGTCCACGACGAGGACCACGGCGACGTCGGCGAACCGCGGAACCGTTACCGCGCACAGCTCGCGGGCCGTGGTGTGCAGATCGAGGGTGGACCCGACCACGGCGCCGGTCTCGCGCAGCAGAGCCAGCTGCTCGTCCAGGGCGTTGCCGGCGCGAGGGGTGCGGGGCGGCGCGGCGGCGATACCCGAGGCCGTGGCGGCCGAGGCGAGACCGGGCGCGGTGTCGTCGGGCGCGGTGACGTCGGGCGCGGTGACGTCGGGCGGGGCAGCGTCCAGGGGTTCGGCCGCGCGGACGTCCGCGGTACCCGGGGGTCCGTGGGAGGCGGCGTCGGCGCCCGCAACCGTGCCCGTGCCTGAACCCGTTCCCAGTCCTGCTCCTGGGCCCGTTCCTGCTCCTGGGCCCGTTCCCGGGCCCGCGCCGCGGCCGCCGAGGCCCGGCGGGGGCACGGCGGTGAGCGAGGTGGCGCGGGACAGGTCCGCGGTCTGCGCGGCGGTGCCTCCGGTGGTGGGTCCGGTGGGGCGGGGGCCGGGCAGCAGCTCCCGGCGCGGGGTGCGTTCGGCGCGGGCCGCCGCGGTGACCCAGGGGAAGTCGTGCGGGACGATCGGCAGCCGGGTGCCGCCGTCGACCTCCAGCGCGGGCAGGCCCAGCGGCACCAGCTGCCGCAGGATGCGGTCGAGTCGGCCGGGGCTGGCGCCGGGCAGCACGCCGCGGAAGCGGGCGGCGAGGGCGTATCCGCGGTCCTGGTCGGCGGCGCTGCTGAGGACGGCGGCGACTGCGATGTCCTGCCGCTGCGGGCCCTCGGCGACGTAGGGCAGCAGCCGCCCGCCGAGCGCGATCCGCAGCCCGCCGGTACGCAGCGGCTTGGCGTGGGTGGCGATGGCCAGCAGGCTGCGGCCGGTCGGCTCCACCAGGCGGTACGTCCACCACAGCACGTCGCGCAGGGCGCCGTCGCGGTCGGTGGCGGCCAGCGCACCGGCCCACGCCGGGTCGGTCAGGTCGTCCAGCAGGTCGAGGGTGTCCAGGTGCGGGGCCGCGGGGCGGCCGGAACCGGGCGAGCTGTGCGAGCGCATGGCGGTGAGCAGCCCGGACGCGCGGTGGCCGAAGACGTTCTCCCAGCGGTGGCCGAACAGCTCCTCGGCGCCGCGGTTCCAGTAGGAGATCCGGCCGTCCGGGTCCACGCAGATCACGGCCAGCCGCAGCAGCGCGGCCACTTCGGGGTCGGGAATGGTGGCGGGGACGCCGGCCAGGGCCGTCAGCGCGGGGGAGAGGTCAGCGGCGTCGTCGAGCGCGGGCGGGAGCGGGTTCGCAAGCGCGGCGGGCGTCGGCGTCGGTGCCCTCTCCGGTACGGCGGCGGGAGCGGGTAGGTCGCGAGCGGGCACGGCAGCAGGAACGGCGGGATCCTGCACGGCGGGATCCGGCACGGTGGCAGGGACGGGCACCCCCGCCGGCGCGGGGTGATCGTGGGGGTGCCCGGAGGCGTCCCCCGCGGTGGTGAGGATGTGCGGCTGCCGGTGCTCGCGCTGTTGGTGGCTGGTGGGACGCTCGGCAGAAGGGTCCATGTCATTGGCTCCGGGGAGCCTGGTGATCTCGTCCAACGTCCTGCACCTGCGGTTCGGCGCTTGAGTAGATTCCTGACTCAAGGCAAGCACGAATATGCGGGCAGCGGCGACCGAATTGCCGGATTGCCCCTCGGCGGTGGGACGGTGACGGGACGTCCGCTGACCCTGGCGAACGCGGGAGGTGGCGGCGCGCGCCTCGGTGCCGTCTCCGTACGCGCCCAATGCAAGGTTCCACGTGGAACATCACGGGTGCGGGGGGGTGCGCGGATGGTCCTCGGCCGGTGACGGATCCAGCTCCTGGGTGACGTGCTGGATCGGGTGGGCTGACGTCGATGGAGTGCCGTGCCAGGTGCGGCAGTCGGGCTTCGGGACGGCGGTTCCGCATCTCCGGGCGAGCGCTGGGTGAAGTGTCGACCTGGCTTCTCCGGTCACTGGGTGCTGTGCGCGCTCCAGCGCCGGCGGGGCCCCCGGGGGTTGCGAGCCGCAGCGGCAGAAGCGAGGAGCGCGGCGGGGCGGCGCGGGGTTCCCGCCAGGTGCGGCGCTGGGCGCGGCCGGCCGCTGGACGGACGGTCGGGCGGGGGCGATCCGGCCGGTGGACGGACGGTGCGGGCGCGGGGGCGAGCCGGTCGGTGGACGGAGATGGGGGCGCGGGGGGTGCCTCTATGTCTTTCGTCAAGCTTGGTCTGGTCATGCGGTGACCGCTTCGGGGAGGCGTGATTCGTAGAAGGTGCCGTCGCGGAGCATGGCGAACAGGACGCTGATGCGGTGGCGGGCGAGGCGGAGGAGGGCCTGTGTGTGGGTCTTGCCGCGGGCCCGGCAGCGGTCGTAGTAGCCGCGGGACGCGGGGTCGTGCAGGGCAGCGAACGCGGACAGGAACATCGCGCGTTTGAGTTGCCGGTTGCCACCTCTGGGCGCGTGTTCGCCGTGGATGGAAGTGCCTGACTGCTTCGTGGCCGGTGCGAGGCCGGCGTAGGAGGCCAGGTGCGCGGCGGTGGGGAAGCTGGTGCCGTCGCCGACCGTGACCAGGAGGACTGCGGCGGTCCTGACGCCGACGCCGGGCAGCGACGTCAGGACCTGGGAAGGAGGGTGGGCCTCCAGCAGCTCGTTGATCTGGGCTTCCAGGGCCCGGCGTTGCTCGTGGACGGCCGCGAGGGAACGGGCCAGGGACGGTATGACGATGTCGAGGGTGGCGGTGCCCGGGACGATGACGGTCTGCTCGTCCAGGGCGGTGAAGACGTCGTCGATGAGCCGGGTGGCCATGCGCGGGGCCTTCGGGCGGATCAGCTCGAGCAGTCTGCGGCGGCCGGCTCTCCTGAGGGCGGCCGGGGATCCGTAGCGTTCCAGCAGCCAGGTGACGGCCTGGTGATCGAGGCGGGGGCCGAGGACGCGTTCCAGGCTGGGATGGAACTGGGTGAGCAGACCGCGTATCCGGTTGGAGGTGCGGGTGGCCTCGGCGGCGAGGTCCTGGTCGAAGCCCACGAGGACGGTGAGCTCGGCGGTGATCTCGTCGGTCAGTTCCAGCGAGCGCAGGGTGTGTGGCATGGTGCGGGCGGCGTCCGCGATCACCGTGGCGTCCTTGGCGTCGGTTTTCGCCTCGCCCGGGTAGAGGTCGGCGATCCGCCGCATGGCAAGGCCTGGCAGGTAGGCGACCTGGCAGCCCGCGTCCCGGGCGACAGTCAGTGGCAGGGCGCCGATGGAGGCGGGCTGGTCCACGATCACCAAGACGGTGCCGAATTTCGCGGCGAGCTTGTCGAAGACGGCCCGCAGTTTCGGCTCGCTATTGGGCAGGGGCTTGTCGAAGACCTTCTTGCCGGCCGGGGTCAGTCCGTGGCCGTGATGCGTGGTCTTGCCGACGTCCAGGCCGAGGAAGACGCCCACGCTGTTGATGTCAATCACGGTGCCCCCACTTGCTCAATGCCGTGCTGGCCTGGGCGTCGGGGCCGTTCTCGCGCATCCACGTTATGCAGGCCTGTCGCCCGCAGATGGCCGGGCATTGCGCCCGGCCGGGCGGTGGCCGGACCTCTCATCAGCGTCTCCGACGGCACCCCTCGGGCCCGGTGACACCACCCCCCAGGTCATCCGTTCGACAGGGGGCAAAAGTCATGCCGGGCCCGGAGGCCAGCGGCCCTCTTGCAGGACCGCGAAAAACATAACGGGGCGAGCCGATCGCTGGACCCTGGCGCGGTTGCCGGTGGCGGGTGGGGTGGTGCCGCGTGGCGGCCGGTGGCTGTGGAGGTGTGCGGTGCGTGCTCCGGCCAGGACCGGTGGGACAGGGCCTAGGCTGTCCGGGTGACGAACTCCCCCGGAACCGAATCGTCCGCGACCGCGTCCGCCCCCTCCGACGGGGGCGAGGACCGGCTGGCCAAGGCGGTACGCGCGGCCGAGCAGGCCCTCATCGAGTTCGAGATCGCGGTGGAGACCTTCCGGGTCGAGGTGGAGAACTTCTCCCGGCTCCACCACCAGCGCCTCGGCCCGATGTACGCGCGCCTCGACGAGCTGGACGCCCTCATCGCGGAGGCCGTCGCCGCCCACAGCGGTGACCGGGCGGACATCGAGCGCGCCTGGGAGGCCCGGGCCCTCGTCATGCCGATGCCGGGGGTCGAGGAGCTGTTCGGCGGGATGCTCGGCTCGGACGGCGTGCGGCCGGCGGAGGACGCCAACCCGCCGCGCCGGGTCCGCCCCGGCAAGGAGGCGCAGCGCCTCTACCGCGAGCTGGCCCGCAAGGCGCACCCGGACCTGGCCCAGGACGACGCCGAGAAGGAGCGCCGCAGCGCCTTCATCGCCCGCGTCAACGAGGCGTACGCCTACGCCGACGAGGACGCCCTGCGGGCCCTGTCGGCGGAGTGGGACGCCGGTCCGGAGCCGGAGGAGGCGCCCGCGAGCCAGGCCGAGGTGCTCTACGCCCGGCTGGAGTGGCTGGCCGAGCGCAAGGAGAAGCTGGCGGCCCTGGCGGCCGAGCTGGACCAGAGTGCCATCGGCCAGATGATGCGGCTGGCCCCCGACGACCCCGACGCCCTCCTCAACGAGATCGCCGAGCAGCTGCTGACCCAGGTCTCCCAGCGGGAGGCGCGGCTGGCCGAGCTGGTCCGCCGGCCGAGCAGGCGCAAGGAGTCCGCGGTGTCCGCGCCCTCGCCCTCGCCCGACGAGGAGCCGCAGGCCGGGACGGAGTCCGGGGACGACGGTTCCGGCAGCGACTGAGGTACGTTTGCCGGGTTCCCCGCGAGCGGTCCGCCCCCACCCGGGCTCCGGCCGCCGCGCTCCCGTATCCCAGGAGGCCGCTGCCGATGTTCCGCCCCCAGATCCCCGCGGTGGATGCCGCCGCCGTCCCGGCCGACGCGATCCTGCTGGACGTCCGGGAGAACGACGAGTGGGCCGCGGGGCACGCCGAGGGCGCGGTGCACATCCCGATGAGCGAGGTCGTGGCCCGCATCGCCGAGGTGCCGGACGGCGGCCGGGTCCACGTCGTGTGCCGGGTCGGCGGCCGCTCCGCGCAGGTCACCCAGTACCTGATCGCCCAGGGCATGGACGCCGTCAACGTCAACGGCGGCATGCTCGACTGGGAGGCCGCCGGCCGCCCGGTCGTCGACGGCGCCGGCGGCGGCTACGTCCTGTAGGTCGAGGTCCAGGTCGTCCTGGCCCCGCGTGCCCTGGAGGCTCCGCAGGCCCCCCGGCCCCGCCCGCTGCCGGTACGCCGCCGGCAGCGGGGGTGCCTCAGGCGTCGAAGTCGACCTCGACCACCGGCGTCACCGGGTGCGACTGGCACGCCAGCACGTAGCCCGCCTCGGTCTCCTCCGGCTCCAGCGCGAAGTTGCGGTCCATGCGCACCTCACCGGAGAGCAGCTTCGTCCGGCACGTCCCGCACACCCCGCCCTTGCAGGCGTACGGGGCGTCGGAGCGGTTGCGCAGCACCGTCTCCAGCACCGACTCGCCGTCCTGCGAAGGCCAGCTGCCGCCGCGGCCGTCGAGCGTGGCCCGGATCGTGGCCCCGCCGGCCACCGCGGGCGCCGGCGCCGCCGGCACCTCGTCCACGTGGAAGATCTCCTGGTGGACCCGGGAGCGCGGCACGCCCAGGCTGCGCAGCGCCCGCTCGGCAGAGCCGACCAGCCCCAGCGGACCGCACAGGTACCAGCCGTCCACCTCCGCCACCGGCAGGATCACCGGCAGCAGCGCGGCCAGCCGGTCCGCGTCGAGCCGGCCCGACGGCAGTCCCGCCTGCTGCTCCTCGCGGGACAGCGCGGACACCAGCTGGAAGCGGTCGGGCCACCGGTCCTTCAGGTCCGCCACCTCCTCCAGGAACATCGTGGAGGCGGCCGTCCGGTCGCTGCGCACCAGGCAGAAGGAGGCCTTCGGCTCCCTCGCCAGCACCGTGGAGATCTGCGACAGCACCGGGGTGATGCCGCTGCCGCCGACCACCGCGGCGAACCGTCCGGGCCGCGGCTTCAGCACGAACCGCCCGGCCGGCGTCATCACGTCCAGCACGTCGCCCGCGGCCAGTTCCTTGAGCGCGTAGGTGGAGAACTCGCCGTCCTCGACCAGCCGCACCCCCACCCGCAGCCGCCGCGGGCCGGGCTCGGCCGCGACCGGTACCGGGTCGCACAGCGAGTACGTCCGCCGGGTCTCGGCGCCGCCCACCCGCCGGCGGATCGCGATGTGCTGGCCGGGCGCGTAGCGGTACTGGGCGCGCAGTTCCTCGGGGACGTCGAAGGTGATGGTCACCGAGTCGTCGGTCAGGGGGCGGACCTCCGCCACCCGGAGCGGATGGAACACTCACACCTCCTTGAAGTGGTCGAACGGCTCCCCGCACGACGCGCAACTGCGCAGGGACTTGCACGCGGTGGAGGAGAACCGGCTCAGCAGCCGGGTGTCCGTCGAGCCGCAGTGCGGGCAGCGGATCGCCAGGTCCACGGCCACCGGTCCGGACCCCGCGGGACCGCCCAGCGTCTGCGGGCGCGGCGGCGCCACGCCCGCCTCGGCGAGCTTGCGGCGGCCCTCCTCGCTGATGGCGTCGCTGGACCAGGCCGGCGACAGCACCGTGCGCACGGTGACCTCGGACATCCCGGCGCCCTTCAGCACCTCGGTGACGTCGGCGGCCATGCTCTCCAGTGCCGGGCACGCCGTCCACGTCGGCGTCAGCTCCACCTCGACCCGGCCGGGCCCGAGGACCTGTATGCCGCGCAGCACGCCGAGTTCGGCGAGCGAGACCACGGGCAGCTCCGGGTCCGGCACCTCGCCGGCCAGGCGCAGCAACTCCTTTTCGAGCGAGCTGAGTTCGGCCGTCGGGTTGCTCTGTGCGATGCGGGTGATCACCATGACGCCCCCGGGTGTGCGCGGTGCAGGTACTGCATCTCGGCGAGCAGCCGCCCGAACGACTCGGTGTGCACGCCCTGCCGGCCGGCACCGGCCGACCACGGCGTCCGGTCCGGGCCCTGCGGCAGGGTGAGGGTGGCCCGTTCGACCACCGCTGCCACCCGCTCCAGCCACGGCTCGCGCAGCGCGGGCAGGTCCACGGGGAGGCCGTCGAGCGGCGCGAACAGCTCGCCGGTGTGGCGCCACAGCCCGTCCAGGGCCTGCTGCATCCGCTGGTGGCTCTCCTCGGTGCCGTCGCCCAGCCGCAGCGTCCACTGCTCGGCGTGGTCACGGTGGTAGGCGACCTCCTTGACCGCCTTGGCGGCCAGCGGGGCCAGGTCGCCGCCTTGGTCGGCCAGCGCCCGGTACAGCAGCTCCTGGTAGACGGAGAAGTACAGCTGGCGGGCGATGGTGACGGCGAAGTCCCCGTTCGGCTGCTCCACCAGCTGGACGTTGTGGAACTCGTGCTCCTCGCGCAGGTACGCCAGTTCGTCCTCGTCGCCGGTCAGCGACAGCAGGGTGCGGGCCTGGCCGAGCAGGTCGAGGGCGATGTTGGTGAGGGCGACGTCCTCCTCCAGCACCGGCGCGTCGCCCGCCCACTCCCCCAGCCGCTGGGCGAGCACCAGGGCGTCGTCGCCCAGCGCGCGGGCGGCGGCGCGGGCGGCCCCGGCGAGCACCGTCGCGTCCGGCTCCGGCGCCGCGGACCCGGCGTGGGTCGGCCCGGTGGCGCTCTGCTCGGTGGCGGTCACAGGTGCTTCACCCCTTCCGGGATCTCGTAGAACGTCGGGTGCCGGTAGGGCTTGTCGGCGGCCGGCTCGAAGAACGGGTCCTTCTCGTCGGGGGAGGAGGCGGTGACGGCCGAGGACGGCACGACCCAGATCGACACGCCCTCGGCCCGCCGGGTGTACAGGTCGCGGGCGTTGCGCAGCGCCATCTCCGCGTCGGGCGCGTGCAGGCTGCCCGCATGGCTGTGGCTCAGGCCGCGCCGGCTGCGGACGAAGACCTCCCACAGCGGCCACTGGCCGCTGCCGGCCGAGGCGTCCGCCGCGGGGTCGGCGGCGCTCCGCCCGGCCGGGGACTCGCCGCTCGCGGACCGGCCCGTCTGCCCTGTCATGCCTGTGCCTTCCTGTGCTTGGCCGCATAGGCGGCGGCCGCCTCCCGAACCCAGCTGCCGTTCTCGTGTGCGGTGCGGCGCCGCTCCAGGCGCTGCTCGTTGCACGGGCCGTTGCCCCGCAGCACCTCCTGGAACTCCGTCCAGTCGATCGCCCCGTAGTCGTAGGAGCCGCGCTCCTCGTTCCAGCGCAGGTCGGGGTCGGGGAGGGTGAGCCCGAGGACCTCGGCCTGCGGGACGCATATGTCCACGAAGCGCTGGCGCAGCTCGTCGTTGGAGTGGCGCTTGATCTTCCACGCCATGGACTGGGCGGAGTGCGCGGACGCGTCGTCGGGCGGGCCGAACATCATCAGCGACGGCCACCACCAGCGGTCCACCGCGTCCTGCGCCATGGCGTGCTGGGCCTTCGTGCCGCGGCTGAGGGCGAGCAGCAGCTCGTACCCCTGGCGCTGGTGGAAGGACTCCTCCTTGCAGATCCGCACCATCGCCCGGGCGTAGGGGCCGTAGGAGCAGCGGCACAGCGGGACCTGGTTGGTGATCGCGGCGCCGTCCACCAGCCAGCCGATCGCGCCGACGTCGGCCCAGGTGAGGGTGGGGTAGTTGAAGATCGAGGAGTACCGCTGGCGTCCGGCGTGCAGCTTGTCCAGCAGCTCGTCCCGGCTGACGCCGAGGGTCTCCGTGGCCGAGTACAGGTAGAGGCCGTGCCCCGCCTCGTCCTGCACCTTGGCCATCAGGATCGCCTTGCGCCGCAGGGACGGGGCGCGGGTGATCCAGTTGGCCTCGGGCTGCATGCCGATGATCTCGGAGTGGGCGTGCTGGGCCATCTGGCGGACGAGGGTGGCCCGGTAGGCGTCCGGCATCCAGTCCCGGGGCTCGATCCGGCTGTCGGCCGCCACCGCGGTGTCGAACTCCGCCAGCAGGGCGTCCAGGGCGTCCTGGTCCGGCCCCGCCGGGGCGGTGGCCGCGCCCGGCTCTGCCGTGGTCGTCATCGGGCCCTCCCTCTCTCGTCTGTCCGCTCGTCCGTCCGTCACCTGCCGGGAAACGTCCGCAGAACCTCTGCCGGCGTCCCCGACCGGTTCGCCCGGTTCTGTGCGCAGTCTGGCGCGCACAGGCCCGGCCTGCTCCCCGACCGGACTCCCGGCCGCGTCCCCCGCCGTCCGCCGTCGGCTCGGCGTGTCCGCCAGCCGTCCGCCGACCCGCTCGCCGGCCCGTCGTGCAGGCCGTCCGCCCGGCTGCCGGCCCGGTCGGCCATGCGGTCCGTCCGCCCTCCCGACCGATCGTTCGGTTGCTTCCATGGTCGGTGGCGAGAGATGGGGTGTCAAGCCATTCCAGAGGCTGTGGATAACTCGGTATGGTCACCGCCGGAGCCCGCATCGTCGGTAGCGTGCTGGCGGCACCCGGGCGCCCCCTCGGCGCGGCACACGACCAGTGCACGACCGGGTCCAGGGCCGATCGTGCGCAACGCAAGGGGAGGGCGGAGGGACGATGGACTCGCTGGAGGGGCCGCCTTCACGGGTGGCCGCGCTGTCGCTGCCCGGGCGAATAGTGGTGGCCGTGACGATCGGCGCGGTCGCGGTGGCCGCGCTGTACCACCTCGCGATGGTGTTCCTGCACGTCGCACCGTCGAACACGCTCAGCAAGGAACACGCCACCGCGGTCAACGACTACATCTATCCGGAGTTCGAGCAGAACTGGAAGCTGTTCGCTCCCGATCCGCTGCAGCAGAACATCCACGTCGAGGCCCGCGCCGAGGTGCGCAAGCCCGGCGGCGCGACCGAGACCACCGGCTGGGTCGACCTGACCGGCATGGACATCGCCGCGATGCGCCACGACCCGCTGCCCAGCCACTCGCAGCAGAACGAGCTGCGCCGGGCCTGGTCCTTCTACACCGACACCCACGACACCTCCGAGCAGCCGACCGCCGGCGACCGCAGCGACCTGAGCCGCACCTACCTGCTGCGGATCATCGAGGAGCGCTTCGGCCGGCAGCTCAACGGCGGCCAGGTCGTCCGGGTCCAGGCGCGCGCGGCGACCACTCCCGTCCCGCAGCCGCGGTGGATCAGCGGCTCCTCCGGCACCAGCACGCAGTACCGGCAGCTTCCGTGGTGGATCGTCGACACCCCCTCGACCGGGCAGGAGAAGGCCTCGTGACCACCCCCGGCAGCCACCTCGCGGGCGGCGCCCACCTCCCCGACCCCGCCCGCGGCCCGGCGCAGGACGGCCCCGCGGCCGCCACGGACACCGTGCCCTCGCCGTTCGCCTCGCTGGGCGCGGGCTTCGACCGGGCGCTCAGCCGCGGTCTGCAGCGGGTGACCGGCAGCGCCCTCGCGCCGTACCAGAGCGCCATCGTGCGCATCGGCTTCGGCCTGACCTGGATGCTGTTCCTGCTGCGCGAGTTCCCGCACCGCGCGGAGCTGTACGGCCCCGGCAGCCCGTGGGGCTTCGACCTCGCCAAGCGGCTGCTGGCGAGCAACCACGCGTTCAGCGTGCTGATGTGGAGCGACAGCCGCGGCTGGTTCGAGCTGGTCTACGCGCTCGCGGTGGTGTCCTCGGCGACGCTGATGCTCGGCTGGCGCACCCGCACCTCGTCGCTGCTGTTCATGGTCGGGGTGCTGTCCCTGCAGAACCGCAGCATCTTCATGGGGGACGGCGGGGACAACGTCGTCCACATCATGGCCATCTACCTCGCCTTCACTCGCTGCGCGCAGGTGTGGTCCCTCGACCACCGGCTGGCGGTGCGCCGCGCCGCGGCCCGGCAGGACGATGAGGAGTCAGCCGGCCGCACGGTGCGCGACGCCGACCCGGTGGGCATCGCGCTGTGGGCGGTGCTCGGCGCGGCGCTGGTCGCCGCCTCGGTCGCGGGCAAGCTCACCACCGGCTGGGCGGTCATCTTCTGGCTGTGCTGGATCGGCCAGGCCCTGTGGTGGGCGGTGCGCCGCTACGCGCCGGGCGAGCCGCGCACCCTGATGGCGATCATGGGCGACATCGTGCACAACGGCGCGATGCTGGTGATCGTCGCCGAGGTGTGCCTGATCTACTCCACCGCCGGCTGGTACAAAATCCAGGGCAGCCGCTGGGAGGACGGCACCGCGCTGTACTACCCGCTGCACCTGGACGACTTCACGCCCTGGCCCGCCCTGTCGCACGCCCTGGCCGGCAACGACGTGATGGTCATGCTCATCACCTACGGCACGGTGATCGTGCAGGTGGCCTTCCCCTTCACCCTGTTCAACCGCCGGGTGAAGAACGTCCTGCTGACCGGCATGATGATCGAGCACGCGTCCATCGCGATCGTGCTCGGGCTGCCCTTCTTCTCGCTGGCGATGATCGCCGCCGACGCCGTCTTCCTGCCGACCGGGTTCCTGCGCTGGGCCGGACAGCAACTGGGCCGGGCGCTGCGGCTGCGCAGGCCCGCCCAGGCGGTGGTGATCCATCCGCAGCGCGCCCCGGACGCCTCGGAGTCCGTGCAGGGCGATCCGGCGGCGGAACCCGCGGCCGGGTAGCCGTCGCGGGGCACTCCGGGGTGACCGGCCGGGCCACGGCGGCCCGTAGGGTGGCGCCATGAGCGACGACCCGGGCCGGGCGGCAGCGGCCGCCGCAGCGACGGCAGCCGGCCCGACCGGCCCGACCGGCCCGATCGATGGTGCCCGCGCCGTACGCCGCTGGCAGGACGCGGGTGAGGACGCGGTGCTGCTCGACGGCTTCCACGCCCTCAAGCACGCCCTGCGGTTCGGCGCTGACGTGCGGGTGGCGCTGTGCGCCGACAAGGCCGGCACGCTGCGGCTGGCCGCCGAACTGGCACCCGACCTGGTGGATCGGCTCACCGAGCGCCTCACCGAGGTGCCCGCCGGGGTGCTGCGGGACCTGATGGCCCGGGTGCACCCGACGGCCGTCGCCGCGCTCGCCAACCGCCCGAGCCGCGAGGCCGACCTCGCCGCGCTGTCGGCGCGGCCGCGCCGCGCGCCGGTGGTCGTCCTGGACAACCCCCGCAACCTCGGGAACGTCGGCGCCGTGGTGCGGCTGGCGGCCGGCTTCGCCGCGACCGGCGTCGTCACCACCGGCGACGTCGACCCCTGGCACCCCAACGCCGTACGAGCCGGAGCCGGACTGCACTACGCCACCGCGGTGGAGCAACTGGACCCCGACGCGCTGCCGGACGGGCCGCTGTACGTCCTCGACCCCGAAGGGCACGACATCCGCTCCACCGCCCTGCCCGACGACGCGCTGGTCGTCTTCGGCTCCGAGCGGCACGGGGTCTCCGACGCGCTGCGCGGCCGGGCGGACGCGCTGGTGGCGCTGCCCATGCGCGACCAGGTGTCGAGCTACAACCTGGCCACCAGCGTGGGCATGGCCCTCTTCCACTGGTCGGCGACGTCGGCTTCCCCCCGCGTCCCGCGGCCGGCCGGGCACTGAGCCGCAGGGGGAGACCGGCGGATCACGCGGGCCTGCGCACCTCCACCATCCGGAAGCGGCTTGCCACGAACGCCCCGTCGCACAGGGCGGCGTTCGCGGCCGGGTTGCCGCCCGAACCGTGGAAGTCGGAGAACGCGGCGGTCTGGTTGACGTACACCCCGCCCGTCAGGTTCAGGGACAGCTGGGCGCACTCCTCCCAGCAGACCTCCTCCAGCTTCCGCTCCACCTCGGGCGAGGTGGTGTAGGCGCCGACCGTCATGGCGCCCTTCTCCCGCACGGTGCGGCGCAGCAGCTCCAGGGCGGCGTCGGTGGAGTCGACGGCCACCGCGAAGGACACCGGACCGAAGCACTCGGCCATGAACGCCGACTCCGCCTCGGGCTTGGCGCTGTCCAGCTTGAGCAGCGCCGGGGTGCGCACGACCGCGTCGGGGAACTCCGGGTGGGCGACCGACCGGGACGCGAGCGCGACCTCGCCGATGCCGGGCGCCGCGTCGAGCCGCGCCTTGACCTCCGGGTTCACCAGCGCGCCCAGCAGGGCGTTGGCGCGCGCGTCGTCGCCCAGCAGGCCGTCGACCGCGGCGGCGAGGTCGGCGACCACCTCGTCGTAGCTGCGCGGCCCGGCGTCGGTGGTGATGCCGTCGCGAGGGATCAGCAGGTTCTGCGGGGTGGTGCACATCTGCCCGCTGTACAGGGACAGCGAGAACGCCAGGTTGGAGAGCATGCCGCGGTAGTCGTCGGTGGAGTCGACGACCACGGTGTTCACCCCGGCCTTCTCGGTGAAGACCTGCGCCTGGAGGGCGTGGGACTCCAGCCAGTCGCCGAAGGCGGTGGAGCCGGTGTAGTCGATGACCCTGACCTCGGGGCGCAGCGCCAGGGCCTTGGCCAGGCCCTCGCCCGGGCGCTCCACGGCCAGGCACACCAGGTCGGGGGAGAAGCCCGCCTCGGCCAGCACCTCGCGGGCCACCGAGACGGTGAGCGCGAGTGGCAGCACGGCCCGCGGGTGCGGCTTGACCAGGACGGCGTTGCCGGTGGCCAGCGATGCGAACAGCCCCGGGTAGCCGTTCCACGTCGGGAAGGTGTTGCAGCCGATCACCAGGCCGATGCCGCGCGGCACGGCGGTGAAGGCCTTGCGCAGGGTCAGCGGGTCCCGCTTGCCCTGCGGCTTGACCCAGTCCGCGGTGTCGGGCGTGCGCACCTGCTCGATGTAGGCGTACGCCACCGCCTCGAGCCCGCGGTCCTGCGCGTGCGGGCCGCCGGCCTGCAGGGCCATGGTGAACGCCTGGCCGGAGGTGTGCATGACCGCGTGGGCGAACTCGTGCGTGCGGGCGTTGATCCGGGCCAGGATCTCCAGGCAGACCAGGGCGCGGGCCTCGGGCCCCGCGTCGCGCCATGCCGGCATGGCCGCGCGCATGGCCGGCAGCAGCACGTCCGCGTTCGGGTGCGGGTACTGCACGCCGAGATCCAGGCCGTACGGCGAGTGCTCGCCGCCCGTCCACTCGTCGGTGCCGGGCTGGTCCAGGTCGAACCGGCGGCCGAGCAGCGCCTCGAACGCGGCCCGGCCCTCATCGGCATCGGTGTACGCCTTGGGGTGCTCGGGATAGGGAGACCAGTAGGCGCGGGTCCTGACGGCCTCCAGCGCCTTGTCGAGGGTGCCGCGGTGGCGTTCGACCAGCAGCACGGTGGACAGTTCGGCAGGCATGGGACCAACTCCTCGTCGAGCTGGGCTGAGTGGCTGAGACACCGATAGATTAACCGAATGTTCGGTCGGGACAAGGGGGACCTTCCCGGCCTGTGGACAACTTCGGGACACTCCTGAGTCCAGCCTGGACACCGGGACCTGATTCGCCAGGGAGTCGATCAACCGTGACCGCACTTGACAGCAACAGCACCGTGGCCGTCGTCGGCGCCGGGACGATGGGCCAGGGGATCGCGCAGGTCGCATTGCTCGCCGGCCACCGCGTACTGCTCCACGACGCGCTGCCCGGGCGCGCCCGGGCAGCCGCGGACGGCGTCGCCGGACGGCTGGACGGGCTGGTCGCCAAGGGGCGGCTCGGCGCCGCCGACCACAAGGCGGCGCTCGCCCGGCTGCTGCCCGTCGAGAGCGCCGCGGACCTGGCCGAGTCCGCCCTGGTGGTGGAGGCCGTGGTCGAGGACCTCGCGGTCAAGCAGCAGCTGCTCGCGGAACTGGAGGCCGTCGTCGGCGACGGCTGCCTGCTCGCCACGAACACCTCCTCGCTGTCGGTCACCGCGGTCGCCGGCGGCCTGCGGGTGCCCGGCCGGCTCGTGGGCCTGCACTTCTTCAACCCGGCCCCGCTGCTGCCGCTGGTCGAGGTCGTCGCGGGCGCGGCCAGCGACCCGGCCGCCGTGACCGCGGCCTTCGACACCGCCGCGGCCTGGGGCAAGACGCCGGTGCGCTGCACCGACACCCCCGGCTTCCTGGTCAACCGCATCGCCCGCCCCTTCTACGCCGAGGCCCTGCGCGTCTACGAGGAGCGCGCGGCCGATCCCGCCACCATCGATGCCCTGCTGAGCGAGTGCGGCGGCTTCGCGATGGGCCCGTTCGCCCTGATGGACCTGATCGGGCAGGACGTCAACGAGGCCGTCACCCGCTCGGTGTGGGAGGCGTTCTTCCGGGACCCGAAGTTCACCCCGTCGCTCGCCCAGCGCCGCCTGGTGGAGTCGGGCCGGCTGGGCCGCAAGAGCGGCCGCGGCTGGTTCCCCTACGAGCACGGGGCCGCGGCCGGCGAGCCGGCGCCGGAACCGCACACCGCCGAACCCGCCGCCGCCCCCGCGTACGTGACCGTGCGCGGCGATCTGGGGCCGGCCCGGGTCCTCGCCGAGCTGGCCGGGGCCGCCGGGGTCGAGGTGCGCCGGGAGGCGGCAGCCGGGCCGGGCGCGCTGGTGCTGCCCGGCGGAACGTCACTGCACCTGGCGGACGGCCGGCTGCCCGGGGGCCAGGCGATCCAGTTCGACCTGGCGCTGGACTACCGCACCGCCGCGCGTGTCGGCATCGCCCCGTCCGCGGGCGTGCACGCGGGCGCCGTGGCCGAGGCGACGGGCCTGTTCCAGGCCATGGGCAAGAAGGTCAGCGTCATCAGGGACGTGCCCGGCATGGTGGTCGCCCGCACCGTCGCGCTGCTCGTCGACCTGGCGCTGGACGCCGTCGCGAAGGAGGTGGCCTCCGCGCACGACGTCGACACCGCGATGCGGCTCGGCGTGAACTACCCCCTGGGCCCGCTGGAGTGGGGCGAGCTGCTGTCCGCCGCCTATGTGCAGGATCTGCTCGACGGCCTGCACGCGTGGTACCCCACCGGACGCTACGCACCCTGCACGGAGCTGAGGCGGCGTGCAGCGGCGGCCGAAGGTGTGATCTCCTCATGACCATGCCCAAGCGCGACACCTATACGCCGGAATCGCTCCTCGCCGTGGCCGTCGAGGTCTTCAACGAGCGCGGCTACGACGGCACGTCCATGGAGCACCTCTCCCGCGCGGCCGGCATCTCCAAGTCGTCGATCTACCACCATGTGCGCGGCAAGGAGGAGCTCCTGCACCGCGCCGTGGGCCGCGCCCTGGAGGGGCTGTTCGGGATCCTCGACGAGCGGGGGGCGCGTGAGGGCCGCGCGGTGCGGCGACTGGAGTACGTCACCCGGCGTACCACCGAAGTGCTCATGGACGAACTTCCCTACGTCACCCTGCTGCTGCGGGTGCGCGGCAACACCTCGACCGAGCGGTGGGCGATGGAGCGCCGCAGGGAGTTCGACCAGCGGGTCGCGGCGCTGCTCAAGGACGCCGTAGCGGAAGGCGATCTGCGGGCGGACGTCGAAGCCAGGCTGGCCACCCGCCTGCTGTTCGGAATGATCAACTCGCTGGTGGAGTGGTACCGACCCGACGGCCGGGCCTCGGCCGACGCGCAGCAGGTCGTCGACGCCGTCGTGCGGCTGGCCTTCGACGGGCTGCGTGCGTAGACGCGCGCCCCGCTGACCTGGCGATCCGTCGAGGCTGCGGTCCAGACCATTGACCCCCAGTGGTCAAGACCGCCAGGATCCGGCCATGCTGACGGCTGATCGCTTCCTCGCACGCCTCCGCCCGCCGGCCGGCGCCCCGGTCCGCGCCGTGGCCGCCGCCGGGGTGGCCGTGTCGTTCCTGCTGCTCGCCGGCTGCGGCGGAGGAGGCGGGGGCGGCAAGGCCACCGCCGCGCCGGCGTCCAGTCCCACCGCCACCGCAGACGACTTCGGCTGCCTGTCACCCGAACAGGCCAAGGCGCACTCGGTGACCTTCCCCAGCTCCAGCGGCCAGGACGTCGAGGCGTTCGCCGACGGGACCGGCCACACCGCGCTGATCCTCACCCACCAGGCCGACGGCGACGTCTGCCAGTGGGTGCCGCACGCGATGGAACTGGCGAAGGACGGCTACAAGGTGGTCGCGGTCGACTCCGTCGGCGACGATGTCGCCGAGGTGACCGCGGCGGTGACCTGGGCCCGCGCCAAGGGCGCGACGAAGGTGCTGCTGGTCGGCGCCTCCAAGGGCGGCACCGCGGTACTGGAGGCCGCCGGTTCGATCACCCCGCCGGTGGACGGGGTCGTCTCGCTGTCCGCGCCCACCTCCTACGGCACCATGGACGCCGCCTCGGCCGTGCCGAAACTGACCATGCCCGTCTTCTACATGGCCTCCGACCTCGACTCCCAGTTCGCCGACGCCGCGAAGGAACTGCACAGGACCACCAAGAAGGCCAAGGAGAACGACCTGACCATCGTCGACGGCACCAACCACGGCGTGAGCATGCTGAACGACGGGACCAACTACACCAAGGTCAAGGACTTCCTGAAGAAGTACGGCAGCTGACCCGCGCGGGCCGGCGCGGCGTGCCCCGAACGGCGGGTCAGTCGCCCACCACCAGGTCCGTCTCCTCGAAGACCAGGAGCGTGCGGCTGCTCAGCACCTCCTCGATGGCCTGGAGCCGGGTCAGGACCAGTTCGCGCAGGCTGCGGTTGTCGACGGTGTGCACCAGCAGCAGTACGTCGAAGTCACCGCTGACCAGCGCGATGTGCACGACGCCCGGGAGGGTGACCAGCTTCTCGCGGACGGTCCGCCAGGAGTTCTGGACGATCTTGAGCGTGATGTACGCCGACGCGCCGTGACCCGCCCGCTCGTGGTCCACTCGAGCCGTGAAGCCTCGGATCACCCCGTCCTCGATGAGCCGGTTGATGCGGGCGTACGCGTTGGCCCGCGACACGTGCACGCGCTCCGCGACCGAGCGTATCGACGCCCGTCCGTCCTCCTGGAGCAGGCGCAGGATCGTGCGATCGATCGGGTCCAGAGGTCGGACCGTCGGTTCCTCTTCGGCCATCTGTTCTCTCGCCATCCCCCCGGGGCTCCCTACCATGGACGTACTGGCTCCATCTCAGGCTGTGCAGAACCGTTTGTCCACAGGCAGAACGACCCCGTAGCCAAAATGCCTCCGGCGACCGAACAATCGGTTGGGAGAGCGAGACCCGCTCCCGCCCGACCTGTTTCGGTCACCGATCACAAGGAGGTGCTCGCGATGACCGTGCTGGACACCCCTGCCTGGCGCCCCCGCACCGACGCCGCGCCGCTGCTGCCCGACCCCGAGCCGCACCGGCTGCTGGGCACCCCCGAGGCCGGCGAGCTCGACCCCGCCCTGCTCAGGGCGCTGTACGGGCAGCTCGTCCGCGGACGCCGCTACAACGCGCAGGCCACCGCGCTCACCAAGCAGGGCCGCCTGGCCGTCTACCCGTCGAGCACCGGCCAGGAGGCGTGCGAGGTCGCCGCCGCCCTGGCGCTGCAGCCGCAGGACTGGCTGTTCCCCAGCTACCGCGACACCCTCGCCGTCGTCGCCCGCGGCGTCGACCCGGTCGAGGCGCTGACGCTGCTGCGAGGCGACTGGCACACCGGATACGACCCGCACACCCACCGCGTGGCGCCGCTGAGCACCCCGCTGGCCACCCAGCTGCCGCACGCCGTCGGCCTCGCGCACGCCGCGCGGCTCAGCGGCGACGACGTGGTGGCCCTGGCCATGGTCGGCGACGGCGGCACCAGCGAGGGCGACTTCCACGAGGCCATGAACTTCGCGGCGGTCTGGCAGGCCCCGGTGGTCTTCCTGGTCCAGAACAACGGCTTCGCCATCTCCGTGCCCCTCGCCAAGCAGACCGCCGCCCCCACGATCGCCCACAAGGCCGTCGGATACGGCATGCCCGGCCGGCTGGTCGACGGCAACGACGCCGCCGCCATGCACCAGGTCCTGACCGAGGCCGTCGAGCGCGCCCGCGCCGGCGGCGGCCCCACCCTCGTCGAGGCCGTCACCTACCGCATCGAGGCCCACACCAACGCCGACGACGCCACCCGCTACCGCGACGACACCGAGGTCGCCGCATGGCGCGAACACGACCCCATCGCCCTGCTCGAACGCGAACTGACCTCCCGCGGCCTGCTCGACGACGCCCTGCGGACCGGCACGGCCGCCGACGCCGAGGAGATGGCCGCGTCCCTGCGTGAACGCATGCACAGCGAACCGCAGCTGGACCCCATGGACCTGTTCGCCCACGTCTACGCCGAGCCGACCCAGCAACTGCGCGAGCAGCAGGCCCAGCTGCAGGCCGAACTCGAAGCGGAGCGGCAGTCATGACCACCGCCACCCACGAGGCCGGGCGCACCGGCACGGCCGCCCGCAAGCCCGCCACCATGGCGCAGGCGCTCAACCAGGCGCTGCGCGACGCGTTGGCAAGCGACCCGGCCGTGCACGTCCTTGGCGAGGACGTCGGCACCCTCGGCGGCGTCTTCCGGATCACCGACGGGCTCACCAAGGAGTTCGGCGAGGACCGCTGCACCGACACCCCCCTCGCCGAGGCCGGCATCCTCGGCACGGCGGTCGGCATGGCGATGTACGGGCTGCGGCCCGTGGTGGAGATGCAGTTCGACGCCTTCGCCTACCCGGCGTTCGAGCAGCTCGTCAGCCACGTGGCCCGGATGCGCAACCGCACCCGCGGCACCATGCCGCTGCCGCTGACCATCCGCATCCCCTACGGCGGCGGCATCGGCGGCGTCGAGCACCACAGCGACTCCTCCGAGGCGTACTACCTGCACACCCCCGGCCTCCACGTGGTCACCCCCGCGACCGTCGAGGACGCCTACGGGCTGCTGCGGGCCGCCATCGCCTCCAACGACCCGGTGGTGTTCCTGGAACCCAAGCGCCTGTACTGGTCCAAGGCGCAGTGGTCGCCGCAGGCGCCCAGCGAGGTCGCGCCGATCGGCCGGGCCGTGGTGCGGCGCCCCGGCCGCACCGCCACGCTCATCACCTACGGACCCTCGCTGCCCGTGTGCCTGGAGGCGGCCGAGGCCGCCAAGGAGGAAGGCTGGGACCTGGGCGTCGTGGACCTGCGCAGCCTCGTGCCGTTCGACGAGGAGACCGTCGCGGCGGCGGTGCGCGGCACCGGACGCGCGGTCGTCGTCCACGAGTCCTCCGGGTTCGGCGGCGCCGGCGCCGAGATAGCCGCCCGGATCACCGAGCGGTGCTTCCACCACCTGGAGGCCCCGGTCCTGCGGGTCGCCGGGTTCGACATCCCCTACCCGCCGCCGATGCTGGAACGGCACCACCTGCCCGGAGTCGACCGGATCCTCGACGCGGTCGGCCGCCTGCAGTGGGAGGAAGGGTGATGGCGGTCGTCAAGGAGTTCACCCTGCCCGACCTGGGCGAGGGCCTGACCGAGGCCGAGATCGTCCGCTGGCTCGTCGAGGTCGGCGAGGTCGTCGCCATCGACCAGCCGGTCGTCGAGGTGGAGACCGCGAAGGCCGTGGTGGAGGTCCCCTGCCCCTACGGCGGCGTGGTCACCGCCCGCTTCGGCGAGGAGGGCGACAGCCTGGCGGTCGGACGGCCCCTGGTGACGGTGGCCGTCGGCTCGGGCGTCGGCGCAGGCCCGGACCTGGGCCCGGCCGACGGGTCCGCACCCGGCGGGGAGCCGGGAGCCGGCGAGGGCTCGGGGAACGTCCTGGTCGGCTACGGCACCGCCGCGGCGACCGCCCGGCGGCGCAACCGGGTCCGCGCGGTCAGCGCGGCGGCCGGCCACGCCGTGGCGGCACCTGCTGCCCCCGCCCCGGGCGCCACCGCCCTCGCACCCGCACCGGCCGCGCCGGAGCCCGCGGCCGCCCCGGCGCCCGTACCGGCCGCCCCGCAGGCGTCCGATGCCGGCCCCGTGGCGGTGATCTCGCCCCTGGTCCGGCGCCTGGCCCGCGAGAACGGCCTGGACCTGCGGGCACTGGCCGGATCCGGCCCCGAGGGGCTGATCCTGCGCGCCGACGTCGAGCGCGCGCTGGCCGGCGACACCACCCTCGCACCGGCCGCGGCTCCCGCGGCGACGGCCCCGGGCACCGCGGCGCCTCAGGTGGCGGGCGCGGGCGCCGACCGTGGCGTCGAGCGCATCGCCCTGCGCGGCATACGCGGCGCCGTCGCCGAGAAGCTGACGCGCAGCCGCCGGGAGATCCCGGACGCCACCTGCTGGGTCGACGCGGACGCCACCGAACTGCTCGCCACCCGGGCCGCGATGAACACCGCCCTCTCGGCGGCCGGCGGCGCCACGATCCCCGTCCTCGCGCTGTTCGCCCGCATCGTGACGGCGGCCCTGGCCCGCCACCCCGAGCTGAACGCCACGGTGGACACCGCCCGCAGCGAGATCGTGCGGCTGCCCGCCGTGCACCTCGGCTTCGCCGCGCAGACCGACCGCGGCCTGGTCGTGCCCGTCGTCCGCGACGCGCACGCCAGGACCACGGCAGGGCTGGCGGCGGAGATCCGCCGCCTCACGGACGCGGCCCGCGGCGGCACACTGACCCCCGCCGACCTGACGGGCGGCACGTTCACCCTCAACAACTACGGGGTGTTCGGGGTCGACGGCTCGACGCCGATCATCAACCACCCCGAGGCGGCGATGCTCGGCGTCGGCAGGATCACCCCCAAACCCTGGGTGCACCAAGGGGAGCTGGCGGTCCGGCAGGTCGTCCAGCTGTCGTTCACCTTCGACCACCGGGTGTGCGACGGCGGTACGGCGGGCGGCTTCCTGCGGTTCGTCGCCGACTGCGTGGAGAACCCGGCGGTGCTCCTCGCCACGGTGTGACATCACGGCGGCGTCTTGCGTGAGGCGCCGCCTTTCCACCGGCAAAGGGCGCGGAGGGCGTTCCGCGCCGGGTGCGGTGCCGGACCTCCTGCTCCCGCGTGCTGCCGGAAGGTGCGGACACCGGAGGCGCGGGCCACCGGTCCCCGGCGGTGCCGGCGGGAACCGACCGGCTGGTGACGCCCCTCGGTGCATCGTTCCCGGCCACCGCGGTGCGGGTCGTCCGCGGCACCTCACCGCGGCGAGCGGCCGACGGTGAGCGGCAGGGGACCGCACGGCAACGCGGCGGAGGCATACTCGCGGGCATGACGAGGAGCTACGACGCGCTGGTGCTGGCAGGCGGCGCCGCCCGGCGGCTCGGCGGAACCGACAAGCCCGCCCTGGCCGTCGGCGGTCTCATGCTGCTCGACCGTGTACTGGCCGCCTGCGCCGACGCCCGCACCACCGTCGTCGTCGGCCCGCGCCGGCCCACCGCCCGGCCGGTGCGATGGACCCGCGAGGAGCCGGCGGGCGGCGGCCCGCTGCCCGCACTCGCCGCCGGGCTGGCCGCACTCGACGCGGCGCACGCAGCCCCGGGCCGGCCCGGCACACAAGGGCAGCACGGCACCCTCGTCCCGCACGCCGCGCCCGGCCTCGACAACACCGGCCTCGATGGCGGCACCGGCCTCGACAGCCCAGTCCTCGACGGCACAGTCCACGACGGCGGCATCGTCCTCGTCCTCGCCGCCGACCTGCCCTTCCTCACCGCCGCGACCACCGGCGCCCTGGCCGACGCCCTCACCGGCGACCGGGAAGGCGTGCTCCTCACCGACGCCGGCGGGCGCGACCAGCCGCTGGCTGCCGCCTACCGCAGCGAGCCGCTGCGCCGCGAACTCGCCCTGCTCAGAGCCGAACACGGCCACCTGACCGGTCTGCCGCTGCGCCTGCTGACCGGCGAACTCGCCCTCCACCGCATCGCCGATCCGACCGGGGACGCGTCGTTCGACTGCGACACCTGGGAGGACGTGGCCGTCGCCCGCGCCCGGCTGGACGGTGGAACCCCGGAGTGAGCCTCTCCACCTCAAGGGCACCGATCGGCGACCATAGGCATGTGTTGGACGAATGGATCGCAGCAGCCAAGACCGAACTGGGCATCGACCTCGATGTGGACACCCGCGTCCTGCTCGACCTGGCCCGTGACGCCGCGCACGGCGTCGCCCGCCCGGCGGCGCCGCTGACCACGTTCCTCGTCGGGTACGCGGCCGCGCACGCGGGCGGCGGCCCGGACGCCGTGAGGGAAGCGGCCGCCAAGGCCGCCGCCCTCGCGCAGCGCTGGGCCGACGAGCAGGCCGACGCACCGTCATCCGGCACAGCGGACAGCGCCGGATGACCCCGCCCGGCGGCGACGCGGCCGACCGCGCACTCGACGACGCCCTCGCGCTGGCCAACGAACCGCGCGCAGGCGCCGGACCCGCCGGGCCACCGGCGAACGACCCGCTGGCCGTCGCCCTCGGCCACGAGCCCGGCACCCGCACCCCGCAGCCCGGCGCCCGCACTCCGCAGCCCGGCGCCCGGACTCCGCAGGACGGCGCCCGCCGCCCGGCCGCACACCCCCCGGCCACCAGGCCCGCGCCCATGCCCCGGCCCGGGACCGGCCGCCCCGCCACCGATCCCCTCACCGTGGCCTTCGGCGACGACCAGTCCGAGCCCCAGAGCGCCGCCGCCCGGAACGCCTCCCTCCCCGCAAGGCCCGCCGCGGGCGACGCATCGCGCGGGTCCGGCAGCAGGCGCCCGGGCGGGGATCCGCTGGCCGTACTGTTCGGGAACGGCGCGGACGACGATCCGGGCGTCCGCCAGGCGAGGCCGGTCGCCGAGCGCGACCAGGCGCCGGCTACCCCGCGGCAGGAGGAGCGCGGCGGTGCGGTGCCCTTGCCCGCTTCACCTGCTCAACCGCCCCCACCCGCCGAGCCGTCCGCGCCCCTCGATGCCTTCCGGCCCTCCCCGTCCGGCCGCGGACGGACGTCCGGCCCGTGGGCGCCGGCCGACCCCGTCGACGTGGCCCTGTCCCTCGGCGACGAAGAGCACGGCGCCCGGCGGGCCTCCCGCGCGTCGCACGCCACTCCCCCGCCGGGTTCGGCGCCCGACCCGTCGCACGGCTCGCGCGCCGGTACGCCCTCGACACCGCCCGGCACCGGAGTGGCCCGGCCGGACGACGGGCGGGACGGACGCGGGACGCGGGAAGGGCAGGCCCACCCCGCGATCCCGTGGCCCAAGGCCCGGCGTATCGCCCGCCAGTCCGGACGGCGGCTGGCCGCCCGGGCGACGCCGCTGGGGGACCAGGCGCTGGGCACGGCCCTCGCCCGGAGCCTGGTCGCGCTCACCGACCTGCCCTCCTTCGACTCCTCCGCCATGGACGGCTGGGCGGTGGCCGGGGAAGGCCCCTGGCTCGTCAAGGGCCAGTTGCTCGCCGGCCAGCGGCCCCCCGGCGCCCTCCACGGCGGGCACGCCGTCCGGGTCGCCACCGGCTCCGCGCTGCCGGCCGGCACCACCGCCGTCCTGCGCAGCGAGCACGGCCGCACCGAGGAGCGCACCGACGGGGCCTGGCTCGTGGTGCGGGCCCCGCACCTCGCCCCCGTCCCCGGCCAGGAGATCCGGCGCCGCGGTCAGGAATGCCGCAGCGGCGACGAACTCCTGCGCGCCGGAACCCTGGTGACCCCCACGGTGCTCGGCCTCGCCGCCGCCGCGGGATACGACGAACTCACCGTCACCGCCCGCCCCCGCGTCGAGGTCCTGGTACTCGGCGACGAACTGCTCGACCAGGGCCTGCCGCGCTCCGGGCAGGTACGCGACGCGCTCGGCCCCATGCTGCCGTCGTGGCTGCGCGCTCTCGGCGCCGAGGTGAGCGCCGTCCGGCGCCTGGTGGACGACGCGAACGCGCTGCACGACGCGGTCACCTCAAGCCGCGCCGACGTCATCGTCACCACCGGCGGCACCGCGGGCGGCCCCGTCGACCACGTCCACCCCGTCCTGGCCGCGATCGGCGCGCGGCTGCTGGTCGACGGCGTCGCCGTACGCCCCGGGCACCCGATGCTGCTGGCCGCGCTGCCGCCCGGCATCCCCGCAGGCGGCGGGCACCTCGTCGGACTGCCCGGCAACCCGCTCGCCGCCGCCTCGGGGATGCTCACCCTCGTCGCCCCCCTACTGCGCACGCTCGGCGGCCGTCCCGTCCCCGCGCCGTACGCCGCTCCGCTCACCGAGGACGTGCAGGGGCATCCGAGCGACACCCGGCTCGTGCCCGTGGTCTTCGACGACGAGTCCGCGGCCCGGCCGCTGCACTTCGCCGGCCCGGCGATGCTGCGGGGGCTGGCCGCCGCCGACGGCATGGCCGTCATCCCGCCCGGCGGTGCGCGCGCCGGTGACGAGACGGCCGTGCTGGACACCGGGGCGCTCGGCCCGGCCTGGGGGAGCGGCGCCTGAACGCCGACCGGCCGTCGCCGTGCATCGGGGGCCGGTTGCCGGTGGGAGACACGGGCCTGTCCGGGGCGCGGGCCGGCCTGCGGATCGGCGCGCGAGCCGGGCCGTGAGCAGGCCCGCGAACATGCCACGGGCCGGCCGCGAACGTGCCACGGGCCGGCCTGCGAACCGGCCTGGACACCCGCCCGCGAGCCGGCCGGCGCACAGTGCTCGTTGCCGCCTGCGAAGACGGTTCGGCCTCCCGGCCCCGCGCCCCGCCCGTATTGCCTAGCCTTGACCTTGAGTCGGCACCGCCCGCCCGACAACGAGCCCGCACCGCCGCAGAGGAGACGCCATGGCCGCCCGGGTCAACGTCAGCATCGACGCGCACCTCGCCATCGAGGTCATGCTCCTGACCGGCACCAGGAACCCGCAGGACGCGGTCGAGCTGATCGTCCGCGACTACCTGGAGCGCGCCCAGCGCACCGAGTCGCGCACCGGCGACCCCGACGATGGCAGGCGTACCGGCGACCTCCAGCCGTACCAGCCGCCGGAGGGCTGACCCCGGGCCTCACCGCCCTACCCACCGGCCCGAGGACGCCGCCCCGGCCCCGACCCGCACCGACCGGCACGGACCGGCACGGACCCGCGCCGACCGGCACCGCCTCACGTCCCACCGGTGCCGTCCCCCGGGCGCGCAACCGCGCCGGAGTAGCCTCGCCGGCATGTACGCCATCACGATTCCGCAGCCCGGCGGGCCGGAAGCGCTCATCTGGACCGAGGTGCCCGATCCCGTCGCCGGCGAGGGCGAGGTGGTCGTCGAGGTGGCGGCCACCGCCGTCAACCGGGCCGACCTGCTCCAGCGCCAGGGCTTCTACGACCCGCCGCCCGGCGCCTCCCCGTACCCCGGACTCGAATGCTCGGGCCGGATCGTCGAGATCGGGACCGGCGTCTCCGGCTGGAACGTCGGCGACGAGGTCTGCGCCCTGCTGGCCGGCGGCGGCTACGCGCAGAAGGTGGCCGTCCCCGCCGGCCAACTCCTCCCCGTGCCCAAGGGAGTCGACCTGGTCGCCGCCGCGGCGCTGCCGGAGGTGGCCTGCACCGTCTGGTCGAACGTCTTCATGGTCGCCCACCTGCTGCCCGGCGAGACGCTGCTGGTGCACGGCGGATCCAGCGGCATCGGCACGATGGCCGTGCAGCTCGGCAAGGCGGTCGGCGCGAAGGTCGCGGTCACCGCGGGCACCGCCGCCAAGCTGGAGGCGTGCCGCGAACTCGGCGCGGACATCCTGGTCAACTACCACGACGAGGACTTCGTCGCCGCCGTCACCCCCGACGTCATCCTCGACATCATCGGCGCCAAGTACCTGCAGCGGAACGTCGACGCCCTCGCGGTCAACGGCCGCCTGGTCATCATCGGCCTCCAGGGCGGCCTCACCGGCGAACTCAACCTGGGCACGCTGCTGTCCAAGCGGGCCGCCGTCGCCGCCACCTCGCTGCGCCCGCGCCCGCTGGAGGAGAAGGCCGCGATCGTCGCGGCCGTCCGCGAACACGTCTGGCCGCTGATCGAGGCCGGTGTGGTGCGGCCGGTCGTCGACCGCGTCATGCCGATCGCCGAGGCCGGCGAGGCGCACCGCGTCATCGAGGCGAGCACGCATGTGGGCAAGGTGCTGCTCACGGTCTGAACCGCACCGGTCGAACCGCGGCAGTGGCTGAACATGCATCGTGTGAACGCGGTGAGGCCGGACCGCGGCACGGGCTGAGCGTGGACCGTACGAACGGGCTCGGGCCGAACCGCGGCACGGGCTGAGTGTGCACCGTACGAATGCGCTGGGCCGGACCGCGGCACGGGTTGAAGTGTCCAGCCACCGCCGGGCTGCCGGACCGCCGGACCGCCGAACCGCCGATCACCACGACCGCACGCGCACCTGACCCCCACAAGCCCGCCCGGCCCCGCAAGCCCTCCCGGCGGCCCGGCCCTGCGGCCGGCGCCGCCGCCGCGCTCCACTCCGATCCGCGCGCCCCTTGGGCCATCTGGCGCCCGGGATGCCGGAATTGCCCCCGCGTGTGAGGCTGAATCGACACCGGGTTCCGGCGGAAGGCGGAGGCGTGCGACGGGCAGCGGGCGGCGGTCGGGGCGCGAAGCGGTCCGCCGTACGGCCCGCGGAACGCGGCGCCGCCGGGACGACACTGCGCGCGGGGGTCCGCGCCTCCGCGCTCTCGCTGGTGGCCGGGGCCTTTCTGCTGCTGGGCGGTGTTCCCGCCGGTGCGGCGCAGCGCCCGCCCTCTCCCTCCGGCGCGGCCCAACTCCCGCACCCCGGTGGGCCTCTCCAACTCCCGCCCGGCCTCGACGGGGGACCGCCACTGCACGTGCCGACGCCGTCGCCCCCGCCGAACGCCGGCCGTCCGTCGCTACCCGCGGGGCGGCCGCCGGGGCCGGGTCCCGTGCTGGGGGCTCCCCCCTCCCCCTCCCGCCCCACCCACCCCGCCTCCCCTCCTCCCGCGCGTCCTTCGGCCGCGGTGCCGGAGCCCGGGCCGGTGCGGCCGGGGACGTCCGCCGGCGGAGGGCCGTCGCAGGGCGCGCCGCGGCCGACGGCGGTGGCTCCCACCGCGAGTCCGCCGAAGCCGCCGGCGCCCGCGGCCGGTCCGTCGGCGTCCGCGGTGGCGCCGCCCGGTCGCCGTCCGGGCCGTGACGGTTCGCTGTTCGAACGGCCGTACCGGCCCGGCAGCGGCGGCTCCGTGACGGCGCTGCCGCAGGTGCCCGCCGAGACGGCGCCGCTGCCGGCCGACTCGCCGGCCGCGGCGCCGTCGGTGCAGCACGATCAGGACTCGGACTCGGTGTACGGGTCGGCGCGGCGGGCGATGCGGGTCCTGCCGCTCGGTGCCGGGCTTGCGCTGGTCGGACTCGGACTGGGCTTTCTCGGACTGCGGTTGAGACGGTGATTGCCGGCCGCGGGCCGGTTCATGCGCGCCGCCGGAATCGATCACTCGTTCGTGTGAAAGGTGAGGTCGGAGGGTCTGCGGGCCTTGATGCGTCCGGCCATACTCGGTATACATACTCAGTATGTCGATCCGTCACGGCCTGCTGGCCCTCCTCGAACTGGGGCCGCGCTACGGCTACCAGCTCCGCACCGAGTTCGAGTCGCGCACTGGTTCCACCTGGCCGCTGAACGTCGGTCAGGTGTACACGACGCTCGCCCGCCTGGAGCGGGACGGCCTCGTGGTGCCCGCGGGTGAGGACGAGGGCGGGCACGCGCTGTACGCGATCACCGACGACGGGCGCTCGGAGCTGCGGCACTGGTACGCCAGTCCCGTGGACCGGGCGAGCCCGCCGCGCAACGAGCTGGCGATCAAGCTGGCCATGGCCGTCGGCGCGCCCGATGTGGACGTGCGGGCGGTCATCCAGGCGCAGCGGATGCACACCATCAAGGCCATGCAGGACTACACGCGCCTGAAGGCCCAGGCGCTGGAGGCGGTCACGCGGGGGGAGTCCGTCCCCGATGCCGACGACGTGGCCTGGCAGCTCGTCCTGGACCAGCTGATCTTCCAGGCCGAGGCCGAGGCGCGCTGGCTGGACCACTGCGAGACCCGGCTGGCCCGGCTCGCGGCGTCGGGTCCGGCGCGGGTGGCCCCGCCGCCGGACGCTCCCGCGGAACCGCCGTCCGGTGCGGCTCGCCGGGAGGCCGGATCGGCGAGCAGGACGGGCCGGAGGCGCTGAGGGGCGCCGCCGCCGAGGAGCTGCCCGGGCGGCTGACCACCGCCCGGGCACGGAAGACGAGAGGGGGCGCCGGCCGGCGAGTGCCGGCAGGTGGCCGGGGCTCACCCGGCTCACGGCCACCGGCGCCACGGAGTTCACGACCCAGGGGGAGCAGTACCGATGTCCAGCACGAGCACACCGTCCGACCAGCCCGACCAGCCCGATCCGCGCAGGAGGCCCGGCCGGTTCCGAAAGACCGAGCGGCCCGATGCGGTCGGCCGGCCCGCGTCACCGGCGGTACCGGCGCCGTCCACACCGTCCACACCGTCCTCGCCGTCCTCGCCGGCCGCGTCCGGTTCACCGGCGTCGCTGCCCTTGTCGTCCTCGCCGCCGTCCGCGGCGACGGCGGCCCGGCCGGTGCTCCGGTTGGAGGAGCTGACCCGGGTGCACGGCAGCGGGGCCACCGAGGTGCACGCGCTGCGCGGGGTGGATCTCGACGTGTTCCCCGGTGAACTCGTCGCGGTGATGGGCCCGTCGGGTTCGGGCAAGTCGACGCTGCTGACGATCGCGGGCGGGCTGGACCTGCCGACGTCGGGCCGGGTGCTGGTCGAGGGCACGGATCTGACGACGGCGAGCCGCAAGGAGCTGGCCGCGCTGCGGCGGCGCAGCATCGGCTACGTCTTCCAGGACTACAACCTGATCCCGGCGCTGACCGCCGCGGAGAACGTGGCACTCCCCCGCGAGCTGGACGGCGTCCCGGCGCGCCGGGCCCGCAAGGAGGCGCTGGCCGCGCTGGAGGAGATGGGCCTGGGGCACCTCGCGGACCGGTTCCCCGACGAGGTGTCGGGCGGGCAGCAGCAGCGGGTGGCGATCGCCCGGGCGCTGGTGGGGGACCGGCGGCTGGTGCTGGCCGACGAGCCGACGGGCGCGCTGGACTCGGAGACCGGCGAGGCGGTGCTGGCGCTGCTGCGGTCGCGGTGCGACGCGGGTGCGGCCGGGGTGCTGGTGACGCATGAGCCGCGGTTCGCCGCGTGGGCGGACCGGGTGGTGTTCCTGCGGGACGGGTCGGTCGTCGACATGACGCTGCGGTCGTCGGCGGAGTCGCTGCTGACCGGTGGTGCGGCGTCATGATCGGGCGGCCGGGGCGTATGGAGGCGGGCCGCTTCCATGCGTGGCGGGCGGCGATCCGGATCGCGCGGCGGGACGCGTGGCGGTCCAAGGGCCGCAGTGCGCTGGTGCTGGCGATGATCGCGCTGCCGATCGTGGGGGTGAGCGCGGCCGACATCACCGTCCGCAGCGCGCAGTTGACGAAGCAGCAGCGGATCACCCGGGACATCGGTGCCGCGGACGCCCGGGTGACCGGCGGCGGGATGGGGCATCAGCCGCTGCTGCAGTCCCCGGTGGACGGGTCGGCGGTCCCGGCGGACCGGAAGGCCGCCGAGGACGGCGGGTCGGCGCCGCAGGACGGGCAGGACGACGTGGTCGATCCGCGGGTGGCGTTGCCGCCGGGTGCGCGCTGGATCAGCGACCAGCAGACGTACGCGCGGATCAGGACGCCGTCGGGGCTGCTGGACACCGAGGTGCGGGAGCTGAAGGCGGACGACCCGATCGCGAAGGGGCTGCTGGATCTGTACCGGGGGCGGTTCCCGGCCGCGCAGGACGAGGTGATCGCGACCAGGTCGTTCCTGAAGTCCAGCGGCCTGCACGTGGGTTCGGTGCTGCGGGCGCGGGGCTTCGACCGCGCGTACCGGATCGTGGGGTCGTACGAGTTGCCGGACCTGCTGCAGGCCGAGCAGGTGACGGCGCTGCCGGGGGCGTTCATCGCGGCGTACACGAGCGCGATGAAGGCGTCGGGCGGGCTGTACGACCACGGGGGCCTCTCGCCCTCGTATCTGGTGTCGGTGCCGGGCGGTTTCTCCTGGCCGATGGTGGAGCACGCCAACTCCCTGGGCGTTGTGGTGGATTCGCGTCAGGTGATGCTGCATCCGCCGGCGGACGCGGACGTGCCGTTCTACCGGGTGGTGGGGTTGCCGGGCAGCGGCGCGCAGGGCGGGGTGCGTCAGGCGGAGGCGTTCGCGGCGCCGGCGACGGTGGGCGGCCTGGCGATCCTCGAGGTGTGCCTGCTGGCGGGTCCGGCGTTCGCGGTGGGGGCGCGGCGTTCGCGCCGGCAGCTGGGCCTGGTCGGGGCGAACGGCGGTGACCGCCGGCACATCCGGGCGATCGTCCTCTCCGGCGGGCTGGTCATCGGGATGGTGGCGGCGGTGGTGGGCACGCTGCTGGGCCTGTCGTTGACGGTGCTGCTGCGCGGGGTGCTGGAGGAGTACGT
Organism: Streptomyces sp. NPDC020917; assembly: GCF_044333795.1. Taxonomy (NCBI): domain Bacteria; kingdom Bacillati; phylum Actinomycetota; class Actinomycetes; order Kitasatosporales; family Streptomycetaceae; genus Streptomyces; species Streptomyces sp. NPDC020917. The sequence continues at coordinate 111,435 of NZ_JBIRRR010000002.1, read as the reverse complement.
GGGCAAGCGGTTCGGCGGGTTGACGCTGCGGCCGCTGGAGTTGCTGGCGATCGCCGGGCTCGCGGTGCTCACCGGGGTGCTGGCGGCGGTGGTGCCGGCGATCAACGCGTCGCGGCAGAGCGTGCTGTCGTCGCTGACCGGGCGGCGCGGGGTGCGGCAGGCGGGCCGGACGATGCCGGTGATCGGGCTGGGCGCGGTGTGCCTGGGCGGCGGCCTGGCGGTGGTCGGGTCGACGCGGTCCGACAGTGTCGTGGTGGTGGGTCTGGGCTCGGGCATCGCGGAGCTGGGCGTGGTGGCGCTGACGCCGGTGCTGGTCGGCGCGTTCGGCCGGCTGGGGCGGTGGCTGCCGACAGCGCCGCGGCTGGCGCTGCGGGACGCGGTGCGCAACCGGGGCCGTACGGCGCCGGCGGTGGCCGCGGTGCTGGCGGCGGTGGCGGGCTCGGTCGCGGTGGCCACGTTCGCGACGAGCCAGGACCGGCAGGACCGGGACGCGTACGAGGCGCGGGCGCCGCGTGGCGTGTACGCGGTCAGCAGCGGTGGGGACCAGGGCCGGGAGCTGGGTGCGGTGCGGGCGGCGGTGGAGAAGCGCTTCCCGGTGACGGGACGGGCGGACGTGTGGCGGCTGGTGTACGGCTCGAAGACGTGCGACCTGCACAGTGACGGCGCGGGCTGCGGCGGGTTCCAGCTGCGGGTGCCGGCGGCGAACCGGTGCCCGGCGGAGCGGGCGGACGACACGGCGCAGCTGAGCCTGGCGCAGCGCCGGTCGTTCGCGTCGGATTGGCGGTGCGCGGGGGACGGCGGGCAGGCGGCGATGGACACCGACGGCGGGGTGACGGTCGGCGGGCCCGCGGTGCTGCACGCGCTGGGGATCAGGGACGGTGCCGCGGAGCGGGCGCTGGCCCGGGGTGAGACGGTGCTGTTCGACCGGCGGTACGCCGACCACGGCTCGATCGGGCTGGTGCTGATCGGTGACATGGGCAAGCAGCCGGTGGCCGGCCCGGACGGCCCGTCCGGGCCGGTGCGCAGGGTGCCGGTGCACATGGCCGCGGAGGGCTCGCCGTACGGGCTGGTCGCGGTGATGCCGCGGCAGGCCGCGCAGGCGGCGGGGTTCCGCACGGTGCCGCTGGGCTCGTACTACACGACGTCGCGGATGCCGACGGGGGCGCAGCAGCAGGCGCTGACGGGTGATCTGGCGGAGTTCGGGTCGGACGCGCAGACGTATCTGGAGAAGGGCTTCCGGAGCAGCAAGAACCTGGTGCTGCTGGTGCTGTCGATCTTCGCGGGGCTGGTGACGGTGGGCGCCGCGGGCATCGCGACCGGGCTGGCGCAGGCCGATGCGGAGCCGGACCTGAAGACGCTGGCGGCGATAGGCGCCGCGCCGGGGGTCCGGCGCCGGCTGTCGGGCTTCCAGTGCGGGCTGATCGCGGCGATGGGCGTGGTGCTGGGGGCGGTGGCGGGGGTGCTGCCCGCGATCGGTCTGCGGCGGGCGCAGCTGCGGCAGGAGTGGAAGTCGTACCACGCGGCCGTCGACAGCGGCTGGGGTGCGGCGCTGGACGTGCCGCACGTGCCGGTGGTCGTGCCGTGGGGGACGCTGGCGGTGCTGCTGGTGGCGGTGCCGCTGGGGGCGGTGCTGCTGGCCGCGGCGGTGACCCGCAGCCGCCCGCAGCTGACCCGCCGCTCGGACGGTTAGCCGGGGTGCGGGACAATGGGCGCATGGAGATGCCGATGAACGAACGCTCGCCGGAGAATTCTCAGAATCCGCAGGTCCTGGTCGTCGGACCGGACGGTATGGCCCTCGGCGGCGCCCTGTCGGGCGAGGGGGACGAGTCCCGGGAGATCCCGGTGACGGAGATGGTCGAGCAGCCGGCGAAGGTCATGCGGATCGGCAGCATGATCAAGCAGCTCCTGGAAGAGGTGCGGGCAGCTCCTCTGGACGAGGCGAGCCGGGTGCGGCTCAAGGAGATCCACGCCAGCTCGGTCAAGGAGCTGGAGCAGGGCCTGGCGCCGGAGCTGGTGGAGGAGCTGGAGCGGCTGTCGCTGCCGTTCACCGACGACAGCGTGCCCAGTGAGGCGGAGCTGCGGATCGCGCAGGCCCAGCTGGTGGGCTGGCTGGAGGGGCTGTTCCACGGCATCCAGACCGCGCTGTTCGCCCAGCAGATGGCTGCCCGGGCCCAGTTGGAGCAGATGCGCCGCGCGCTGCCGCCGGGCCTCGGCGGTGGGGACGAGGAGCAGCAGGGACACCAGGGCCGCTCGGGCGGCCCGTACCTGTAGCCCCTGGTCCCGCGCCCGTGGCCTCCGGTCCCGCACCGGTTTTGCGGGGCTGCCGGACCGACGGAGCCGGTCAGGTGCCGATCCGGTCGTGCCCGGCCGTCAGGCCGTGACATGGACAAGGGTGGCCGTACCGCGGGAGGGATCCCGCGGTACGGCCACCCTTCGCCGTGTGCGCCAGGGGGCCGGAACGCGTCAGGAGGAGCCCTTGCCGGTGGACACCCAGATGGTGACCTTCTTGCCGGACTTGGGGTCGTAGTCGCCGAGGTACTTCGGGTTCTGGTCGGTGACCGTGCCCTGGCCCCACTGCTGCTCGTCGACGTGCTTGATCGTGTAGGGCCAGTCCGCGGCCTTGAAGCAGGCGACGACGGAGTCGACGTACAGGAACTGCACGTTGGGCATCGTCACCATGTTGGGCTTGCCGGGGTTGATCAGGTCGTTGTGGGCGTTGGTGCACTGGCTGGCGTCGATGGTGCGGCTCTGGTCGCCCTTGACGATGCTGTCCGAGCCGGTGGTGCTGGTCGGCTCCGCGCTGGTCGTGGTGGTGACCGGCGGTGTGGTGTGGTCGCCGTTCGCGTCGTTGCCGCTGCCGCCCCCGCTCATCGCCACGATGATCACGATGATGACCACGACGGCCGCGGCCGCGACGATCGACCCGATGATCACCGGCATGTTGGCGGGACGGCCGCCGCCTCCGGTGCCGCGGCCGCCTCCGCCGCCGCCGGGCATGCCCGGGCCTCCGGGCCGCTGCTGCGGCACGGGCGTGGGCGCGGGCGCGGCCATGTTGTAGGCGGGGGTGGGCGGCGGGGTCTGCGGGCCCTGCTGCGGGTAGCCGTACGCCGACGGCGGCGGCGTCGACGGGGTGGCCGGTCCGTAGGGGCTGGGCGTCGGCGCGTACGGGGTCTGGATGTGCGGCGGCGGGGTCTGCACCTGGCCGCCGGCGGACGGGAACACCGAGGCGGCGACGCCCTCGCCGCGGCCGGTGGCGGTGCCGCCGGCGGTGATCAGCGGCATGGTGTTGCGGGCGGTGCCGCCCAGCACCCGGTCGGTCTCGTCGTGCATCGCGTCGGCGGTGGGGAAGCGCTCCGCCGGGTTCTTGCGCAGCGCGCGGGCCACCAGGGCGTCGATGCCGGGGCCCAGCGCGGAGTTGAAGGAGGACGGCGCGGGCGGCGTCTCCTGGACGTGCTGGTACGCCATCGCCAGCGGCGAGTCCGCGTCGAACGGCAGCCGCCCGGTGAGCAGTTCGAAGAGCATGCAGCCGACCGAGTACAGGTCGGAGCGCTCGTCGACGCCGCGGCCGAGGGCCTGTTCGGGCGACAGGTACTGCGGGGTGCCGACGACCATGCCGGTCTGCGTCATCGACGTGACGCCGGACTGCATGGCGCGGGCGATGCCGAAGTCCATCACCTTCACGACGCCGCGCTTGGTGACCATCACGTTGCCGGGCTTGATGTCGCGGTGGACCAGGCCCATTTCGTGGCTGACGGAAAGCGCGGCCAGCACGTCGCCGGTGATCTTCAGCGCCTTGTCGGCGGGCATCGCGCCGAACTGGGCGATGTCGGCGGCCAGTACGTCGCCGAGCGGCTTGCCCTCGACGTACTCCATGACGATGTAGGGGACGAGCTGGCCGTCTATCTCGTCCTCGCCGGAGTCGAAGACGGAGACGATGTTGGTGTGGTTGAGCTTGGCGACGGACTGGGCCTCGCGGCGGAAGCGTTCGCGGAAGGACTGCTCGTTGCCGAGGTTGGTGTGGAGGGTCTTGACGGCCACGGGCCGGTCCAGCACCGTGTCATGTGCCAGGTGCACGGAGGCCATGCCGCCCTGGCCCAGCAGATCGCGCAGCACGTACCGTCCGCCGCCGACCGAGCGCCCCGTGTACCCGCCCTGCGTGGCGTCCCCGCTCATCAGTACCGCTACCCCCGTGAAAGGTGATCCGGGACAGACCCGTCCCCGAGCTTGCCCGCCAAGTCTGGCCTATAGCACCGTGACGTCAAGTTCGTTGACCATCTCGTCACCTGATGCGCATCGTGCACGCACAATGCCGTGACCCGGGCCGGACGCGGTGCCCGGGTGCCGCCGGAGCCGGACGGCGCGGGCGGGGCGGACCGGGGGCGCGCGGGTGCGGGGGAACGTTTGATCGGGCGGATCGTGAGCAGACGCCCCACCAGGCTGACGCAGGCCGGCGGCCCGCACCGGGCCGTGCCCGCCCTGCGGACGCGCCGTGGCCGGTGGCCGAAACACGGTACGGTGGCGCACCAGAGACGATGACGAGCAGACCACGGCACAGCGGCCGAGGGACGGACGACGGCGAGGACTGATGGTCGACCCCAACGAGACGACCGCCGGCATCGGAGCCTCCGAGACCTCCGGGCAGTGGGGTGTCGGCGCCATGGTCGGCGACGGCCGCTACCGTCTGACCGGCAAGCTCGGCCGGGGCGGCATGGCCGAGGTGTTCGCCGCCGAGGACGTGCGGCTGGGCCGGATCGTCGCCGTGAAACTGCTGCGCACGGACCTGGCCGAGGACGCCGTGGCCAAGGCCCGCTTCACGCGCGAGGCGCAGTCGGTGGCGGGCCTGAACCACCACGCGGTCGTCGCCGTGTACGACTCGGGCGAGGACCGGACGCCCACCGGCGCCGTGCCGTACATCGTGATGGAGCTGGTCGAGGGCCACACCATCAGGGACCTGCTGAGCGGGCCCACGCCGCCGCCGGTGGACCAGGCGCTGCTGATCGTCTCCGGGGTGCTGGACGCCCTGGCGTACAGCCACCAGCACGGCATCGTGCACCGCGACATCAAGCCCGCGAACGTGATCATCACCACGACGGGCGCGGTCAAGGTGATGGACTTCGGCATCGCCCGTGCGCTGCACGGCGCGGCCAGCACCATGACGCAGACCGGCATGGTCATGGGCACGCCGCAGTACCTGTCGCCCGAGCAGGCGCTCGGCAAGACCGTCGACCACCGCAGTGACCTGTACGCGACGGGCTGCCTGCTGTACGAGCTGCTGACGCTGCGGCCGCCGTTCGTCGGTGAGACGCCGCTGTCGGTGGTGTACCAGCACGTGCAGGACGAGCCGCGGCTGCCGTCGGAGACGAACGACCGGGTGCCGCCGGAGCTGGACGGCATGGTGCTGCGGGCGCTGGCCAAGCAGCCCGAGGCGCGCTTCCAGAACGCCGAGGAGTTCCGCGGCCTGGTCGGCTACGCGCACCAGGCGCTGATGCAGCAGGGCGGCTGGACCGGCGGCGTGTGGAGCACCGGTCCGGTGACGGGCACGACGGCGTCGGCGGGCACCGGGACCGCGCAGACCATGGTGCAGCCCGCGGGTCCCGGCGACCGCCGCGGCACCACCGCGGAACTCGGCCCGCCGCTGCTGGCCGGCATCGGCGGCACCGGCGGCGACGACGTGCACGGCTACGACGAGGGGCCGGGCGGCGGGCGCGGGAACCGCTGGGTCAAGCCGGTGCTGTTCGTGATCGCCGCGGTCGCGGCCGTCGTCCTCGGGGTGTACCTGGCGACGCACGGCAACGGCGGCGCCCACACCCCGGCGGACACCACCCCGCCGTCGGTCACGCAGAGCACCGGTCAGGCGCAGGACACGCCGACCGATGAGCCCACGGACACCGGCGGCCAGGTCAGCACCGGCCCGACGGAGACGGCGACGAAGCCGACGGCCACCACGCCGACGGAGAAGCCGTCGACGACGCCTCCCACCAAGCCGACGACGACGCCGCCGACGACCGCGCCCACCACCCCGCCGACGACGCCTCCCACGACGCCGCCGACCACGCCGCCCACCACCGAGCCAACGCCGACCGACACGGCGACCACGCCGGGCACGGGATCCAACTGACCCCGGCCGGGAAGCCGCCCCCCGCCGGCGGGACCCGGGCCACGACCACTGACCCGCCCGCCGCGCCCGGCCGGCGGGTCAGCGCGTGAACGCCTCGCGGACGGCCGCGTACTCCTCGGTCCACCACACCGCGAGCGCGGAGGCGGCCGGGAACAGCGGGTCGGAGCGGTGGTCGGCGCGCCCGTAGTGCCACTGCAGCATCCAGAAGTCGTTGAGCCGCTCCCACCACACCCGGTGCACGGCGGCGGCGACCTCGTGCCGGGTGGCGCCCGCCGCGCGCCGGTAGGCCCGCGCGTACGCACGGACCTTGGGCAGGTCGAGGCGCCCGTCGTCCGGGTCGACGAAGAAGATCGCGGCGGCCCGCACGGCCTCCTCGGTGCGCGGCTTGACCCCGAGCCGGTCCCAGTCGACGATCGCGGCCGGCTCGTCACCGCGGTAGAGCAGGTTCAGCGGGTGGAAGTCGCCGTGCACCCAGCCGCTGACCCGGCCGTGGGCGGCGGGCGGGCGGCGGTGCGCGTGCTTGCGCAGCAGCGCCCGGCGCTCCAGCAGGCGGTGCTCGGCGAGGGCGTCGAAGTCCGCGTGGGGGCCCTGGGCGCGCCGGTGCGCGCGGACCAGGCCCAGCAGCCGGCCGATGTCGGCGTGGGTGCGGTCGGGGTCGGCGCTCGGGTGCACGACCGTCGGCGCGGGCGGCTGGACGCGGGCGAGCGCGGTGTGCACCCGGCCCAGCAGGGCGCCGAGCCGGCGCGACTGGGCCTCGGTGAGTTCGGTGCCCTCGCGGTGCCGGCCCTCGATCCACGGGAACAGCGCGTAGCCGGTGCCGCCGAGGACGCAGACGGTGCCGCCGGCGCGGTCCGGCAGCGGGGCGGCGGCGGGCACGCCGAGGCGGGCCAGGCGGCGGGTCGCGTGGTGCTGGCGGCCGATGACGGCCGGGTCGGCGGTGTCGGCGGCGACGTACTGCTTGACGAAGAACCGGCCGCGGGTGGTGGTCAGCCGCCAGCCGTGGTTGAGCAGGCCGCGGGGGACGGGAGCGCAGGTCAGCGGTTCCCCTAAGTCGCTGTAGCGGCGCAGCAGAGCGCTGAGCGCCGCAGGCTTCGTCGCCGTGCTGCCCGTCACGGGGCACAGCGTAGATCACCAAGGACCCCGCTCCGGGCGGGGTGGCGCGCCACCCACCCCGGCGCGGCACCCGGGTGGGCGCGCCCCCGGCGCACGACGCCGCGCGCTGCCGCCGTCCTCCCCCGTACCGCCGTCGCGTCACCCCCGCGCGGCCGTCTTCCGCCGCCGCGTTGACGTCGCCTCCCCCGCGCGGCGCAACGTCCCCCTGATGCCCCTCGTGCGGCGCGCGTCCTCCCCCTGCCCGGCGCCCGCGGGCCTCGCGGCGCCCGGGTTCACTCCACGCTGTGCCGCTCCGTGGCGAGCTTGCCGAGAATGGCCGTCACGTGCCGCTTGACGGTCCGCTCCCGCTCGCCGAGCCGCTCGCCGATCTGCCGGTTGGTCAGCCCCTCGCCGATCAGGTCCAGGACCCGCTGCTCCGGGGAGGTCAGCTCCGACAGGCCCAGGTCGTCGGCCTGCACCGACTCGGATCTGGTGCCTCCGCCGCGCAGCCGCTCCATCACCTTCGCGGTCGCCTTGGGGTCGAGCAGGGAGTGGCCCGCGGCCACCTCGCGCACCGCCTGGATCAGGTCGTCGCCGCGGATCACCTTCGGCACGTAGCCGGCGGCGCCCGCCATCACGGCGTCGAACAGCGCCTCGTCGTCCGCGAAGGACGTGAGCATCAGGCAGGCGACGGTCGGGGCGTGCGAGCGCACCTCGCGGCACACCTCGACACCGCTGCCGTCCGGCAGCCTGACGTCCAGTACGGCGACGTCGGGGTGCGTGGCGGGTATGCGGTCCGGTGCCTCCGCGGCGTTCCCGGCCTCGCCGACGATCTGCACGCCCTCGGCCGCCGACAGCAGGTCGTGCACGCCGCGGCGGACCACCTCGTGGTCGTCGAGGAGGAATACTCGGATATTTCCTTCTTCGCTCACGTGCCCAGCCTTGCACCGTTGCCATGCCGATGCCTCTTACGCAGTTTCGGTATCCGGGATACGGTGCGATTGTCCCGGTGGCCTGCGGGAACGCGTATCTACTAGGAAATCCAAGCAAAACCGCAGGTGGGACGGCTTCGCACAACGGCGGAACTTATGGGTAACGTCTTGTCTTGCGAGCCATCGCCGGGGCACTGTCACGCCTGGCTCGACCATGCCGCACCCACCCCGTGCGCCATGTCGGATCAGGTGAGTGCCTTCCCCACCCCATCGGTGGGGAGACCCAGCTGGCCGCCGGCAGACCCCGGGGGCCGGACAGACGGAGGAGCGAACGTGAGCGTGAAAAGCACTGCCGCGCGGAGGACGACCCGCGGCGGCGCGAAGCGCCGTGGGGGCGAGCCCGGGCTCGTGCAACTGCTGACCCCCGAGGGCGAGCGCGTCGAGCACCCTGAGTACTCCATCGACCTGACGCCGGAAGAGCTGCGCGGCCTGTACCGGGACATGGTGCTGACCCGCCGCTTCGACGCCGAGGCGATCACCCTCCAGCGGCAGGGCGAACTGGGCCTGTGGGCCTCCCTGCTCGGCCAGGAAGCGGCCCAGATCGGCTCCGGGCGGGCCACCCGCCCCGACGACTACGTCTTCCCGACGTACCGGGAGCACGGCGTGGCCTGGACCCGCGACGTGGACCCGCTGAACCTGCTCGGCATGTTCCGCGGCGTGAACAACGGCGGCTGGGACCCGAACCAGAACAACTTCCACCTGTACACGATCGTGATCGGCTCGCAGACGCTGCACGCCACCGGGTACGCGATGGGCGTGGCCAAGGACGGCGCGGACAGCGCGGTGATCGCGTACTTCGGCGACGGCGCCTCCAGCCAGGGCGACGTGGCCGAGGCGTTCACCTTCGCCGCGGTCTACAACGCGCCGGTGGTGTTCTTCTGCCAGAACAACCAGTGGGCGATCTCCGAGCCGACCGAGAAGCAGTCGCGGGTGCCGATCTACCAGCGCGCGGCCGGCTTCGGCTTCCCCGGCGTGCGGGTGGACGGCAACGACGTGCTGGCGGTGCTGGCGGTCACCCGGGCGGCCATGGAGCACGCCCGCAGCGGCCAGGGGCCGATGCTCGTCGAGGCGTTCACCTACCGGATGGGCGCGCACACCACCACCGACGACCCGACCCGCTACCGCGCCGACGAGGAGCGCGAGGAGTGGGCGTCGAAGGACCCGATCCAGCGGCTGCGCACCTACCTGGAGAGGGAGGGCCTGGCCGACGAGGCGTTCTACGCCGGGATCGACGCCGAGAGCGACGCGCTGGCCAAGCGGGTGCGCGAAGGGGTGCGGAACATGCCGAACCCCGAGCCCATGGCGATCTTCGACCACGTCTACGCCGACGGGCACGCCCTCGTCGACGAGGAGCGGGCGCAGTTCGCCGCGTACATGGCCTCTTTCGAGGACGTCGAGAACGCCGCCGTTCCCGGAAAGGGGCACTGACATGACCCAGATGCCGATCGCCAAAGCGCTCAACGAGTCGCTGCGCAAGGCGCTGGAGAACGACCCCAAGGTCCTCATCATGGGTGAGGACGTCGGCCGCCTCGGCGGTGTCTTCCGGATCACCGACGGCCTGCACAAGGACTTCGGCGAGGACCGGGTGATCGACACCCCGCTGGCCGAGTCCGGCATCGTCGGCACCGCGATCGGGCTGGCGCTGCGCGGCTACCGCCCGGTGGTGGAGATCCAGTTCGACGGTTTCGTCTTCCCGGCCTACGACCAGATCGTCACGCAGCTGGCGAAGATGCACGCCCGCTCCCTGGGCAAGGTCAAGGTGCCGGTCGTCGTCCGCATCCCCTACGGCGGTGGCATCGGCGCGGTGGAGCACCACAGCGAGTCCCCGGAGTCGCTGTTCGCGCACGTCGCGGGCCTGAAGGTGGTCTCCCCCTCGAACGCCAACGACGCGTACTGGATGCTGCAGCAGGCCATCGAGTGCGACGACCCGGTGATCTTCTTCGAGCCCAAGCGCCGGTACTGGGACAAGGGCGAGGTCGACGTCTCCGCGGTCCCCGGCGACCTGCACAAGGCGGTCGTGGCGCAGCCCGGCACCGACCTGACGCTGGTCGCGTACGGGCCGATGGTCAAGGTGTGCCTGGAGGCGGCCGCGGCGGCCGCCAACGAGGGCCGCAGCCTGGAGGTCGTGGACCTGCGCTCGATGTCGCCGATCGACTTCGACACCGTGCAGGCGTCGGTGGAGCGGACCGGGCGGCTGGTCGTGGTGCACGAGGCGCCGGTGTTCTACGGCGCGGGCGCCGAGATCGCGGCCCGGATCACCGAGCGGTGCTTCTACCACCTGGAGGCGCCGGTGCTGCGCGTGGGCGGGTTCCACGCGCCGTACCCGCCGGCCCGGGTGGAGGAGGAGTACCTGCCCGGCCTCGACCGGGTGCTGGACGCCGTCGACCGCGCGCTGGCGTTCTGAGGAGAGGGTTGTGACAGTCATGACCGCACAGGCACAGCGCTTTCGCGAGTTCCGCATGCCGGACGTCGGCGAGGGCCTGACCGAGGCCGAGATCCTCAAGTGGTACGTGGCCGTGGGCGACACCGTCCACGACGGGCAGGTCATCTGCGAGGTCGAGACGGCGAAGGCGGCCGTCGAACTGCCCATCCCCTACGACGGGGTGGTCAGCGAGATCCGCTTCGACGAGGGCACGACGGTCGACGTCGGCACGCCGATCATCGTGGTGGACGCCGGCGGCGACGGCGCCGCGGAGGCGCCCGCCGAGGTGGCGGCCGCTCCCGCCGCGGCACCGGCCGCCGAGCCGGCCCCCGCAGCCGGCGAGGAGCCCAAGCGGCAGGCGGTGCTGGTCGGTTACGGCGTCGCGCCGTCCTCGACCACCCGCCGCCCGCGCAAGCAGGCCGCGCCCGCCACGTCCGCGCCGGCCGAGCAGGCCCCGGCCGCCGCCGCTCCGGTGGCCCCCGCGATCCCCGCACCGGCCGCCCCCGCGGCCCCCACGGGGCTCAACGGACACGGCGCCGGGACGGCCACCGCGGGCGAGCGGCCGCTGGCCAAGCCGCCGGTCCGCAAGCTCGCCAAGGACTTGGGCATCGACCTGGCGACCGTGGTGCCGACCGGGCCGAACGGCGTGGTCACCCGCGAGGACGTCCGGGCCGCCGCCGAGCCCACCGCGCAGCAGCCCGAACCCGCCGCGCAGCCGGTGGCCGGGCAGGTCCCGGCCGTCGCGGCCGCCCCCGCCTGGTCGGCGGCCGAACGCGAGATCCGCACGCCGATCAAGGGCGTCCGCAAGGCCACCGCCCAGGCGATGGTCGCCAGCGCCTTCACCGCGCCGCACGTCACCGAGTTCGTGACGCTCGACATCACGCGGTCGATGAAGCTGGTGCAGGAGCTGAAGACCGACCCGGCGTTCGCCGGGCTCAAGGTCAGCCCGCTGCTGCTGGTCGCCAAGGCCCTGCTGGTCGCCATCCGGCGCAACCCGGCGGTCAACTCGGCCTGGGACGAGGCGAACCAGGAGATCGTGCAGAAGTCCTACGTCAACCTGGGGATCGCCGCGGCCACCCCGCGCGGCCTGATCGTCCCCAACGTCAAGGACGCGCAGGACAAGACGCTGCCCGAACTGGCCGCCGCGCTCGGCGAGCTGGTCGCCACGGCCCGCGAGGGGAAGACCTCGCCCGCCGCGATGCAGGGCGGCACGGTCACCATCACCAACGTCGGCGTGTTCGGCGTCGACACCGGGACGCCCATCCTCAACCCCGGGGAGTCCGCGATCCTCGCCTTCGGCGCGGTCAAGCTCCAGCCGTGGGTGCACAAGGGCAAGGTCAAGGCACGGCAGGTCACCACACTCGCGCTGTCCTTCGACCACCGCCTGGTGGACGGGGAGCTCGGCTCGAAGGTGCTGGCGGACATCGCCGCGATCCTGGAGCAGCCCAAGCGGCTGCTGACCTGGGCCTGACGGCGCAACGGCCCGTCGGCTCCACGGCCTGACGGTCCACGTCCCGCCCGGCGGGACACCGGCACCCCGCGGTGCCGCAGCTCGGTCGAGGGGCCGGACGCACAAACGTCCGGCCCCTCAACCATGCGTGGCGCCGCCGCTTCTGGGCCGATTTGTGTTGGCATCGACCGTATGGTCGTCTCAGTCTCCGTCGTCCTGCTGCTGCTCCTGCTGGCAGCGATGCTGATGCGCAACCGTGCCCTCAAGCCGAGCCACGCGGTGATCTGCGTGCTGCTGGGCTTCTCCCTGGCCTCCACGAGCCTGGCCCCCACCATCCAGTCCACCCTCACCTCCACCGCCAACCTGGTCGGCACCATGCGGCCCTGACCCCACCTACCCCCGCTGACCTGGTGTGCCCTGTGTGACCCAAGGGGCACCTTGTTCGTGCCGCTACGTACTGCGTAGGGTTGGTCACTCGATGTTCGGATGTCTCGAACGCAGTGACGAGGGGGAGGACCGCACGTGGGGGGCAGGTTCACGGCGGGCACCGGTGTGCCCGCGTCGAGGAGCGCGCGCGGCGGCGCCCGCGCGGCATTACCGGGAAGGCGGCATGCGGCGGGGGTGCCGCGGTGACCCGCTCCTTCCAGCACCTGGGTTTCGACCCGACACCCGGCGACCCCGACCAGGTCAGCACGCTGGCCCGCAACCTCGCCGATCTGCACGGCGAGTTGACGCGGACGGTCACCGAACTGGACCGCATCGACTGCGGCTACTGGAAGGGCGAGGCGGCCAAGGCGTTCGTCGCCCACATCGACCACGACGTCACCCCGCTGATCAAGAAGGCCCACACGTCGTTCGGCCGCGCCGCGGACGCCTTGTCCGGCTGGTCCGACCAGCTCCAGCGCTTCCAGGCCGAGGCCGACGCGCTGGAACGCGAGGCCGCCGCCAAGCAGGGGGCCCTCGACCAGGCCAGGACCGCCGCCGGCCTGCCGCCCGACACGCCACCGGACCGCCCGCACCCCCAGCCCGAGGCGTCCCCGACGCCCGACTCCCCGGCCGACGCGGCGGCCGAGACGAAGAAGAAGCAGGCGGTCTCCGACGCGAACGACGCCCTCGACGGCGTACGCCACCGCGCCGAGGAACTCCACCACCGCTACACCCAGGCCGCGAAGTCCGTCAGCCACGAGCTCGACAAGGCCGGCGACATCGCCCCGGACAAGCCCGGTCTCCTCCACCGCATCGCCCACTCCGTGGAAGGTGCCTGGAACGACACCGTCAAGTGGGTCAAGGACCACGCCGACCTCATCAAGATGCTCGGCGACATGCTCAGCGCCCTGACCGGCATCCTGGCCGCGATCGCCATCTTCACCGCCCCCTTCGAGCCCATCGGCGCGATCTTCGCCGGCGCGGCCCTCATCTCCGGCGCCGCCACCCTGGCCACCCACCTCGTCGCCATGGCGGCGGGCGCGGACGTGAGCTGGCTGACGCTGGGCATGGACGTCGTGAGCGTGTTCCCGGGAATCGGGGGGTTCGCGAAGGGGGCGAAGCTCGCGAAGTTCGGCAAGGTCCTCGACCAGGCGTCGGCGTTGCGGCTCGCGGAGGACATCACGGCTGGCGGCGGACGGCTGTCCGCCGTCGCCGTCCGAGCCAAGAAGTTCGTCTTCTTCGCCACCAAAGCGGACAGCTGGGACGTCGTCATGAAGGGCAGCGGGCTCATCGGCCGCGGCCGTGCCGGGATCGAGGGCGCGATCCAGTTCGAGCGCAACTTCCAGTTCACGGGAACCAAGCCGCTCAACACCGTTCTCAAGGCGTTGGGGCGTGATCCGCTCGAGGGGCTGGCCCGTCCGGCCCGGATCGTCGACGCGACCTCCAAGGTCGTCTCGAAGGTCCCCGCCGCCTTCGAGATCCACCACGACGTGAAGACCTTCGGCAAGGACCACCCGCAGGCCGCGCACGACATCAAGACCGCGGCCAAGGCGCTGGCCTGGGTGGTCTCGGAGGGGCCGGGATGACCGAGATTCCTCCGTTCTCCCTCGAGGTTCCCCAGGGCTTCCACGAGTTGCCGGTTGCCGTTACGGGCGACGCGCGTGAACAGTCACTCGCCGACCTCGTCCAGGGCATCTACCCGCAGGCGGATCCCGAGGTACGGCAGGCAATCACGCCCATGGTCGCGAGCGCCACCGCGGTGATGGCCGACGCGCAGCTGACCTACGCCGCGATCGGGCTGTTCAGCGACGGGCCGGACAAGGTCGCCCAGTGCGCGCTCACCTTGGCGGTGGCGCCCTCGGACCACCCGAGCGCCGAGGTCGCGGCACACGGCCTCCGCGAGATCCTCGCCCGCACCGACTCCGTCGAGGCCGGGTACGTGGACCTGCCGTGCGGTCCCGCGGTGACGGCGATCTCGATCAGTGAGGTCACCTACGACGGGGAGTACACCACGACCGGAGAGCCTGCGACGCTGCGGATGGGGCGTCTCCAGGCCTACGTGCCGTTCCCGACCGGCCCGTACCTGGCCGTGCTCACCCTGGACACACCGGCCATGGACTACTGGGAGAACTTCTCCGTGATGATGGGCACGGTACTGATGGGCATGGAGTTCCACGAGCCGCTCAACGACGAGGCGGAGCCGTCACGTTGACTCCGTGGGCGAACCGGCCAGGAATTCCTTGAGCACGGTGACGAACTTGAAATGCGGGTCTTCCGAGAGGGCGATCCGGGTCGGCTTGCCCTTCACCGTGACCGTCCGGTAATTCGCCTCCCGGTCGGGGACCAGGGCCTTCTTGTCCTTCACCAGGATGATGCGGATCCACGAGTCATCGACGAAGGTCACCCTGATGATCACCCCAGGGGTCAGCTCCTTGAAGTCCTCGCGGCCGAACTCCCAGAGCAGCTCGTCGGTCCGGGGATCGGAGAACAGCAGACGCTGGTTGGTGACGTGGAGGATCACGCGGGGCCTTGCCTTGCTGCGTCCGGGGTCGAGCTGCCAGGGGGCGCCCGCCGCGAGGGTGCCCGGGTCCGCACGCAGGACGGGGTAGTCGTCGAGCTCTTCGGGGTCGCTCGGCGCCGAAAGGCTGTCGGCGTTGATGCCCGCGAGCATCAGGAGGAACGCGAAGGTGTTCAGCCCGTGCCAGGCGCTCGCGAGCAGCACCCCCTTGACCGACGCCTTGGCCGGCGGCTCGCCCGGCTTCCTGCTGGGCGGCCAGCCGGGCAACTCCGCGGAGATGTCGCGTCCTTGGAAGTCGCGGAAGGAGCGGAACCCCATGAGCCGCTTGTAGTCGCCACTGGGGAACTGCACCGCCATGTTGGCGATCAGCGTCTCCCCGGGCTTCAGATCCGTATCGAGCAAGTGCCCCATTGCCGTATCCCCTCCCCAGCGGCCGGCTGGCACGCGGGCGTCCTCGTGTCGGCATGCTCACGCAAGGTTACCTGGGGCTCGTGGTGCGCGTGCGGCTGCCGCCCACAGCGCCGTGTTCGGAGCGTTACGGGCTGATTTGCGGGGGTATGAGTGGGGTGCTGCAATGAAGGGGTCGAATGTGCCATCGGAGGTACGCCTGTGAGCACCGAACTCGAGGAGATGGGTCCCGTCGACTACGTGGTGGTCGAGTTCCCGGGCAGCAGGATGACCAGTGAGGGTCTGCCGCTGCTCGTGGATCTGGTCGATCGCGGGATCATCAGAATCATCGACCTGCTGTTCGTCAAGAAGGAGTTGGACGGGTCGTTGACGGCGCTGGAGCTGAGCGGGGCGACCGGGGAAGGGATCCCCGAACTCGCCGTGTTCGAGGGGGCCGCGTCGGGGCTGCTCGGCGAGGAGGACCTCGCCGAGGCCGCGTCCGTGATCGAACCGGGGAACTCGGCGGGCGTGCTGGTCTACGAGAACGCCTGGGCCGCGCCGTTCGCCGCGGCGCTCCGGCGCGGCGGCGCGCAGATGGTCGCGAGCGGCCGCATCCCGCTGCAGGACCTGATGGACGCCCTGGAGCCCGCCTCGTAAGGCCGAGGTCGCGGGCAGGACAGGACAGGGCAGGCGCCGCGCCGAAGTCCGGCGCGGGAGGGGTGCGGGAAAGGGAGTGGAACCATGCCGGGACTTCTCAGGGGAGTCGCGCGGACGGCCGTGGTGGCCGGCACCGCGACCGCCGTGTCGAACCGCGTGTCGCGCCGCCAGGAGGGCCGCTGGGCCGCGCAGGAGGGCTACCACCAGGAGGTCGCGCCCGAGCCCGCGCCGCAGGTCCGTACGCAGGAGGACGCCATGTCCGCCAAGGTCGCGCAGCTCAAGGACCTCGGCGACCTCAAGGCGTCGGGCGTGCTGACGGAGGAGGAGTTCGAGGAGCAGAAGCGCCGCATCCTCGACACCTGATCCAGTAATCCCCTTTCAAGACCTTTCACGGTGCGGGCCGGGTGAATGAACACCCGGCCCGCACCATCACGCTCGGCCGCCCCGGACGCGGGATCCGCACCGCCTCATGCGGCCACCCGCCGACTCACGCCGACTGGGTGGCCACCCGCCCGGTCCGCACCGCCTTGGCCAGCGCGTCGAAGTCCCGCTCGTTCTGGTCCGCGTACAGCTCGGCGAACTCGGCCAGCGCCCGGTCGAACACGTCGCCGCTGCCCAGGTACGAGGCGATCGCGATCCGGTCGCCGGAACGGGCGTGCGCGCGGGCCAGGGTGGCGCCGCACAGCTCCCCGAATGCGCGCATGCCCTGGGGCACCATGAGTTCGGGCTGGGCGATGCCCTTCCAGTCGCGCAACTGCCGCACGTAGAAGTCGCGCCGGCGCCCGTCGAGGCCGTCGACCCGCTCCCAGCCGAGGAAGATGTCGCTGGTGGCCTGCATCAGCCGCTGGCCGCTCACCACGCGCTCGCCCTCCGTGCGGTGGCCTGCGGAGCCGCAGTACGGTTCGAGCACCGAGGGGCCGGCCTCCTTGGCCTGCAGGATCAGCGGGTCCTCGCTGTCCCGGCCGAGCAGCAGCACGATCCAGCAGCGGGTGCCGACGCTGCCGACGCCGACGACCTTCCGGGCCATGCCGGCGACGCGGTACTGGTCCAGCAGGAACCGCCGGTCGGTCTGCAGGGTGCGGCCGTAGCGGCGGAGGAGCCGGACGAGCTGGCGTTCCAGCTCGTTGCGGTCGGCGTCGTCCAGCAGGTCGCGCAACGGCACGATCAGCGGCGGGTCGGCGGCCAGCCGGCGCTCGCCGTCGACCGTATCGGTGAGCTTGTCGAACGCCTGCAGGTTGTCGCGGGCGCGGGCCTTGTCGGCGGCCTCCTGCCACATCCGGCGGCCGCGGGCACTCACCTTCGGGCTGAACTGCTTCCGCACCCAGTCCTCGTCGAACCGGGTGTACCAGACCGCCAGGTTGCCCATCCCGGCGTAGGCGCGCATCCGCTCGCGGTAGGAGCGGACGGCCGCGCGGACGATGCCGGCGCGCTGCTTGGTGCTGAAGCCGTTGGCGCGGGCGGCGATGACCAGGCTCGCCGACAGGCGTTTGACGTCCCACTCGAACGGGCCGGGCAGGGTCTCGTCGAAGTCGTTGATGTCGAACATCAGGTGGCGTTCCGGGGAGGCCAGCAGCCGGAAGTTGAGGAGGTGCGCGTCACCGCACAGCTGGGCCCTGATGCCGGACTGCGGGGTGTCGGCCAGGTCCATGGCCATGACGCCGGCCGCGCCGCGGTAGAAGCGGAACGGCGATTCGGTCATCCGTCCGTAGCGGATCGGGACCAGTTCCTGCACCCGGGCCGCGGACTGCTCCTCGACGACGTCCACCACGTCGGGGCGGTCGTACGCGGGGGAGTACTCCGCGTGGCTCGAACGGGGCGCGGCCGCGCGGGCCTTGCGGCCGAGCGCGGCTCGCTCCTCGGGAGTGGCAGGTGTGGGGGGTGTGCGGGGTGGCATGGTTCGTCGTCTCCCACGGTGGGGGCGTCCGCGGTCGGCGGGTGCCCCCCGGGTCAGCGGGCGCGTGTGTGGCGGCTGCCGCCGGTGCACAGGGCCCAGATGACGAACACGTTGATCGCGATCAGGGTCAGCGCCCAGAACGGGTAGTACGGGATCCACATGAAGTTGGCGAGCATCACCAGGGCGGCCATGACGATGCCGACGAAGCGGGCCCACAGCGCGCCGGTGAACAGCGCGGCGCCGGCCAGGGCCACCAGGACGCCCAGGACCAGGTGGATCCAGCCCCAGGCGGTGAGGTCGAACTTGTAGACGTAGTTGCGGGTGGCGACGAAGACCTGGTCCTTGGCGATCGCGGCGATGCCCTGGAAGATCGCCATCACTCCGCCGAAGATCATCAGGACCGCGGCGAACACCGTCCACCCGGTGCGCCAGCCCGAGTCGTCCTCGTGGTCGAGATCGTCCCGGCGGATGTCTGCTGTGGTCATGGACGGGCTCCTCTCGTCGCCCTCTCAGCCTGACACGGCCCCTTGCAGTCGGCATGTCAACGGCGTCCGCCCTGGTCGGTCGGGGGGCGTCCGGATGGCGGAAGGGTGTATCACGCAGGCATCTGTTGTATCTATGATGTGCGCATCATGGATGCCACCGCTGTCGCCGCCGCACCGGCGGCCAAGTCCCCGCCCGCCGCCGAGCGGGTCTACCAGCACGTCAAGTCCGGGGTCCTGGACCGCAGTTACGAGGGCGGGACGCTGCTCACCGAGGGGGACCTGGCCGAGGCGGTCGGGGTGTCGCGGACCCCGGTGCGCGAGGCGCTGCTGCGGCTGGAGGCCGAGGGGCTGCTCAAGCTCTACCCGAAGAAGGGCGCCCTGGTGCTGCCGGTGTCGGCGCAGGAGATCGCCGACGTGGTGGAGACCCGGCTGCTCGTCGAGCGGCACGCGGTGCGCAAGTTCGCCGGCGGCGTCCCGGCCGGGCTGATCGAGCGGCTGGAGGAGTCGCTGGACGAGCAGCGGGTGCACGCCGGCAGCGGCGACCTGGCCGCGTTCGCCGTCGCCGACCGCTGCTTCCACGCCGAGATCGTGCGCGCCTCGGGCAACCGCATCCTGGCCCAGCTCTACGACCAGCTCCGCGACCGCCAGCTGCGGATGGGCGTGGCCACCATGCACGCCGAACCGAGCCGGGTCGCCAAGAACATCGCCGAGCACACCGAGATCCTGCAGGCGCTGCGCGACGGCGCGCTGGAGACCGCCGAGGCGGCGGTCGGCCGGCACGTGACCTGGGTCAGCACCCTCGCCCGGGGCGAGTCGTGAGCGCCAGGACCCTGCCGGGCGACCCACCGGGCGGCCGGCGGGCGGCCCTGGTCTGGGGCGTGGGCACCCTCGTCTACCTGGTGGCCGTCGTCCACCGCACCAGCCTGGGCGTCGCCGGCATCGACGCCGCCGAACGCTTCCACATCGGCGCCTCCGCGCTGTCGACGTTCTCCATCCTCCAGGTGCTGGTCTACGCAGGGATGCAGATACCCGTCGGCCTGATGGTCGACCGGCTCGGCACCAAGAGGGTGCTGATGCTCGGAGCGATGCTGTTCACCGTGGGCCAGGGGGCGTTCGCGCTGTCGCACTCCTACGGGATGGCGCTGACCGCGCGGGCGGTGCTCGGCTGCGGTGACGCGATGACGTTCGTGAGCGTGCTGCGGCTCGGCTCGCGCTGGTTCCCCGCACGTCGCGGGCCGCTGATCGCCCAGGGCGCGGCGCTGTTCGGGGTGGCCGGCAACCTGGTGTCGACGGTGGCCCTGTCACGGCTGCTGCACACGGCCGGCTGGACCCCCACCTTCCTCGGCACGGCGCTGGGCGGGGCCCTGGTGCTCGTGCTGGTCGCGCTGTTCCTGAAGGACCACCCCGAGGGCTTCGAGCCCGCGCCCGTCGAGCACGCCGGCGCCGCCTACGTCCGCCGGCAGATCGCCGCCTCCTGGCGCGAGCCCGGCACCCGGCTCGGCATGTGGACGCACTTCACCACGCAGTTCTCCGGCATGGTCTTCCTGCTGCTGTGGGGGCTGCCGTACCTCGTCGAGGACCAGGGGCTGTCGCGCGGCGCGGCCGGCGGGCTGCTGACGCTGGTGGTCGTCGCCAACATGGTCTTCGGGATGCTGTTCGGGCAGCTGATCGCCCGTCACCACGGGCTGCGGATGCCGCTGACCCTCGGCGTGATCGCGGCGACCGCCGCCGCGTGGGCGGTGGTGCTGAGCTGGCCCGGCGGCCAGGACCCGATGTGGCTGCTGGTCGTGCTGTGCGTGGTGCTCGGCGCGTGCGGTCCCGGCTCGATGATCGGCTTCGACTTCGCCCGGCCCGCGAACCCGCCGGAGCGGTTCGGGACCGCCTCCGGCATCGTCAACATCGGCGGCTTCACCGCCTCGGTGATCACCCTGCTGGCGATCGGCGTGCTGCTGGACGCCACCGGCGACGACTACCGCGTCGCGTGGAGCAGCGTGTTCGTGCTGCAGGCGCTGGGCACCGTGCAGATCCTGCGGCTGCGGCGCACCGCCGAGCGGCTGGAGCGCGAGCGGATCGCCGTGAGCCGGGTGGAGAGCGTGCACCGCACGGCGCCCGCGCCGGTCGGCGACTGACCGGCGCGCCCGTCCGGCGGACGGGCTCCGTCCCGCGGTGCGGGCGGGGGCTTCCGCCCGCGCCCGCGGGCCGGTTGGCGGGCCGTCAGCGGGTGACGGCGATGTGGGACAGGATCGCGTCGGCCAGGTCGCCGTCGCCCTCGATCTTCAGCTTGTCGGCGACCGCGGCGGGCCTGACCCGGCCGGCCAGCAGCCGCAGGAACGTCTCCCAGTCCACGATGAACGTCACGGCCGGGCCCAGCGACACCGCGGAGTCGATCGTGGCGTGTCCCTCGGCGCTCACGCGGACCGTGCGCATGAACTCCAGCGGGCCGTGCACGTCGAAGACCACCGCGGAGCCGGGCCGGGCCCCCGCGTCCTCGGCGACCAGCTTCGGCAGCGCGCGCAGCACGTAGTCACGGGACAGCACGGCCGCCGCCGACGCGAGGTTGCCGGGCGTGTCCAGGGCCCGGCGCAGGTCCTGCTCGTGCACCCAGACGTCGAACACCCGTCCCCACAGCTGCTCTTCGAGGGTGATCTGGCCGCCGCCGATGGCGCGCACCTCGGCGTCGGGCTGCCGCGACTCGTTCCGCAGCTGCCGGCAGCGGCGGATGATCGTGTACTCCAGCTCCGAGGTCATCTCCGGCGCGGTGTGGTGCCGCCGGGTGTCGACCGGGACCTCGGTGTAGCGGGCCATCTCGCTGTCGATGTGGCGCAGGTCGCTGGGCAGGGTGTGGATCGGGCGCGGGTCGCCGAGCAGCTCGCACTCGAAGCCGATGATGTGGGAGACGACGTCCCGCACGGACCAGTAGGGGCACTCGGTCGGCCGGTTCCACTCGCCCTCGGCGAGCGGGGACACCAGGTCGTTGATGGACTCTATGGAGTGGGTCCAGGCGTCGATGTACGGCTGGAGTTGGCTGTGGACGGTCACGGGACCCCTCGACGGTCGGGCGCGGTCGTGGTGGTTGGCGCCTAAGTTACGCTGCGCGCGGGCGCCCACGCAGTGCTTTCGAGTGACGATGGTAGGCCCGACTTCGACCACCAACGTATGGGCGGTGACCCAGTGCGCGCAACGCTTCTCCAGATCGACGTGGACCCGGCGGAGAAGGTCGTGGACCGGCGGGAGCGCGTGGCCGCGCTCGTCCGCTCCCAGACCGGTGCCGATCTTGTGGTGCTGCCCGAACTGTGGCCCGTCGGCGCCTTCGCGGCGGACGACTTCGCCGCCGAGGCCGAGCCGGTCGACGGCGGCCCGACCGCCCTCGCGATGGCGGCCGCGGCCCGGGACGCCGGGGTGTGGCTGCACGCCGGCTCGATCGTCGAACGCGACCCCGAAGGGCCCCTCTACAACACCTCGCTGCTGTTCGCGCCGGACGGCGAGCTGCACGCCGCGTACCGCAAGATCCACCGGTTCGGCTTCGACGAGGGCGAGGCCGCCGTGATGTCCGCCGGCCGCGAGATCGTCGCCGCCCGGCTGCCGCAGACCGTGCTGGGCCTCGCCACCTGCTACGACCTGCGCTTCCCCGAGCAGTTCCGGCTGCTGGTGGACGCCGGCGCCGAGCTGCTGGTGGTGCCCGCGGGCTGGCCGGCCCGCCGCCTGGCGCACTGGCGGCTGATGGTCCAGGCACGGGCGGTGGAGTCGCAGGCGTACGTGCTGGCCTGCGGGACGGCCGGCACCCACGCCGGGGTCGAGCAGGCCGGGCACAGCATGGTCGTCGACCCGTGGGGCGAGGTGCTGGCCGAGGCGGGCCCCGGCGAGCAGACCCTCACCGTCGACCTCGACCCCGCCAGGGTGGCCGCCACCCGCGCGGACTTCCCCGTCCTGCGCGACCGCGTCCTCGGCCTGCCCAAGCCGTAGCGGACGGTGCCGTGACGGACCGCGCCGTGACCGGCGGCGCCGCAGAGAGCTGTCCGCGCGGCCGGCTCAGTGGTGCTCGTGCTCTTCGTGCTCCTTGTGCACGAGCCTGTCCACGCACACCGCGATCGCGATGAGCATCGCCGCGTCGGCGTCCTCGCGTTCGACGTCGATGGCGTAGGCGTCGCGCAGACTGAACCAGCGGCGGGAGATGCGGGCGAGCCGCTCCCCCTCGTACTCGATGTCGAACTCCTTGTCGATGAGGTCGCCGCGGATCTCCAGCTCCTCGCCGGAGGCCAGCTCCGCGCGGTAGACCTCGTGCAGCAGGGCCAGCCGCTTCTTCTTCACGGTCACCAGGACCTGCCCGTCGCGCTCGACGGTCATCGCGTCCCGCAGGCTCAGCAGCTTCTTGTGCACGACGGCGACCACCGCGCCCGACGGGTCCTGGAGCTGCAGCGTCTCCCGCACCCGCAGGACCTTGCCGTCCACGTAGAACGCCCGGTTCCCCGACTCGTCCTCGATCCAGAAGTCGTCGCCGATCGCGAACATCTTCTCCCGCACCACGTATTTCATGCCGCCACATCTACCCGCCCGGCCGGTGTCCCACCCGGCAGGGGCCCTGATCAGCGCAGTCCGGGCGGGCGGTGGCACTCTGGAGGGCATGAACGCTCCCTCCTCGCTCCCCCACCGCCGCGCCCGGGTCCGGGCCCCCGAGCTGATCGGCAAGGGCGGCTGGCTGAACACCGGCGGCAAGCAGGTCACCCTCGCCGACCTGCGCGGATCCATCGTGATCCTGGACTTCTGGACGTTCTGCTGCGTGAACTGCCTGCACGTCCTGGACGAGCTGCGGGAGCTGGAGGAGCGGCACAGCGACACCGTGGTGATCGTGGGCGTGCACTCGCCGAAGTTCGTGCACGAGGCGGAGCACCAGTCGGTGGTCGACGCCGTGGAGCGCTACGAGGTGCACCACCCGGTGCTGGACGACCCCGACCTGGCCACCTGGCGCCAGTACGCGGTCCGTGCCTGGCCGACGTTGGTGGTCATCGACCCCGAGGGCTATGTGGTGGCGCAGCACGCCGGCGAGGGCCATGCGCACGCGCTGGAGCGGCTCGTCACCCGGCTGGAGCAGGACCACGCCGCGAAGGGGACGCTGCGCCGCGGGGACGGCCCCTACGTGCCGCCGGAGCCGGTCGCGACCGACCTGCGCTTCCCCGGGAAGGCGGTGGCGCTGCCCGGGTCGGGGCACTACCTGGTCTCGGACTCCACCCGGCACGCCCTGGTGGAGCTGGCCGCGGACGGCGAGACGGTGGTCCGCCGGATCGGCACCGGCGAGCGCGGGCTGGTGGACGGCGACGCGGCGACCGCCCGGTTCAGCGAGCCGCAGGGGCTGGCGCTGCTGCCCGACGGCAGCGTGGTGGTCGCGGACACCGTCAACCACGCGCTGCGCCGGGTCGACGTGGAGACCGGACGGGTCACCACGCTCGCCGGCACCGGCCGCCAGTGGTGGCAGGGCTCGCCGACGTCCGGGCCGGCCCGCGAGGTGGCGCTGTCCTCGCCGTGGGACGTCGCCTGGTTCGAGGACCGCGTGTGGATCGCGATGGCCGGCGTCCACCAGCTGTGGACGTACGACCCGCGGCGCGAGCGGGTCGAGGTCGCCGCCGGCACCACCAACGAGGGCCTGGTCGACGGCCACGCCCGCGACGCCTGGTTCGCCCAGCCGTCCGGACTGGCCGCGGCCGGCAGCCGGCTGTGGATCGCCGACTCCGAGACGTCGGCGCTGCGCTGGGCCGAGCGGTCCGCGGACGGCGAGGACGGCTACGTGGTCCGCACCGCCGTCGGCACCGGCCTGTTCGACTTCGGGCACCGCGACGGCCCGGCCGGGCAGGCGCTGCTCCAGCACCCGCTGGGCGTCACCGTGCTGCCGGACGGATCGGTCGCGGTCAGCGACACCTACAACAACGCGCTGCGCCGCTACGACCCGGTCAGCGGCGAGGTGTCGACGCTGGCGACCGACCTGCGCGAGCCGTCCGGCGCGGTCGTGGTGGACGGCGACATCGTCGTCGTGGAGTCGGCCGGCCACCGGCTGACCCGGATGCACCTGCCCGAGGAGGCGGTGCGGGTCGAGGCGGTCGCCCACCGCACGCAGCGGGCCGCGACCGACGTGGCGCCGGGCGCGTTCCGGCTGGACGTGGTGTTCTCGGCGCCGGCCGGCCAGAAGCTGGACGAGCGGTACGGCCCGTCGACCCGGCTGCTGGTCAGCGCGACCCCGCCGGAGCTGCTCGCGGAGGGCGCGGGCAAGGGCACGGACCTCTTCCGCGACCTGGTCCTCGACCCGGCCGTGCCCGAGGGCGTGCTGCACGTGTCCGCGATGGCCGCGTCCTGCGACGACGACCCCGGCAACGAGTACCCGGCGTGCCACGTCCACCAGCAGGACTGGGGTGTGCCGGTGCGGCTGGCGGACCGCGGCGACAGCCGCCTGGCCCTGGTGCTGGCCGGCATGGACACGGGCGCTGACGCCGCGCCGGACGCGGGCGCTGACGCCGCGCCGGACGCCGGCGCGCGCGCCGGTCAGTAGCGCTGGTCCGGGTAGTACCGCTCCTCCACCACCGGCGGCACGTCGCCGTCGGGGGTGGGGGGCACCCGGCGCCGCTTGAAGATGCTCACGTACGCGGCGAGGCCGATGGCGCCCACGCCCATCATGATCAGACCGACGAGGTCGAGGTTGACGCCCTTCATGTGCCAGTCGGTGGCGAAGGTGAGGATCGCGCCTACCGCGATCAGGATGATGCAGCCTCCGATGCCCACAATGCCCGCCTCCAGAGGTCGAGTTCATCAGTGGTCTGCCGGTTCGCCTGCCCCGGCTCGATGCGGACACACCCCGGCCCGTCCAGGGGGCTGAGGACCTGACGGGCTGAGGGGGTGTCACATACGGCCGCGGCCGGGCGTGGGAAGAGCGACGGATCTTCCCCCACCCTCCCCGATCGGAGAACTCGCCCATGCGCGTGCGTACGTCAGCCGCCGTCGCGGCCGCCGCCACCCTGCTCGCCATCGGAACGGCCACCGTCGCGGGCGCCGCGCCGGCACGCGCCGGCGGTTCGCTCACCGCCCAGCCGGTGCCGCCCGGCGCCGGACGGCTGTTCAGCAGTGCGCAGATCGACGCCCACACGACCTGGGCGGCGGGCATGTGGACGCGGATGAACGGCAAGGCGGAGGTGGACACGCCGATGCTGCTGAGCCGGGACGACCGCGACGGCACCGGCTGGCACGAGGTACGGCTGCCGGCGTACGACGGCGGCAGCAACGAGATCAACTCGGTGGCGGCCGTGCCCGGTCGCGCGCACCAGGCATGGGCGGTGGGGCTGGCGGACAGCTCGCAGGGCGACGGCCTGCCCGGCCGCGGCACGCCCGGCCCGATGATCGCGGACCGCTGGGACGGGCACGCCTGGCAGTCCTTCCCGGTGCCCCTGCCGGACCGGTCCGAGTTCGGCGGCCTGACGCAGGTGGGCGCGGCCGCGCCGGACGACGTGTGGGCGGTCGGCTGGGCGCAGATCCTCGACAGCGCCACCCCCATCCCCGGAAAGCCCGGCGGCTACCAGGTCGAGGACCACTTCGAGGCGCTCGCCGAGCACTGGGACGGGCACGCCTGGACCAGGATCGCGATGCCGGACCAGCAGAGCTTCCTGCCCAACCGGATGGCGGTCGGCGGGCCGGACGACATATGGGCGGCCGGGTACGACGGGCAGAATGACGTGCCGGAGATCCAGCACTGGAACGGGCGCGCCTGGACCGTCGAGACGCTGCCCTCGACCGGGCTGGCCGGCGAGTTCTACGCGGTCGGCGTCGACGCGTCCGGCACGCCCTGGGCGGTGGGCCGTACGGTGCTCACCGAGACCGACACGGGCCACCCGCTGGTGCTGCGCAAGACGGGTGGCCAGTGGCGCAGCGTCCGGGTCCCGGGCGTCAAGGGCCAGCTCGGCGCGCTGGCGTTCACCCCGGACGGCGTGGCCGTCGCCGGCGGCCAGGTCGACGGCCCCGCGTCGTTCGCGTTGCGTTACGACGGGGTCCGCTGGCACGAGCTGGCGCTGCCGGCCGGCAGCGGGCCGCTCCAGCTGAACGGCATGTCGTACGGCGCCGCGCACGGCCTGACGGTCGTCGGCGACGTCGCGTCGCCGGCCGGCCCGGCCGGCGCGGTACCGCTCGTGCTCGGCGACCGCTGAGCCGTCGCTCCGGCGCGCGGAGGAGGCCCGCAGCCGTGTCCCCCGGGTGCGGGCCTTCGGCGGTCAGCCCTGCAGGAAGGCGGCGAGCGCGGACGCCAGCAGGTGCGGGTCGTCGGCGCCGCACAGCTCCCGCACGGAGTGCATCGACAGGATCGGCACGCCGATGTCGACGGTGGTGATGCCGAGCCGGGCCGCGGTGATCGGGCCGATGGTCGTCCCGCAGGGCATGGCGTTGCTGGACACGAAGTGCTGGAACGGCACCCCGGCACGGTCGCAGGCGGCGGCGAA
The DNA here is from genome assembly GCF_044333795.1 of Streptomyces sp. NPDC020917. Lineage (NCBI taxonomy): Bacteria > Bacillati > Actinomycetota > Actinomycetes > Kitasatosporales > Streptomycetaceae > Streptomyces > Streptomyces sp. NPDC020917. The sequence goes on along the minus strand of NZ_JBIRRR010000002.1, from coordinate 84,529 downwards.
GACGCCGCGGCCGGAGCCGTCGGTGGCGTAGCGCTGGTTGACGTTGGTCTTGAGGATGGGGCCGCCGTTGGCCCGCGGGTGGTGCGTGGGGTCGTGCCGCTCGGCGTAGTTGGGGTGCACCGCGTGGCCGACGTCGGAGGAGACGCAGATCGTGCCGGCCAGGGCGCGCCTGCGGTCCTCGTAGTCGCCGCCGCGGGCGTGCACCGAGCGCTCCAGGAGGGTGCCGAGCAGCGGGCCCTGGGCGCCGGTGTCGGACTCGCTGCCGTTCTCCTCGTGGTCGAACGCGGCGAGGACCGGGATGTACGGCAGGGCGTCGCCGTCCGCGGCGACCGCGGCGAGCGCGGCGACGCAAGCGTGCGTCGACAGCAGGTTGTCCAGCCGCGGCGAGGCCAGCAGCTCCCGGTCGCGGCCGAGGTAGGCGGGCGGCTGCACGTCGTGCGTCATCAGGTCCCAGCCGACGACGTCGGCCGGGTCCAGGTCGGCCTCCGCGGCCAGGAACTCCACCAGGTCGCCCTCGCGGCTGTCGCCCAGGCCCCACAGCGGCTGCAGGTGCCGCTGCTTGTCGAGCTTGAGGCCGTTGTCGTTGACGCCGCGGTCGAGGTGGATGGCGAGCTGGGCGACGCGCAGCAGCGGGCGGTCCACGTTCACCAGCCGGGTCGAGCCGTCGCGCAGCGCGAGCCGGCCGGCCAGGCCCAGGTCGCGGTCGAGCCAGCTGTTGAGCAGGGGGCCGCCGTAGATCTCCACGGCCACCTGGCGCCAGCCCGCGGAGCCCATGTCGGGCAGCGGCTTGACCCGCAGGTTCGGTGAGTCGGTGTGCGCGCCGATCACCCGGAACGGCGTCTCGGGGCGGGCGCCGCCGGGCACGTACCAGGCGATCAGCGCGCCGCCGCGCAGCACGTACTTCCCGCCGGCCGAGTCGTCCCAGCGCTCGGTCTCCTCCAGCCGGCGGAATCCGGCCTTCTCCAGCCGCGCGGCAGCCGACGCCACCGCGTGGTACGGCGACGGGCTGGCCTGGACGAACGCGGCCAGGTCGTCGGTGTGGGTGCGGTCGAACACGTGCGGCTGAAGGTTCATGGCGCCAGCTTAGTTTCGGCCACGCGAACGGGCCGCCGTCCCCCGGTGGGGAACGGCGGCCCGCGTGGGCGCTGCGTCGAGGCCGTGCCGACCCCGTGTCGAGCCCGCCTCGAGGGCGTCTCGACTCCGGGCGGCGGGCCCGCGGCCCGAAGGTGCCTAGAAGGCGGTCTCGTCCAGGTCCATCACGTCGAGGGTGACGGCCTCGGCGAGGGTGCGCTGCACGCCGACGCCCGGCAGGATCTGCGTGGCGAAGAACTTCGCCGCGGCGATCTTGCCCGTGTAGAACGCGACGTCCTTGCCGGTGGCGCCGGGCAGCTTGTCGGCGGCCACGCTCGCGCCCTTGAGCAGCAGGTAGGCGACGACCACGTCACCGGAGGCGAGCAGCAGGCGGGTGGTGTTCAGGCCCACCTTGTAGATCGACCGGACGTCCTGCTCGGTGGCGGCGAGGTCGGCCAGCATGGTGCCGACGATCGCCTCCAGGTCGACCGCGGCCTTGGCGAGCTGCTCGCGGGCGGCCGCCAGCTCCTCGCCGCCGGTGGCCTCGGCGAGGAACTTCTTGATCTCCTCGCTGAGCGTGGTCAGCGCCTGGCCCTGGTCGCGGACGATCTTCCGGAAGAAGTAGTCCTGGCCCTGGATCGCCGTGGTGCCCTCGTAGAGGGTGTCGATCTTGGCGTCCCGGATGTACTGCTCGATCGGGTACTCCTGCAGGTAGCCGGAGCCGCCGAAGGTCTGCAGCGACTGGGCGAGCTGCTCGTAGGACTTCTCCGAGCCGTAGCCCTTGACGATGGGCAGCAGCAGGTCGTTGAGGCCGTTCAGCCGCGTGGCGTCCTCGCCGGCCGCCTCGGCGGCCTGGATCGCGTCCTGCACCGTGGCGGTGTAGAGCACCAGGGCCCGCATGCCCTCGGCGTACGCCTTCTGCGTCATCAGGGAGCGGCGCACGTCGGGGTGGTGGGTGATGGTGACCTTGGGCGCGGTCTTGTCCATGAACTGCGACAGGTCGGTGCCCTGCACGCGCTCCTTGGCGTACTCCAGCGCGTTCAGGTAGCCGGTGGACAGGGTGGCGATCGCCTTGGTGCCGACCATCATGCGGGCGAACTCGATGATCCGGAACATCTGCCGGATGCCGTCGTGCTTCTCGCCGATCAGCCAGCCCTTGGCGGGGTGCTTGTCGCCGAACGTCATCTCGCAGGTGTTGGACGCCTTGAGGCCCATCTTGTGCTCGACGTTGGTGGCGTACACGCCGTTGCGCGCGCCCAGTTCGCCGGTCTCGAAGTCGAACTCGTACTTCGGGACCATGAACAGCGACAGGCCCTTGGTGCCGGGTCCGGCGCCCTCGGGGCGGGCCAGCACGTAGTGGATGATGTTCTCGGCCATGTCGTGCTCGCCCGAGGTGATGAAGCGCTTGACGCCCTCGATGTGCCAGCTGCCGTCCTCCTGGCGGACCGCCTTGGTACGGCCGGCGCCGACGTCCGAGCCGGCGTCCGGCTCGGTGAGCACCATCGTGGAGCCCCACTGCTTGTCCACGGCGAGCGCCGCGATCTTCTTCTGCTCCTCGGTGCCCTCGTCGAAGAGGATGCCGGCGAACGCCGGGCCGGAGGAGTACATCCAGATCGCCGGGTTGGAGCCCAGCACCAGCTCGGCGTACGACCAGATCAGGGAGCGTGGCGCGGTGGTGCCGCCGATCTCCTCGGGCAGGCCCAGGCGCCAGTACTCGGCGTCCATGAACGCCTGGTAGCTCTTCTTGAAGGTGTCGGGGATCGGCGCGGTGTTGGTGTCCGGGTCGAACACCGGCGGGGTGCGGTCCGCGTCCGCGAACGAGTCCGCCAGTTCGTTCTCGGCCAGGCGCGCCAGCTCACCGAGGATGTCCTTCGCGGTCTCCATGTCCATCTCCGCGAACGGACCCGTGCCGTAGAGCTGGTCGCGGCCGAGCACCTCGAAGAGGTTGAACTCGATGTCGCGGAGGTTCGACTTGTAGTGGCCCATGACGACGGCTCCGTATCGCTGCTGCTGTCACAACTGGTCGGGAAGTGATCGGGAAGGAAGAAGAGTGGCTGTACCGAAATGATGCTACCCGTCAGTAATAAGACGCAACCCCTTCCGGGCGGATGTGACCGGGCCCTCGCCGGGGCCGGTTAGGCTAGGGCGCGTGTACGGCTACGAGCAGAGCGTGAACCCTGGGCCCGGCGGACCGGTCCCGGGTCCCGACGCCATGGCCGGATCCATGGGCGGCGGCTACCCGGACCCGGCGCCCGCCTACCCCGAGCCGTCGCCGCCGTCGCTGGCCGACGCGGTGCGGGCCTTCACCACCGGGTCGATGTCCGCCGAGGACTTCCAGGCGATCTTCGCCACGTCCAAGGTGTACTGCCCGCGCGGCGAGAACCCCGGGTTCCTGGCGCTGCACGACACCCAGCAGCCGGTCATCCCGATGTTCAGCTCGCTCAAGGAGCTGCGCCGGTACGCCGGCAAGGAGTCGAAGTACTTCGTGATCACCGGCGCCGAGGTGCTGGACCTGCTGCCGACCGGCTACGGCTTCGTGATCGACATCGACGGGCAGCACCGGATGGTGTTCGACGCCAAGGCCGTCGAGCAGATGGTCGAGTTCACCATGCGCCGCATGTACGGCTGAGTGCTGATCCCGTTACTGCCGGCCGCGCGCACGCGGACGCCCTCGGGGTGCCGGACACCCCGCCTCGCTCCTCTCTCCCCGCTCGCCCCGTGGCGCCGGATCCGCCCGCCTTTCGCCTGCCCTGCGCGGGCCGGATCCGGTGAGGGAATGGTGACGCCTTGCGAGATGTTAAGAGTTCAACTAAATTCGTTCGTGAGACCACCGCAAGGAGGCACCCCACATGCCCGCAGTGACCGTAGAGAACCCGCTGGCGCTGCCCCGGGTGACCGCAGAACCCGATGCCGCTCCGCGCCCCGCGCTGGCCGTGTCCACCGCGCCGAGCGGCCTGGAAGGGGAGGGATTCCCGGTCCGCCGTGCCTTCGCGGGCATCGACTACCGGCACCTCGACCCGTTCATCATGATGGACCAGATGGGTGAGGTGGAGTACGCGCCCGGTGAGCCCAAGGGCACGCCCTGGCACCCGCACCGCGGCTTCGAGACCGTCACGTACATCATGGACGGCACGTTCATCCACCAGGACAGTCACGGCGGTGGCGGCACCATCACCAACGGCGACACCCAGTGGATGACCGCCGGGTCCGGCCTGCTGCACATCGAGACCCCGCCGGAGTCGCTGGTGATGAGCGGCGGCCTCTTCCACGGCCTCCAGCTGTGGGTGAACCTGCCGAAGTCCGACAAGATGATGCCGCCCAAGTACCAGGACATCCGGTCCGGCGGGCTGAAGCTGCTCACCTCGGCCGACGGCGGCTCCCTGATCCGGCTGATCGCCGGCGACCTCGGCGGCCACCAGGGGCCCGGCTCGACCCACACCCCGATCACGATGATCCACATCTCGGTGAACCCCGGGGCTCAGGTCACCCTGCCCTGGCGGGCGGACTTCAACGCGCTCGCCTACGGTCTGGCCGGACGCGGGTTCGCCGGCCCGCAGAGCCGCCCGTTCGGCATGGGCCAGGCCGTGGTCTTCGGCAAGGGCGATTCGCTGACGATCCGCGCCGACGAGTCGCAGGACTCCCACACCCCGAACTTCGAGGTGGTCCTGCTCGGCGGCCTGCCGATCCGCGAGCCGATGATGCAGTACGGCCCGTTCGTGATGAACACCCACGCCGAACTGGCCCAGGCCTTCGACGACTTCAAGGCCGGCCGGCTCGGGACCATCCCCGCCGACTCGCCCTACGGCCGCTGACGCCTGACCGCACGGGCCGGGCACGCGCACCGCGCGTGCCCGGCCCGCGGCATGTCCGCGGCCGGCGTCACCGCGGCGAGAGCAGGGTGCGCAGGCCGGTGGTGAAGGGCTCGGGGTCGTCGAGGCCGAAGACGGTGCGCTGCAGGACGTAGCCCTGGATCAGGCCCAGCGCGGCGCGGGCGCACGCCTCGGGGTCCGCGTCGGCGGGCAGGTCACCGCGGTCGCGGTAGCGGCGCATCATGACGGTCAGCATGGCCAGCAGCGTGGCGAAGCCGTCCTGCACGCGCTCGCGCAGCTCGGGGGAGCGCATCGACTCCGACCAGATCTGCAGCAGTACGTCCCGGGTCTCCTGGTCGAGCAGCGGCGCGATACGCGCGGCGGGGACGCCGGCCAGCAGGTCGGGCAGCGCGGGCGGCGGCTCCTGGGCGAAGTACTCGGCCAGATCGTCGGTGACCCGGTCCAGGGACTCCTCGGCGATCGCGTTGATCAGCTCGTCCTTGCCCGCGAAGTAGCGGTAGAAGGCCCCGGCCGACAGGCCCATCTCGCCCAGCAGGTCCTGCATCGACGTGGCGTGGAAGCCGTTGGCGGCGAAGCAGCGGCGGGCGCCGGCGAGGATCTGCCGGCGGCGGGCGTCGGTGTGTTCCTGGGAGACCCGGGGCATGGGGCCCACGGTAAAGCGAACGTTCCTTTCTTGACAACGCGAGCGGTGCGGCGCAGGCTGGGATGGCCCGTAAAAACGAATGTTCATTCTCTTTAGGGGATCCGATGGCCCGCCCCACACCGCGCCCGATGGCCCGCAGCGCCGCCCTGATCGTCGTCCTGCCGCTGGTCGCGGCGTTCCTGCTGTGGGCCTTCTCCTGGCCGGCTGCCCGCACCGCCCCGCGCGACCTCCCGCTGGGCGTCGCCGGCCCCGAGCGCGCGGTCACCCAGGTCGAGCAAGGACTGGCCGGGCACGCCGGCAGCGGCGCGTTCGCCGTACACCGGTACGCGGACGCGGCGGCCGCCAGGACCGGGATCGAGCACCGCGAGGTCTATGGCGCGGTGGTCGCCGGCCCCCAGGGGCTCCGGGTGCTCACCGCCTCCGCGGCCTCGCCTGCCGTGGCCGCCTTGCTGCAGCAGGTCGCCGCGGAGCTGCCGGGCGGGCCCGCGCCGGTGACCGACGTCGTCCCGCTGCCGTCCGCCGACCCGCGCGGCGCCGCCTTCTCCGCGTCCGTGCTGCCCACCGTGGTGACCGGCCTCGCCGTGGGCGCCCTCGCCTGCCTCGCCCTGGGCGGGGTGCGGCAGCGCCTGGCGGTGCTGGTGCTGTCCGCGGCGGCCGTGGGCGCGACGGCCGTGGCCCTGGGGAACACCTGGCTCGGGGTGCTGACCGGCGGCGTCGTGGCGGAGGGCGCGGTGGTGGCGCTGCTCGTGCTGGGGGTCGCGGCCGCGGTGTGCGGCCTGGGCGCGCTGCTGGGCCCCAAGGGCATCGGGCTCGGCTCGCTGGTGGTGATGATGCTGGGCAACGCCTGGTCGGGGGCGAGTTCCGCGCCCGAACTGCTGCCGGACCCGGTGGGCGCGATCGGCCGGCTGCTGCCGCCCGGCGCGGGGGCCGCGGCCCTGCGGGACACCGCCTTCTTCCACGGCCACGGCGCGCGCGGGCCGCTGCTGGTCCTCGCCGCCTGGGCCGGGATCGGGCTCGCGCTGACCGCGGTCGCCACCCGCGTGGCGCACCGCCGGCTTCAGGCCGAGGTGGCCTCCACGCCGGCCGCGGCGCCGTTCCTGCTGCGGGAGACCGCGGAGACCTCCGGCAGGTGAGACCGGCCGCGGGTGCCGCGCGACCTTCCGGCACCCCCGGCCCGCGGGGCCCGCAGGCAAGGGACGGCGGTGGGCCCCGCACACGCGACAGGCCGTGCGGCCCGGGATCCTCCCCCTGGTGCCGCGCGGCCCCGCGTCACGCCGTCCGAGTCCGCGCGGCCCGCGTCACACACCTCGTCACGCCGCCCCGCGTCAGCCGGCCCGTTCAGTGGGCGCCGGCGCCTCGTCCGCCGGCTCCTCGTCCAGCGCGGGCCGCGCCTCGTGCAGTTCGAACCAGATGGACTTGCCGTCGCCGCGCGGATCCACGCCCCACGCGTCGGCGAGTTCCTCCATCAGCAGCAGGCCGCGCCCGGAGGACGCCATCTCGCCGGGCGAGCGGCGGTGCGGCATGTCGTCGGACCGGTCGCCGACCTCGATGTGCAGGCTGCGGGTGCCGGGCATCCCGGTGACCTGCGCGGTCAGCGTCGCGTCCTCGTCGGTGTGCACCAGCACGTTGGTGATCATCTCGGAGACCAGCAGCACCGCCGACTCGCGCTGGTCGGGCGAGCACCAGTCGTGGAGCATCGCCCGGACGTCGTGGCGGACCGAGCGGATCATGCCCGGGTCGTTCTGCCGGACGGTCAGCACGGTGCGGCGCACCGGGACGGCGCAGGTGGGGCCGTCGGGGTCGCGGCGCAGCAGCACCAGTGCGATGTCGTCCTCGCGGCGGTCGGCCAGCGGCCCGGTGGTGTGATGGGAGGCCGGGCCGTGCACGGCCCGGACCAGCGCGTCGGCGAGCTGCTCCAGCTTCTCGGCGGGGCCCGCCTCCAGCACCTCGCACAGCCGCAGCCAGCCGCTGCTCAGGTCGTGCCCGCCGGTCTCGATCAGCCCGTCGGTGCACAGCAGCAGCACCTCGCCGGGCTCCAGCACCAGCCGGGTCGTCGGGTAGTCGGCGTCCCGCTCCACGCCCAGCGGCAGCCCGCCCGCGGTGCGCCGCAGGATGGTGGTGCCGTCGGCGAGCCGGATCGCGGGCTCGGGATGGCCGGCGCGCGCCACGTCCAGCGTGCCGGTGGCCGGATCGACCTCCAGGTACAGGCAGGTCGCGAACCGCACGTCGTCCCAGTCGGCCTCCGCGGCGAGGCCGGACAGGAACCGCGACGCCCGGGAGAGCACGGCGTCCGGGCCGTGCCCCTCGGCCGCGTAGGCGCGCAGCGCGATCCGCAGCTGGCCCATGATCCCGGCGGCCCGCACGTCGTGGCCCTGCACGTCGCCGATGACGATCGCGGTCCGGCCGGACGGCAGGTCGATCACGTCGTACCAGTCGCCGCCGACCTGGAGGCCGCCGCCGGTCGGCACGTAGCGGGCGGCGACCGCCATGCCGTCGATCTCCGGCTCGCGGGCGGGCAGCATGGTGCGCTGCAGCCCGTCGGACAGCGCCCGCTCCGACTCGTGCACATGGGCCCGCGACAGCGCCTGGGCCAGCATCCGGGCCACCGTGGTGAGCACCGACCGCTCGTCCGGGGTGAAGTCCACCGGCTCGCGGAACGCCGCCATCCACGCCCCGATCGTCGACCCGGCGACGACCAGCGGCAGGTACGCCCAGGACGTCCGCCCGTACGGCTTGACCATCGGCCAGCTGTACGGGAAGCGCTCCTGGTACGCCTCGGGGGACTGCACGTACACCGCCTGGCCGGTGCGCACCACGACCGCGGCCGGGTAGTCGGCGTTCAGCGAGACGTTCAGCAGGGCGCGGTCCAGCACCTCCTGGCCGTGGTGGCCGATGACCGACAGCCGGTCGCCGTCGACCCCGAAGACGGCGTGGCCGTCGGGGGAGAAGCCGGGCATGGACAGGGTGGCGGCGACCCGCAGCACCTCGGCGGTGGAGTCGGCCTCGGCCAGGGCCCGGCCCGCGTCCAGCAGGAAGGCCTCCCGGGAGCGCCGCCAGTCGCCGGCCGGCGCGGCGCCGCGCTGCGCGCGGTCGCGGACCTCGTGCAGGGTGCCGCTGAGCAGCGGGCCCTGCGGCCGCAGCCGGGCCCGCACCGTGCGGTGCACGGTGCCGTCCTCACCGACCACCCGCAGCAGCGACTCAGCGACGGTGCCCTCGGCGGTGGCCAGCGACACCGCGCCGGCCAGGGCGACGTAGTCGGCGGGATGCAGGCAGGCGCGCACCTCGGACGAGCGGTGCGTGGCGGGCCCGCCGGACAGCCCGAGCAACCGGGCCGCGCGCCCGTCGACCGTGACCGTGCCGGTGGATTCGTCCCACTGCCACACGCCGTATCCGACGGCGGCGAGGACGTCCTCGGTGCGCATTGGGCCAGTTTATGGGGATAGGTGAGTTATGGGTCAAGCGATCCGGCGGGGGGAGCGGTGCCCCGCGCCGGTAGGCTGTGCGGGTTCCCCCTCTATCGCGACGACCCGACTTGGACGAACGATGCACCGGTACCGGTCCCACACCTGCGGAGAGCTGCGCGCCACCGACGTCGACACCGACGTCCGCCTGTCCGGCTGGCTGCACAATCGCCGCGATCTGGGAGGCATCCTCTTCGTCGACCTGCGGGACCACTACGGCTTCACCCAGCTGGTCGTGCACCCCGGCTCGCCGGTCTACGACCAGCTCGCCGGCCAGTCCAAGGAGTCGGTGCTGCGGGTGGACGGCCGGGTGGTGGCGCGTTCCGCGGAGAACGTCAACCCGGAGCTGCCCACCGGTGAGATCGAGGTCGAGGTGACCTCGGTCGAGGTGCTCGGCGCCGCCGACCAGCTGCCGTTCCCGGTCTTCCCCGAGGACAACGCCAACGAGGAGATGCGGCTCACCAACCGCTTCCTCGACCTGCGCCGCCAGCGCATGCACCGCAACATCATGCTGCGCACCCAGGTGATCGCGTTCCTGCGCCGCGAGATGACCGCGCTCGGCTTCAACGAGATGGCCACCCCGATCCTGTCGGCCACCTCGCCCGAGGGCGCCCGCGACTTCCTGGTGCCCTCCCGGGTGCACGCCGGGAAATTCTACGCGCTGCCGCAGGCCCCGCAGCAGTTCAAGCAGCTGCTGATGATCTCCGGCTTCGACCGCTACTTCCAGATCGCGCCGTGCTTCCGCGACGAGGACTCCCGCGCCGACCGCTCGCCCGGCGAGTTCTACCAGCTCGACGTCGAGATGAGCTTCGTCGAGCAGGAGGACGTCTTCGGCGTCATCGAGAAGGTCATGACCGACCTGTTCACCGAGTTCGGCGGCGGCCGCACGGTGACCTCGCCGTTCCCGCGCATCCCGTTCCGCGAGGCGATGCTGAAGTACGGCAACGACAAGCCGGACCTGCGCACCTCGCTGGAACTCGTGGACGTTTCGGCGGTGTTCGCCGGCTCCGAGTTCAAGGCGTTCGCCGGCAAGCACGTGCGGGCGCTGGCCGTGCACGACACCGCCGACCAGCCGCGGAAGTTCTTCGACTCGCTCGGCGACTACGCGGTCTCGCTCGGCGCCAAGGGCCTGGCGTGGGTGCGGGTCGGCGACGACAACGCCCTGACCGGGCCGATCGCGAAGTTCCTCACCGAGCAGGACGTGGCCGCGCTGCTGGCCGCGGTCGGCGCCAAGCCGGGCACCGCGATCTTCTTCGGCGCCGGCGAGTTCGACGAGGTCTCGAAGATCATGGGCCCGGTGCGGGTCGAGGCGGCCAAGCGGGCCGGGCAGTTCGACGAGGGCGTCTTCCGCTTCTGCTGGATCGTGGACTTCCCGATGTTCGAGCGCAACGAGGACACCGGGCAGATCGAGTTCTCGCACAACCCGTTCTCCATGCCGCAGGGCGGCCTGGAGGCGCTGCGGACCAAGGACCCGCTGGACATCCTGGCCTGGCAGTACGACATCGTCTGCAACGGCATCGAGCTGTCGTCCGGCGCGATCAGGAACCACGAACCGGACGTGATGTACGAGGCGTTCGAGATCGCCGGGTACGACCGGGCCACGGTCGAGGCCGAGTTCGGCGGCATGCTGCGCGCCTTCCACTACGGCGCGCCGCCGCACGGCGGCATCGCCCCGGGCGTGGACCGCATGGTCATGCTGCTCGCGGACGAGCCCAACATCCGCGAGACGATCGCGTTCCCGCTCAACCAGAACGCCCAGGACCTCCTCATGGGCGCGCCCTCCGAGGTGACCGAGGCGCGCCTGCGGGAGCTGCACCTCCAGCTCCGCAAGCCCCCGCAGAAGTCCTGAACCCCGCGCCCCGATCCGGGAGTGCGCCGAAGCGCCCTGACGGGCCGGACCGTCGGCGCACTTCCCGGAACCGGAGGCAACCCGGGCGGGGGTCCAGCGTGTTCACCTTGTGTGGAGAGGACACACGGTGAGCGAACCCGGGTTCGAGGAGTTCGTGGCGGCCCGCGGCCCACGGCTGCTGCGGGTCGCCTGGCTGCTCACGGGCGACGCCCACCTCGCGGAGGACCTGCTGCAGACCGTGCTGGCCAGGCTCTGGCCGCGCTGGCACCGCCTCGCGGACGAGAACCCGGAGGCGTACGTCCGCAAGGCGCTGGTGCACACTCATGCCTCGTGGTGGCGCCGCCGCTGGCGCGGCGAGGTCCCGCACGGGGACCTGCCCGAACGGGCGGGCCCTGCCGACCCGTTCGCCGAGGTCGACCTGGAGCAGGCCCTGGCCGCGGCGATCCGCGCCCTGCCGGTGCGCCAGCGCTCCGTCGTGGTGCTGCGGTACTTCGAGGACCTGAGCGTCACGGAGACCGCGGCGGTCCTCGGCTGCTCGGAGGGCACCGTCAAGAGCCAGGCGGCCAAGGCACTGCGCACCCTGCGCGGGCGGCTGCCCGGCGCGGTGGACGCGGTCGGCGCGGAGCGCGGTGAGCGGCCGTGAACTCACCCGAACCCGCAGCCGGTTCCGCATCCGGGGCCCCTTCCCAGCCCGTAGCCGAGCCCGCTTCCGCACACGACGAGCGGGAGCAGGAGCAGGAACTGCGCGCCCTGCTGGAGCGCGCGGTGCCCCAACTTCCCGCACCCGCCCAGCGCCTGGAGTCCCTACGGGCCCGCCTGCGGCGGCGCCGCCGCAGGCGCGCGGCCGGGCTGTCCGGCGCCGCGGCGCTGGCCGTCGCCCTGGCCGCGCTGCTGGTCCCGGGCGTCGCCGGGCGGGGCCCCGTGCCCTCCACGGCGCCGGGCGGCCCCACGGCGATCGTGCCGCCGGCCTCCGGCGGCGGGCCCACCACGACCGGCGGCCCGGCGCCGACCGCCGACGCGTCGGTCCAGACACGGCACTTCGCCGACCTCGGCGGCCTGGACCTGCGGCTGCCGCGCGGCTGGCCGGTCCTCGCACCCGGCGGCTCGGCGACCGCGTGGGTGGCGTCCCAGGCGCTGGCCCTGCCCCAAGGCGGCTGCGCCAACGCGCTGGACGACTTCTGCACGCCGCTGCAGCGCGTCCTGGAGGGCGACGGGGTCCTGATCCAGCTGGCCTTCCAGCTCAACCAGGGCATGGCCGACAAGGCCCGCTTCCGCCACATCGAGGTCGGGAACGAGACCGTGGTCACCGCCTGCCGCTCGGTGGGCGGGACCGTCCAGTTGGGAACCCAGCTCACCGACCGGTCGGGATCCGCCGTGGTGGTCGTCGCGACGGCCTGCCTCTCCCACCCCGGACCCGCCCAACTGGCGCGCGTCCGCGACGTCCTGACGACCGCAGACTTCACGTGAAAGGCATGCTCCCCGTGCCCACCGCACCCCGTCCTGCCCCTGTACGCACCGAACCGGGCCGCGCCGGCCCGCCCGTCGCCCCCCGACGCGCGGCGGCGGCCGCGGCCCTGGCGGCCGCCGCCCTGCTGCTCACCGCCTGCACCGGGTCCGTCGACGGCGCCCGGCCGTCGCGGGTCGACGACGTGGCACCGCTGTCCACCGCCCAGCCCCCGGCGGGCCGCGCCGGCCGGGACGCCCCGGTCCCCCGGCCCGCGGCGCTGCCGGGCGTCGGCGCCCGGACCCTGGCCGGTGTCCCGGCGGACGCCCGTCAGGTGGTCCTGGTCACCGGGACCGGCCGCGACGCGACGACCGGGAAGGTCACGCTCTACCGGCGCGACCCGGCGGCCGGCTGGGTCGCCGCGAGCCCGGTCTGGCCGGCGCACAACGCCGCCCGGGGCTGGACGGACGAGCACCGCACCGGCGACCTGCGCAGCCCCGTCGGCGTCTACACCCTGACCGACGCCGGCGGCCGGCTCGCCGACCCGGGCACCCGCCTCACCTACGACCACGCCCCGATCGGCTTCACCGTCCGCGGCACCGGCGTCGAGGGCGAGCCGCTCAGGGGCGCCTTCGACTACGTGATCGCCATCAACTACAACCGCAAGCCGGGGATGTCGCCGCGCGACTGGACCCGTCCGCTGGGGCAGTCCCGCGGCGGCGGCATCTGGCTCCACGTGGACCACGGCGGCGCGACGCAGGGCTGCGTGAGCCTGCCCGCCGCGGCCATGCGGACGCTGCTGCGCACCCTGGACCCGTCGCTCCACCCCGTCGTGGTGATGGGCGACGCCGCCTCCCTGGCGCGCTGAGGGACACCGCCTCCCCGGCAAGCGCGCGAGAGGGCCGCCCCCCGTTTCAGGGGGCGGCCCTCTCACACGGTCGTACCGCGGCGGCGGCGCCGGCTCAGGCGGCCTGGTCCGGGTCGCCGCCGAAGCGCTCGACGTACGCGGCCAGGTCCTCGTCGGTGATCTTGGCGAAGAGCACCGGCGGGAGGGTGAACGGCGTCCCGGCCGGCACCGACGCCAGCGTGCGGGCCTCGTCCGCGGTCACCCACGCGGCGTCGTCGGCCGGAAGCGCGAACGCGCCGCGCATGGCCTTCGCCGACGCCGGGATGAACGGCTCGGAGACGATCGCGTACAGGTGGATGAGGTTCATCGCGGTGCGCAGCGTCAGCGCGGCGCCGTCCGGGTCGGTCTTGATCGCCATCCAGGGGGCCTTCTCCTCCAGGTAGGAGTTGCCCGCGCTCCACAGGGCGCGCAGCGCCTGCGCGGCCTTGCGGAACTGGAGGGTGTCCAGGTGCGACTCGTACTCCGCCAGGAGCCCGGCCACCTGCTCGCCGAGCTTCGCCTCCGCGGCGCCGGCCGGCGCGCCCGCCGGCACCTCGTCGCCGAACCGCTTGCGGGAGAAGGACAGCACCCGGTTGACGAAGTTGCCGAGGGTGTCGGCCAGGTCCTTGTTCACCGAGGAGGCGAACAGCTCCCAGGTGAAGGACGTGTCGTCGGACTCCGGCGCGTTCGCCATCAGGAAGTAGCGCCAGTAGTCGGCCGGCAGCAGGTCGAGCGCGGCGTCGGTGAAGATGCCGCGGCGCTGCGAGGTGGAGAACTTCCCGCCGTAGTAGTTCAGCCAGTTGAAGGCCTTGACGTAGTCGACCTTCTTCCACGGCTCGCGGGTGCCCAGCTGCGTCGCCGGGAACATCACGGTGTGGAAGGGGACGTTGTCCTTGGCCATGAACTGGGTGTAGCGGACCGGGTGGTCACCGCCGTCCGCCTCGTACCACCACGACTTCCAGTCGCGGTCCTCCGGCGCCGTGTCCTGCGCGGCGTCGGCCCATTCCTTGGTGGAACCGATGTACTCGATCGGAGCGTCGAACCAGACATAGAAGACCTTGCCCTCGGCGGCCAGTTCGGGCCAGGTGTCGGCCGGGACAGGGACGCCCCAATCGAGGTCGCGGGTGATGGCCCGGTCCTGGAGCCCCTCGGTGAGCCACTTGCGGGCGATCGACGAGGCGAGGGTCGGCCAGTCGGCGCTGTTGGCGTCGATCCACGCCTCGACCTCGCCGGCCAGCTTCGACTGCAGGAGGAACAGGTGCTTGGTCTCCCGGACTTCCAGCGCGCTGCTCCCGCTGATCGCCGACCGCGGGTCGATCAGGTCGGTCGGGTCCAGCACCCGGGTGCAGTTCTCGCACTGGTCCCCGCGCGCCTTGTCGTACCCGCAGTGCGGGCAGGTGCCGACGATGTAGCGGTCGGGCAGGAAGCGCTCGTCGGCCAGCGAGTACACCTGGCGGACGGCGCGCTCCTCGATGAAGCCGTTGGCGAAGAGGCGGCGGGCGAAGTGCTGGGTGATGTCCCGGTTCTCCGCGGAGGAGCTGCGGCCGAAGTGGTCGAAGGACAGCTCGAAGCCGTCGTAGATCGCCTTCTGGGCGTCGTGCGCCTGCGCGCAGAAGACGTCGACGGGCAGCCCGGCCTCCTTTGCGGCCAGTTCCGCGGGGGTGCCGTGCTCGTCGGTGGCGCAGATGTAGAGGACGTCGTTCCCGCGCTGCCGCAGGTACCTCGCGTACACGTCCGCCGGGAGCATGGACCCCACCATGTTGCCCAGGTGCTTGATCCCGTTGATATAGGGCAGGGCTGATGTGATGAGGTGACGAGCCATTGCAGGCTGCTCCCAATTCGTTGCACGGAGTGAGTAATTCGTCTACGGACCGTCAATATCGTATCCGACCGCACGGGGGTGACTGACGGGTTTTCCCGCCGGTGACCGGCCGCTGAACGCGGGCCCGCAGATCACGCGGAGTGACTGCACGTGCACATGCACGTGCACATGCACGTGCTCTTTCTTCGAGTTATCATCTCCCGTACCAGCCAAGGCACTTATGGGGAGTGACTGATGCGCCGGACGCAGAATGGAATGTCGGCGGAAGACCTTACGGGGGTCGTCTGGCAGAAGAGCCGTCACAGCAATGCCAATGGCACGTGCATGGAGTTCGCCGCACTGCCGGGCGGCGAGGTGGCCGTGCGCAATTCGCGCTTTCCGGACGGGCCCGCGCTGATTTACACGCAGGCGGAGATCGAGTCGATGATCATCGGTGTGAAGGCCGGTGAGTTCGACCACCTCGCCGGCGGCTGATCACCGGACGTGCGCTTTCGCCCGGAGTTCCGCCCGGAGTTCCGGGGCGTCCGTTCCGGCGTTCCGCCTCAGTGGGGTCCGGGGGCCAGGAACAGCGCCCAGACCACCTTTCCCGTGCCGCTGAGCGGGTGCCAGCCCCAGTTCTCGCTGAACGAGTCCACCAGGTGCAGGCCGCGGCCGGTCTCGGCGACGTAGTCGGGGTCCTTGGCGATCGGCGCCGTCACGCTGGGGTCGCGCACCGCGCACACCACGCGGGACGTCCAGCGGACCAGGCTCAACCGCACCGGCGCGCCCGGTGTGCCGACCGGCACGGCGTAGCGCAGCGCGTTGGTCACCAGCTCGGAGGCGACCAGTTCGATCGAGTCGCGCAGGATGCCCAGATCCCAGCGCTGCAGGGTCGCGCGGGTGAAGTGGCGCGCCTGGCGCACCGACTCCAGCGCGGCGGGCAGCTCGCAGGTGGCCCCGTTGGCCTCGGCGAGCTCCTCCGGTGCGAGCACTCCCTGCCATAACGGTTCCAGCACAGCTGTTGCCTCTGCCCTCATGCGAGCCCCCGAGGTATCTGCACAGCCACCATGCTCATGGATCAGTACCCCGGGTTGCAAGAGCGTCTGCACGTGCATCTGCAAGGAATTGATGCACGTGACGATGGAGAGTGACCGAATGGGTACTGCGCGCAGTCCATTAGTGGCAGACTGCTGATGAACCAAGGGCGGAGCGTGACCTATGAGCGCAGGGCAGCCGGGAGGCGGCTCCATCGTGCGGCGAATGCTGCTCGGCGCGCAGCTGCGGCGGCTGCGTGAGTCCCGGGGCATCTCCCGGGAGGACGCGGGCTACTCGATCCGGGCCTCCGAGTCGAAGATCAGCCGCATGGAGCTGGGCCGCGTCTCCTTCAAGGAGCGTGACGTCGCCGATCTGCTCACGCTCTACGGGGTGACCGAGGAGCCCGAGCGGCTCGCCCTGCTCGGCCTGGTCCGCGAGGCCAACGCGGCCGGCTGGTGGCACGGTTACGGCGAGGTCATGCCGACCTGGTTCCAGACGTACGTCGGGCTGGAGGAGTCCGCCGCCCTCATCCGCACCTTCGAGGTGCAGTTCGTGCACGGCCTGCTGCAGACCGAGGAGTACATAAGGTCGGTGATCCGGCTCGGCCACCCCGAGGGGGCCGAGCCCTGGGTGGAGCGCCGCGTGGGCCTGCGCCTGGAGCGGCAGAAGCTGCTGGTCTCCGAGCGCGCGCCGCACTTCGTCGCGGTGATGGACGAGGGCGCGCTGCGCCGCCCGTTCGGCGGCCCGGACCTGATGCGCGACCAGGTCCGCCACATCCTGGAGACCGCCGAGGCGCCCAACGTGGACGTCCGCATCCTGCCGTTCGCCACCGGCGGGCACCCCGCGGGCGGCGGCGCCTTCACCCTGCTGAGCTTCCCCGAGTCGGACCTGCCCGACCTCGTCTACCTGGAGCAGCTGACCGGCGCGCTCTACATCGACAAGCACGACGAGGTCGTGGAGTACACGCGGGCGATGGACGCCCTGGACCGGATGGCCCTCAACACCGCCGACTCCCTTGACTGGTTGCACGCCTTCCAGCGTGAGCTCTGACCCGGTACCCGCGGTGACCCCGCACCGGACGTGACGCGACACCGGCTGTGACCCGGCAGGACCCGACGAAAGGGACGGTGTGACCTTCTTCTCCGAACTGGCCCAGCAGTACATAGCCGGACAGTGGCGGCCCGGCTCCGGATCCTGGGACATCGTCGACTTCGACCCCTACAGCGGCGACAAGCTCGCCTCCATCACGGTGGCCACCGTCGCCGAGGTGGACGAGGCGTACCGCGCGGCCCAGACGGCGCAGCGGGCGTGGGCGCGGGTCGGCCCCTACGCGCGCAGGGCGGTCCTGGAGCGGGCGCTGCGGATCGTGGAGGAGCGCGAGGAGGAGATCACCGGGGCGATCGTGGCCGAGCTGGGCGGCACCCGCCTCAAGGCCGGCTTCGAGCTCTCGCTGGCCAAGGACATGCTGCGGGAGTCCATGGCGCTCGCCCTGCGCCCCGAGGGCCGGCTGCTGCCCTCCCCGGTCGACGGCAAGGAGAACCGGCTGTACCGGCTGCCGGCCGGTGTCGTCGGCGTCATCAGCCCGTTCAACTTCCCGCTGTTCCTCGGCCTGAAGTCGATCGCCCCCGCGCTGGCGCTGGGCAACGGCGTGGTGCTCAAGCCGCACCAGTGCACCCCGGTCGTCGGCGGCACCCTGATCGCCAGGATCTTCGAGGACGCCGGCCTGCCGCCGGGCCTGTTCAACGTGGTGCTCACCGACATCGCCGAGATCGAGGACGCCTTCCTGGAGCACCCGGTGCCGCGGGTGATCTCGTTCACCGGCTCCGACCGGGTCGGCCGCCGGGTGGCCACCGTGGCCGGCGCGCACCTCAAGCGCTGCGTGCTCGAACTCGGCGGCAACAGCGCCCTGGTGGTGCTGGACGACGCCGACCTGGACTACGCGGTGGACGCCGCGGTGTTCAGCCGCTTCGCGCACCAGGGCCAGGTGTGCATGGCGGCCAACCGGATCCTGGTGGACCGGCGGGTGGAGCGGGAGTTCACCGAGAAGTTCGTCGCCCGGGTCGCGGCGCTGCGGGTCGGCGACCCGGCCGACCCCGCCACCGACATCGGGCCGCTGATCAACGCCACGCAGGCCGAGCACGTCACGCAGGCGGTCGCCGAGGCCCTCGCGGGCGGTGCCACCGCGCTGCTGCACGGCGAGGCCGAGGGGACCCTGGTGCCGCCCACGGTGCTGGCCGGGCTGCCGCCCGAGGCGCCGATCCTGCGGCGCGAACTGTTCGGCCCCGTCGTGCTGCTGGTGCCGTTCGACGGCGACGACGAGGCGGTGCGGATGGCGAACGACACGCCGTTCGGCCTGAGCGGCGCGGTGCACACCGCGGACATCGAGCGCGGCGTGCGGTTCGCGCACCGCGTCGAGACCGGCATGATCCACGTCAACGACGGCACGATCGCCGACGAGCCGGGCGTGCCGTTCGGCGGCGAGAAGGCGTCGGGCCTCGGCCGGCTGAACGGCGACGCGACCCTCGAAGCCTTCACCACCCTGAAGTGGATCTCGATCCAGCACGGCCGGACGCCATTCCCCTTCGCACCGCGCGCCCCCGAGAGCGATCTTCACTCCGCGGGGTGAATATGGCGCCCTGATGCCCCGGGCGCCCTCCCCGGTGACGCTCTGCTTCCCCTACGGTTACTGCAGGTCACGTCAGGGGCCGACGGTACGAGGGGGGCGTGGGGTGCACCACGACGGGGAGCAGCGGCCGGAGTACGCCCGGCGCCTGGCCGAGAGCATTCCGCATCCCACGCCGTACGCCAGGACCTACCGGGTGCAGGCGATCACGGTCGTGGAACTGACCGGCGAGATCGACCTGGGCGCGGCCGAGGACGTCGGCGTGCATCTGGCGGCCGCCGCGCAGCGGCCGGCGCCGCTGCTGGTGGTGCTCGACCTGTGCGGGGTGGAGTTCATCGACTGCTTCGGCCTGTCGCTGCTGCTGCGCGCCCGGCGCCGGGTGCTCGACCGGGGCGGCCGGGTCAGGATGGCCTGCGACCACCCGGCGACCCGCCGGCTGCTCGCGATGACCGGTCTGGACGGCGTTTTCCGCCCGTTCCGCACCCTCGACGAGGCGCTGAGCCAGGAACCCGCGGAGAGTTGACCGCGGGCGGGGCGAGCGGCCGGCGGGAAAAGCCGGTGGATACAAGGACAGTGACGGCCATTCCGTAGATACCGGAAAGAACGCCGGCGGCGTCACGCATCTCACATTCGGTGGACGGCCGAATTCCAGCGGGTACGGTGGCTGGCCGGGCCGGGAGCCCGCCACCGGGTCGTGTGTGACCGGAGTCATACATTCGCCCGGCTTTCCAGTGATAGACGTTGGGGCTTCGCCGTGGCTGCGTGAGCCGCCGGACCGAAGGTGTGGGAATGGGCGTTCGTGGGCTGAAGCGCAAGCGGAGCCGCAAGCGCTGGATCATCGGTATTGCCGTGGGCCTTGTGGTGCTGGTGGTCGGCGGGGCGGGTGCGGTTTACCTCAAGCTGAACGCCAACATCTCCACGTTCGACTCGTCCGGGCTCAGCAAGAACCGGCCCCAGGCGGCGAAGGCGGACGCCAACGGCAACAAGCCGGTGAACGTCCTGCTGATCGGCTCCGACACGCGCTCCGGCGAGAACGGCAAGCTCGGCGGTTCGGCCTCCGGCGCGATCGGCCGCTCGGACACCACGATCCTGTTGCACGTCTACCCCGACCACAAGCACGCGGTGGGCATATCCATACCCCGCGACTCGCTGGTGGACATACCGCCGTGCCTGCTGCCGGACGGCAAGTGGTCCGCGGACCAGCCCAGCGCGATGTTCAACTCGGCCTTCTCCATGGGCAACACGGCCAAGGGCAACCCGGCCTGCACCCAGAACACCATCGAGAAGCTGACCGGCCTGCGGGTCGACCACACGATGGTCGTCGACTTCGCCGGCTTCGCGGCCATGACCTCCGCCGTCGACGGCGTCGAGGTCTGCGTGCCGAACAACCTGTACCAGGGGGACATGAACCCCAACCTCGGCTACAAGGGCAAGCTCGTCCTCCCGGCCGGGATGCAGAAGCTGGCCGGGCAGAAGGCCCTGGACTACGTCCGGGTCCGGCACGGCGTCGGCGACAACTCCGACGTGGGCCGGATGATGCGCCAGCAGGCGTTCCTGTCCGCCCTGATCGCCAAGATCAAGGGCCAAGGCATGAACCCGACGACGCTGCTGCCGCTGGCCGACGCGGCCACCAAGTCGCTCACCGTCGACCCGGGGCTCGGCAGCGCCGCGAAGCTGATCTCGTTCGGCATGTCGCTGAAGAACGTCGACCTGAAGAACATCCAGTTCGTCACCGCGCCCTGGAAGTACGCCGGCTCGCGCATCGACCTCGTCCACCCCGACGTCGACGACCTGTTCGCCGAGCTGCGCGCCGACCGCACCCTGGACGGGATCAACGCCTCCGGCAAGGTCGAGCCGAAGCCCACGCCCGCTCCGGTCGTCGACGGCACCGGTGTCGCCGTGAACGTCTTCAACGGCACCACCACCGACGGCCTCGGCGCCAAGGCGGCCGACAAGATCAAGGCCGACCACTTCACCGTGAACGGCACCAGCACGGCCCGCTCCCAGGACCACGCCACCACCCGCATCGAGTACGGCTCGGCCCACCAGGCGGACGCCCAGAACCTGGCGAAGCTGTTCCCCGGCGCCCAGTTGGTGCCGCTGAATGTCACCGGCATCAACCTGGTCGTCGGCCAGGACTACGCGAAGTCCGCCACCGCCACCCCCAAGGCCCTCCCCAAGAGCCTCACCCAGCAGGCCCGCACCGCCGCCTCCAACCCCTGCTCCAAGCTCTCCTACGGCTGAGCGGCCGCAGCGCGGGGGCGCCGGTCGGTGGTGGGGTCAGGAGGAGATGGCGCGTTGGGCGGTGACGCGGTCGATACGGGCGCGGACCAGGTACTCGCCGGGGACGGCGTTGCGCGCGCCGTACTCCTCGCCGAGTTCGGGGCCCATGTAGCGGGTGGCGATCGCCACGGCCCACGGCTTCGCCAGGCCGACGTCCTCGATGAGCTCGGCGGTGCACTCCAGGAGGACGAAGGAGTACGGCGGCTGCTGGTCGTCGACGCACAGGGCGAAGTGCGGGTCGCGCCGCAGGGCCCGGCCCTTGAGCGAGTCGCGGCCGGTGTTCCAGACCACCCGGACGTCGTCCGGATCCGTCTCGTCCAGCACGAACCAGATGGGCGTCACATGGGGACGCCCGTCCTTCCGCGTCACCGCGAGCTTTCCCGTGCGGGTGCCGTCGAGGACGAACGCCCGCCACTCCGCGTCGCTCATGATCTCCATCCCCCCAGGCTAGGTCCCGGGCCGGCGCGGCCCGGTGACGCCGCGCCCGGGGGGCGGCGGGTGCCCGCTCAGGCCGAGAGGACGCCCGTGCCGAGCAGGCCCATGAGGACGACGCCGATGAGGATGCGGTAGCCGACGAAGGCGTTGAGGGAGTGGTTGGCCACGAACTTCAGCAGCCAGGCGATCGAGGCGTACGCCACGATGAACGAGATGACGGTGCCGACGATCAGCGGCCCGGCGCCCGCGCCGGTGCCCAGCGCGTCCTTGAGCTCGTACAGGCCGGCGCCGGTGAGCGCGGGGATGCCGAGGAAGAAGGACAGCCGGGTGGCGGCCAGCCGGTCCAGGTCGCGGATGAGCGCGGTGGAGATGGTCGCGCCCGAGCGGGAGAAGCCGGGGAACAGCAGCGCGAGGATCTGCGAGGAGCCGACGACCATCGCGTCCTTGAGGTCGGTGTCGTCCTCGCCGCGCTTGTGGCGGCCCATCTGGTCCGCGGCCCACATGAACCCGCTGCCCACGATCAGGGACGCGGCGACCACCCACAGGGAGGCCAGCGGCCCGTCGATCAGCGGCTTGGCGGCGAGCCCGACGACGACGATCGGGAGCGTCGCATAGATGACCCACCAGGCGAACTTGTAGTCGTGGTGGTACCGCTCCTCCTTGTTGCCCAGGCCGCGGGCGAACGCGGTGACGATCCGCGCGATGTCCTTGAAGAAGTACGCGAGGACCGCCCCGATCGCCCCCACCTGGATGACGGCGGTGAAGCCGACGACCGCCTTGTCGTCGACCGGGATGTTCATCAGGCCCTCGGTGATCTTGAGGTGCCCGGTGGAGGAGACCGGCAGGAACTCGGTCACGCCCTCGACCACACCGAGCACCGCGGCCTGTCCGATACTGATCGCGCTCAAGGGGGAGTCCGTCCCGGGAGGTTCGCGCCCGTCCCGGGATTCCGGCGGGCGGTGCGGCGAGCGGGCCGTGTGGCACACTCGTGCTGCTGTGTCTACAGTCGCGTAGATGGTCTACGCGACTCTAGGCGACGGGCAGAGGGGAGGCCAAGTCGTGACAACGGACGCATCACGCGCCGCGGACGGCACGCCGCCCCGCCGCAAGGCCAACGGCGTCCTGGCCGCCGAGGTCCTGGACGTCCTGCAGTCCGCGGGGGAGCCGCTCACGCCCGCCGAGGTGATGACCCGCCTCCCGGAGGACCTCGCCTACAGCACCGTGGTGACGACCCTCTCACGGCTCTACGGCAAGGGCGTACTCGTCCGCGCCCCGCGTGGCCGCGCCTACGCCTACGCGCCGATCGCCGACCCGCCGGGCCTGGCCGCCCGCCGGATGCGGCAGACGCTGGAGGGCGAACCGGACCACGCCACGGTGCTCCTGCGGTTCGTGGACGACCTCACTCCCGACGACGAGTCGCTGCTGCGCCGGTTGCTCGGCGCCGGCCCCGCCACCCCTAGGTGAGCGGCGCGGCCGGCGGGCGGTGAGCCCGCGGCCGCGCCTTTCCGTGCGGGGCACGGCCGTTGCGGGCCAGCGTCAGGCGACGTGCAGCGTCAGCGCGGCGGTGTGCAGCACCCCGCCGGTGCGGAACTGCAGGAACAGCCGCCAGTCGCCCGGCTTCTGCAGTTCCGCGTGGAAGGACAGCTGCGGGCCGCCGCGACCGGCCTTCACCGGCGTGGCCGGGTGCAGGTGCGCGAACGCCATGTCACCCGCGTGGAACGCCGTCAGGTGCGCGTACGTGCCCAGGTACGGCTCCAGGTCCTTGACCGGCGCGCCGTTCCGGGTGAACCGCACGGTCAGCGGGTGCGCCGCGCCGCCCGCAGGATCGCCGTTGACGGTCACCGTGTACCCGTCGGCCTCGACCGCCGGGGCCGCGGCGGGCAGCGCGACGCTCGTGCCGCGCCCCGGCACGGTCACCGGGCGCGACAGCACCACGTCGTGGCCCGCGCCCGGCCCGGACGCGGGCGTGAACGTCGCGTACAGCCGCCAGTGCCCCGGGGCGAGCGCGGCCAGGTCCGCCGTCCAGCGGCCGTTCGCGGCCATCACCGGGTGGACGTGCTGGAACCCGGTCAGGTCGGAGCGGACGGCGTAGAAGTGCAGCCGCTCGGTCTGCTCGACGGCGAAGTCCGTGACGGGCATCCCGTCGGCGCCGGTCACCGAGAACCGGTAGCGGGCGGGCGCGCCCGTGGGCAGCGAGGCCGTCGTCGCGACCAGGCGGTAGCCGTCCTGGACATCGCTGAGGCCGTCGCCGGGACTGCCGTCCGCCATGCCGGGCATCCCCGACATTCCCGGCATCGAGGCGGTGCCGGAGTGGTCGGGCGACGTGGAGACGGACGGGGCCGTGGTGGCGTGGGCCGTGCCGGAGCCGTGGTCCATGCCGGGCATCGAGGAGTGCGGGGTGCCGCCGGAGGAGCCGCAGGCGGCGAGGACGGCGGTGAGGGCGGCCGCGCCGGCGAGGGCGCGCAGCGCGGCGCGGGGGGACGAACGGTGCATGCGAGTGGTCTTTCCCTAAGAGCGCGCCGCTCAGGGCGCGCGGGGTGAACGGGACGCGGGCCCGCGGCCGGTCGGCCGCGGGTCGGCGCCCTCACCTGCGCGCGACCGACACCTTGAGCAGCAACTCCCGCCCGCTGCCGGGCGGCCCGCGCCGCTCGGGCCCGGCCGCCGCCCCGGGCACGGCGGCGGGTGCGTGCGCGGACACGGTCACCACGGTGTGCGCCGCGGCCGGCGCGACGCGTTCGCGCACGGGCGTCGCGGTGCAGGTCCCGCCGGAGTGCACGGTGCCCGCGGCGCGGAGTTCGGCCTCCTGGGCCGGGGCGGTCCGCGCGGCGGTGTGCCGCGGGCCGGTGAGGGTGACCGGCGTTCCTGCGGCCGGTATCGCGGACCCGGCCATCGGCGTCGCATCGGGCGCCGGCGGCACGGCGGCGGGCCTGGCCGTGTGCCCGGCCATGGCCGTCGCCAGGGTGCCCGTGCCGGCGGCCGCCGCGGGGTCCGGGCTGTACGCCGTGTCGTGGCAGCCGGCCGCGGCCGCCGCCGGTGAGCCGTGCATCAGGAGCAGGCCCAGGAGCAGCGTCCAGAGGGCGGGCGCGCGGGTGCGGGCCGCGGTGCCACCCGTCATACCCGGCCTCCTGCCCTCGCACGGCCCGGGCCCGGCAGCGGCCCGCGCGCGCCCACGACGATACCCCGCCCGGGTATCTGCCGCACGGAAGGTCGGCCTCCCTCGTGTCCGCCGGAACGGCACAACTCGGTATCGGACACGGGCAGCCGGGGGCGCGACGGTTGCCGGCACAGTTTCGTCGGCCATACTTCTGGCCGTGGAGCAGCCCATAGGTCAGAACGTGAAGCCGACGACGCCAGCCGCCGGGACCGACCCGGCCTTCTTCCCCGGCCTCGTCCCGCCGCAGTCCGCCGCGCTCGGGGAGACCGGGAGCGGCCCGGAGGCAGACGGGGACGCGATCCCCGCCGCCCTGAGAGGGTCCGCCGGGCAGAAGCCCGCGCCCGCCAAGCCCGAGGAACCCGAGGCCGCGCAGCCCGACGAGGCCGCCGACGCCGACGACGCCACGGACACCGAGGAGACGACGGACACCGAGGAGGCAGCCGACGCGGAGAGCGCCGAGGACGACGAGGACGACGAGGACGCGGACGTCGACGACGGCAAGCCGGTGTTCGAGGTCTCCGACCGCCGCGCCGCGATCATCGCCGACCGCCGGGGTGTCACCTTCACCCTGGACGGGGAAACCGCCGAGTTCGGCTGGGACGAGATCGGCGCGGTGGAGATCGACACGCCGCGCTTCGGCAAGCGGTTCGGCGTGACCGTGTACACGTCCACGCGCCGCTGGTTCCAGTGCGACGTCGAGGCGCCGTCCCGCAGCGCGCTCAAGGAGTGGGCCGCGGAACTCGACGCGGTGCTCGACGCCCGCTTCGACGACGAGAAGCCCGAGACGGCCGACGAGCCCGACGAGGTGGACGGAGCCGAGGCCGAGGCCGCCGAGACGCCGGAGGTGGAGAAGCCCGCGAAGGCGGACGAGGACGAGCCGGCGGCCAAGGACGCCGAGGCCAAGGACGCCGAGGCCAAGGACTCCGCGTCCGCCGACGCCTGACGCTCACGACCAGCCGTACAGCTCCTTGAGGCGGTTGATGACCAGGTTGAACCGGCCGCGGTCGAGCGCGCACGCCTCACGGCGCATGCCCTGCTCGTGCAGCCGGATCACGCGGTCGAGGGACACCCAGGAGTCGCGGCCCTCGCGGTCCCACGGGCCGGCGCCGAGCGCGACCCACTCGCGGTCGTCGTCGTGCCGCTTGCTCGACAACTGCACGGCGAGCAGGGTCCCCCGGGCCTCGCGGGCCACCACGAGGACCGGGCGGTCCTTGCCCCGGCCGTCGTTCTCCTCGAACGGCACCCACGTCCACACGACCTCGCCGGGGTCAGGATCCCCGTCATGGGCGGGCGCGTACTCCGTACGCACCCGCCCCACCTCCCTCGGATCCGCCTCGGTCGTCGCATACGGCCCACTCGCACCCGGCAGTTCGGCATGGCTCTCACTGAATGTTGTCACCCGCCTGACGGTATCCCCCTTGATGAGGGGTGGGCTTTGCGGAGCGTGAAGGGTGTGGGTGGAGGTAGGGCGCAGGGTGAACGGATCGGCTGAACGTGATCGGTGCGGGCAGCTCGCAGCGTGAACGGATCGGCTGAACGTGATCGGTTGCCGTAGTCCGAAAAGTGGACGTCCTGGCCCTTATTGCCGCGCCCTCGCCTCCGGGCGCTTAGACCCGGTGTCCGCCGGTCGATCGTGCTCGCTCGCTCCTTCGTCGCTCACTGTGCGCGTTCTCCCTCTGGACACCGGCGGGCCCTTCGGCTCGGTCGCTACAAAAACGGGTGAGGCAGTTCCCCCGCCCTGGTGCGGAGGTGGTGGTGGAGGTCGCGGTGGGGGGTGCCTGGGGGGAGCCAGGCTTTGCGGATCTTGGAGACGGCCGTGTAGTTGGTGTCGCAGACGTTGGCGAGGGGGGACTCGCCGGCCTGGGTGAGGAACTGGTAGGCGTCGAGTTCGGCGAGCCCGTAGTCGCGTTCCAGCCAGCGGACCATGTCGAGTTGGGCGATCCGGAAGGCGTCCTCCAGGGGGCGTGCGGAGCCGGTGGTGATGATGTGGGTGTCGGACTCCAGGCGCGGCCAGGGGGTGGCGACGCCCTTGAGGAGTTCCACGATCACCACTGTGTTCATCGCGCACTCCACGGCGACCCCGCAGGTCTCGCCCTCGCCCTGCCGGGCGTGCCCGTCGCCGAGGCTGAGCAGCGCGCCCTCGACGTTGACGCCCAGGTAGCAGGTGGTGCCGGCACGCATCTCCGGGGTGTCCATGTTGCCGCCGTGGGCGTCGGGCACCAGCGCGGACCGCACTTCCAGGTTGGCGGGCGCGACGCCGACCGTGCCGTGCATGGGGTCCATCGGCAGTTCGAGGCGCAGGCCGTCCTCGCGGGTGGTGAACGCGCAGGTCCTGCGTTCGCGGTCCAGTTCCCACATCCACACCACCTCGGGCAGCGGCGGCTGCAGGGTGGCCGTGGTGTGGGTGGAGGTGAGCGCGCCGAAGAGCGGGACGGTGGTGGACGCCGCCCAGTCGCGGGCGGGTTCGACGGACACGAAGTGCACCGCGACGGTGTCGCCGGGCTCGGCGCCCTCGATGTGGAAGGGCCCGGTCTGCGGGTTCAGGAAGGGGAACTCGCAGACCTCCGAGACCAGGTCGCCGGCCGAGCGCACCCGCCCGGCGAAGCAGTCCTCGGTGTACAGGTCGAGCACGGTGCCGGGCGTGATGCGGGCGATCGGCGGCGCACCGCCGAACGTCCAGGCGTACTCGCCGGGTTGGGGCCGGACGGTGAGGATGCGCGGGTCGTCGCTCATGGCGGCCCAGGGTAGGGGCGGGCGGCGTCCCGGCGACAGAGGACGACGCCCGCCGGCCGGTTGCGGCGTTGAGCGGTCCGACTCCCCTCGCCCGTACCCCGGTTACGGATGGCGGGAGGCCCAGACGGCCGCGCCCGCCGTCGCCGCGGTCAGGCCGACGGCGGCGGCGCCGTAGGCCAGGCGTTCCTTGTCCTGCTGCCGGGTGAGCGTCAGGGTCGTGCCGGTGTCCTGGGTGTCGGCGACCCGGTGGGCGCCGGAGCCGTCCGCCGTGTGGCCGGCCCCCGCCGCCGTGGCGGCGGCGGTGCCGCCGCCCGCCGCCGGGGCCTCCTCCGCGGTGCCCTTGCCGCCGCGTCCGGCGGCGTGTCGGCCGTGCCGGCCGCCGTGGCCGGCGCCGTGCTTGACGCGGTCCGCGGCCTGTGCGGCCGCCGCCCTCGTCCGGTCCTCGGCGCGCTGGGCGCTCTGCCGGAACCAGGTCGCCGTCTCGGACGCCTTGGCCTTGGCCCGGCCGGGCACGTCCATCTTGGCGGCCAGTTCCTCGACGGTCTGGCCGAGTTGCTCGCGGGTCTCGGCGATCTGGCGTTCCAGCTCGGCCATGGCGGGATCGGTGTGGTGCTCGGCTTGGCTCATCGCTTCGCCCTTTCCTTGATCGTCGCCAGGTCGTCCTTCATGCTGTCGACCGCCTCACCGGGCACCGGCGGTACGGCGCGCTTGACCTCGAACCGGCCGGCGAGGGCGAGCAGCCCGCCGCACAGCAGTAGCCCGCCGCCCACGATGAGGGCCGCGGCCCACACCGAGAGGGGGATGGCGATCGCGGCGATCGCCGCGGTGATCAGCGCGGCGAGGCCGAAGAAGGCGAGCAGTCCGGCCGCGCCGAACAGGCCGCCGCCGATCCCCGCCCGCTTGCCCTTGTGGGTCAGCTCGGCCTGCGCGAGCTTCAGCTCCTGCCGGACCAGCGTCGACAGCTGCTCCGAGCCCTGTTTCACCAGGGTGCCGACCGAGCGCTCCCCGGCCTTGGTGTGGCCGTTGACGTGCCCGTTCGTGTGCCCGTTCACCTGCGCCACGGCTGCTCACCTCCGTCGCCGCCGGCCGGCGATGCCAGGGCCGGACGGGATATCCGCCTCGTGCGCGTATGACTCATACCGGACGGATAACCCGACCTTCGTGGGGCAAACCGCCCATCTTGGACCACGGAGGGTGCTCGACCGCGCGCGGTCGGTGGGGCGTTTGCGGCCGGATGACCCGGGCGTACGCTCGGCGGTGGAACGCCCGCAAAGGGTGCACCACCGGCATGAGCAGCCGAGTCGATCCGAGCGAGGTGCCTCGATGACGACGTCCGGCGCACGGCGCAACGCACAGGGGGAACGCGACGCGCGGCAGGAGGACATCCGGCACCGCCGGGCGCTGGTGCTCAGCGAGGTGGCCGCGGAGGGGACCGTCGGCCTGTCCCGCGTCCTGCGGCGGGCGATGTCCGACGACGACGACGCGGCGGCGATCCCGGTGTCGGCGCTGGTGCACGCGGTCCCCGGGATGACGGCGATGGACGGCTACGAGCTGATGGTGCGCGCCCACATCAACGGCGGCGACGTCGCGGGCGACCTCGACCCGGGCCAGCGGGTGGCGCTCCTCGAACTGGTCCGCATCACCGACCACATGCGCCGCGACCTCGGCTGAACTCCGCCCCGCCCGCGAGCCCGCGCCGTGGCGCGGGACTGCTTGCCATGAAGTGCGCTCCAAGGTGTTGGCTGACCGGCATGGAGTACACGCAGCTCGGACGCACCGGGCTCTCGGTCGGCCGCATCGTGCTGGGCACGATGAACTTCGGTGCGGAGACCGACGAACCCGGCAGCCACACGATCATGGACGCGGCCCTGGCCGCCGGCATCAACTTCTTCGACACCGCAAACATCTACGGCCGCGACGAGCACAAGGGCCTCACCGAGGAGGTCATCGGCCGCTGGTTCGCGCAGGGCGGCGGCAGGCGCGACAAGGTGGTGCTGGCCACCAAGCTCTACGGGAACGTCACCAACGACGGCCGCGCCTGGTACGAGCAGTCCTGGCCCAACCACGAGAAGCTGAGCGCCCTGAACATCCGGCGCGAGGTCGAGGCGAGCCTGCGCCGGCTGCAGACCGACCACATCGACATCTACCAGTTCCACCACATCGACCGGGCCACGCCGTGGGAGGAGATCTGGCAGGCGATCGACGTCCTGGTCCGGCAGGGCAAGATCCTCTACGCCGCCTCCAGCAACTTCGCCGGCTGGCACATCGCCCAGGCCAACGAGGCCGCGGCCCGGCGCGGCAGCCTCGGCCTGGTCAGCGAGCAGTGCCTGTACAACCTGGTGGAGCGCCGGGCCGAGATGGACGTCATCCCGGCCGCCCAGGCGTACGGCCTCGGCGTGATCCCGTGGTCGCCGCTGCACCAGGGGCTGCTCGGCGGCGCACTGCGCAAGGAGCGGGAGGGCGGCGGCTCGCGGACCTCCGCGGGCCGGTCCGCGGCGGGCCTGGCCGACCCGGCGGTCCGGGCGCAGGTGCAGGCGTACGAGGACCTGGTCGCGAAGCACGGCATGGAGCCCGGCGAGGTGGCCCTGGCCTGGCTGCTGACCCGTCCCGGCGTGACCGGCCCGATCGTCGGCCCGCGCACCGCCGGGCACCTGGAGTCGGCGCTGCGGGCGGTGGAGCTGAAGCTGCCCGAGGAACTGCTGGCCGGTCTGGACGAGATCTTCCCCGGTCCCGGCCCCGCGCCCGAGGCGTTCGCCTGGTGACACCCGGCCGCTGAGCCCCAGCCGGGCAGGGAGGGTGCCGGGTGCGGCCCGGCACCCTCCTCACAGGTCCTCGGACTCCATCAGGGTGTCGGCCAGGTCCGGGCCGAGTCCGCCCGGCGGGGAGTGCAGCAACTGCTCGGACCAGATGACCTTGCCGTCGTGGGTGTAGCGGGTCCCCCACCGGTTGGCGAGCTGCGAGACCAGGAAGATGCCGCGCCCGCCCTCGTCGGTGGTGGCCGCCCAGCGCAGGTGGGGCGAGGTGCTGCTGCCGTCGGACACCTCGCACACCAGCGTGCTGGCGTGCAGCAGCCGGACCCGGATCGGCGGGCTGCCGTGCCGGATGGCGTTGGTGATCAGCTCGCTGAGGATCAGCTCGGTGGTGAACCCGATGTCCGCCAGGCCCCACTCCTCCAGCTTGCGGCCGCAGGCCGCGCGGATCGGCGCGACGGCCGAGGCCACCGGCTCGACGTCCCACTCCGCGACCTGGCCCGGCTCCAGCAGCCGGGTCCTGGCCACCAGCAGCGCCACGTCGTCCGCGGGCCGGGACGCCAGCAGGTTGTCCGTCACCGCCTGGCAGATCTCGTCCGGACTGCGCCGGGCGTCCTCGGCGAGCACCGACCGCAGCCGCTCCAGGCCCGTCCCCAGGTCCTGCTCGCGGTTCTCCACCAGCCCGTTGGTGAACAGCACCAGCCGGGAGCCCTCCGGCAGCACCAGGTCGGTGGTCCGCACCGGGTGGCCGCCGACGCCCAGCGGCAGCGACACCGCCACCTCGGGGAACTCCACGTTCCCGTCCGGCAGCACCAGAGCCGGGCCGGGGTGCCCGGCCAGCGCGATCGCGCACTTGCCGCCCACCGGGTCGTACACCGCGTACAGGCAGGTGGAGCCGGTGATCTCGGTGCCGCTGGCCTCGCTGTCCAGCCGGGTCACCAGCTCGTCCAGCCGGCCCAGCACCTCCTCGGGAGGCAGGTCCAGGGCGGAGAAGTTGTGCACGGCCGTGCGCAGCCGGCCCATCGCGACGGCGGCCGGGATGCCGTGGCCCACCACGTCCCCGACGACCAGGGCGGTCCTGAACCCCGGCAGGGCGATCACGTCGAACCAGTCCCCGCCGACCCCGGCGTGCGCCGGCAGGTAGCGGAACGCGACGTCCAGGCCCGTGTGCTCCGGCAGGGTGCTCGGCAGCAGGCTGCGCTGCAGGCTCATCGCCATGCTGTGCTCGCGGGTGTACCGGCGGGCGTTGTCGATGCTCACCGCGGCGCGGGCGGCCAGCTCCTCGGCGAACGTCACGTCGTCCCGGTCGAACGGCGGCGAGCCCTCGCCGCGCCAGAACCCGGCCAGGCCCAGCACCACGCCGCGCGCCCGCAGCGGCACCGCGAGCATCGAGTGCACGCCCATCTCCACGATCCGCGCCGCGCCCGCCGGGTCCAGCGCCCGCCACTCCTGGGTGCCCTGCAGGTCCTCGGTGAGCAGCGGGCGGCCGTCGTCCAGGCTCCGCGCCTGCGGGCTCGCCGGGTCGAGCGTGAGGGACGAGCCGACGGGGTGCATCGGCGAGCCCTCGGGCTCCCCGGCCAGCGCGGTGCGCCGCAGCCGCCGCTCGGTGACGTCCGGCTCCTCGCCGCGGGTGACCGCCTCCAGCAGGTCGACGGAGACGATGTCGGCGAAACGCGGCACGGCGACCTGCGCGAGTTCCTGCGCGGTCGCCGTCATGTCCAGCGTGGTGCCGACGCCCACGCCCGCCTCGTACAGCAGTTGCAGCCGCTGCCGGGCGACCTCGACGCGGCCGGTGAGCGCGTACAGCTCGGTGGAGTCGCGCAGGGTCACCACGCTGCCGGGGAAGCCGCCGTACGGCGCGGTCGGCCGCTTGTTCACCACCAGCATGCGGTCGCCGGCCCGGTGCACGGCGTCGGTGACCTCCTCCTCCGACGTCAGCAGCTCCACCGTCCCGGGGTCCAGGCCCAGCTCCGCCACCGGCCTGCGCTCGACGTCCTGGGGCAGGCCGAGGACCCGCTTGGCCTCGTCGTTGGCGAGCACCACCCGGTCGTCGGTGCCGATCACCAGGACGCCCTCGCGGACGGCGTGCAGCACCGCGTCGTGGTGTTCGTACATCCGCGTGATGTCGGCCGGGCCCAGACCGCGGGTCTGGCGCAGCAGCCGCCGCGCCACCAGCCAGGTGCCGGCCGCCGCCACCACGACCGCGCCCGCCGCGCCGCCGAACAGCAGCGGCAGGTTGCCGCCGATGCTCTGCACGCGCTGGACCGTGATGTTCACCGAGACCACGCCCTTCGCGGTCCCGTCCGGCGCGAACACCGGCACCGCGGTGGCGATCGCCTGCGGCCCGGAGCCGCGCAGCGTGAACGTGACGCTGTTGCCCTCCAGCAACTGGGGGATCACGTGCACCCGCACGTAGTCCGGCTGGTGGTACACCGTGCCGATCTGCGACGGCTCGGGCGAGGTCAGCTGGACGCTGGAGGAGTTGAAGACGTTCACCGCGTCGACGCCGGTCGCGCCGCGGATCCGCTCGGCCTCCGGCTGCAGCACCTTCGAAGGATCGGGGCTGTCCAGGGCCGCGACCAGCCCCGGCGAGTTCGCGAACGACTCGGCCACGGCGCGGGTGACCCGCCGCGCGTCGGTGGTGTTGGCAGACTGCGCCTGCAACGCGAGCGCGGTCGACCCGATGCCGACCAGCAGCACCACGATGGCGATCTCCAGCAGGAACACCCTGCCGGCCAGGCTGCGCACGTTCAGCAGGGAACGCACGCCGCCGTAATGGCGCACGGCCGGGCCGTCGCGCTCGGCGCGCTCGCTCCGACGCCTGCGCCGCCTGGTCACCTTCCCTTCATAACACCTGCCCTACGGGGCTGCCTTTTTTTGCCGGCCTCTCGCCGCCGGGCCCTTAGACCCGGTGTCTGCCGGTCGATCGTGCTCGCCCCCCTCGTACCTCGGGGGCCTGCGCGCGTTCTCCCTCTAGACACCGGCGGGCCCTTTGGCTCGATGCCTACACGGAGCAACCGGGAGAATTGGTGCGGGCCTCTGGGGCACCCCAGACAGGTAGTCCAGGGTCACCCTGACAGCGAACCCGGGGACGTTCTGGATGTGCGGCCTTACCCGTTTTTGTAGCGACCGAGCCGAAGGGCGCGCCGCTGTCGAAAGGGAGAACGCGCGGAGTCCCGCGAGGTACGAGCGGGTCGAGCACGATCGACCGTCGACAGTGGATCTAAGCACCCGGAGGCGAGGGCGCGGCAATAAGGGGCCAGGACGTCCACTTTTCGAGCTGCCCGCACCGATCACGTTCAGCCGATCCGTCCACGTTGCGAGCTGCCCGCACCGATCACGTTCAGCTGATCCGTTCACGTTGCGAGCTGCCCGCACCGATCACGTTCAGCTGATCCGTTCACGTTGCGAGCTGCCCGCACCGATCACGTTCAGCTGATCCGTTCACGTTGCGA
>NZ_JBIRRR010000002.1:0-50979 GCF_044333795.1 Streptomyces sp. NPDC020917 | reverse complement strand
CGAGCTGCCCGCACCGATCACGTTCAGCCGATCCGTCCACCTTGCGAGCTACGCCCACCGATCACGTTCAGCCCATCCGTCCACTCTGCGAGCTGCCCGCACCGATCACGACCACCCGATCCGTTCACCCTGTGAACTACCTCCGCTGATCACGCCCAGCCAGTCCGTCCACCTGACGAGCTACCACCCATCACGCCCACCCACCCCGTTCACCTTTACCCAAAGCTCAACCCGGACCGAGCCCTCGCCCGCCTCACGCCGTCGCCGAGGGGCTTGCGGCGCCGGAGGGGCGCTGGGGAAGGAGGGCCTTGCAGGTGGTGTAGGCCTTGGCGGTCTTGGGGTCGGAGGTGTTGAGGTTGCGGAGTGCGCCGAAGCCGCCGCCGGCGCGGTTGGTGGCGCCGGGGGACGCGGTCGGGAGGGTGACGCCGTGGTCCTTGAGGCAGCTGGCGAACGCCTGGAACGCGCTGCTGCCGCCGCCTCCGTCGCCCCCGCGGCCCTGGCCGTTGAACTGCGGCCGCAGCGACTTGCAGGCGTCGAGGGCCTTCTGGGTGGCCGCGTCGGGCGACGCGCCGCCGAAGCCGGGGAAGCCGCCGCCGCGGCCGCCGAAGCCGCCGCTCGGCCGGCCGCTGGGCTGCCCGCTGGGGCGGTCGCTCGGGCCGCCCTGGCCGGGGGAACCGCCGCGGAACGACGGCATGGTGACGCCGTGCTGCTGCAGGCACTGCCGGTACGCCTCCATCGACTGCGCGCCCTTGCCGGACGACGCGGGCGAGCCGGACGCCGTCCCGGAGGGCTTGGCGTCGGCGGAGCCGCCGGACGACGAGGAGGAGCAGGCGGTCAGCAGCAGCGCCCCCGACGCGGCGAGCGCGGCGACGGACACGCCCGCGCGCAGCGCGGCGGAGGGCCGGGTGGGGGTCCAGGTCATGTCCGAAGGTCTCCTCTGGAAGGGCGCCGTGGCCTGGGCCGCGGCGCGGTCAGGCACCGCCGTCCGCCCGCACCGGGCACGGCGGACGCACAGGCGACGCATGGACTGAACCGCACGCACGTGGGGACTGTCGGGGACCGGCCTGTGAGTTCCCGGGGAAACGCCACCCCCGGTGACCCGAGGGGCACCGCCCGCGCGGGTGGTTCGTCGGCGAACGTCCGGTTTTCCCGGCGCACGGGGGCGGCCCGGCGTGCCCCGGCTCCCAGCGAACTCCCAGGGTTCTCCCAGGGGTTCAAAGGCGTGTGCGGCGAGTATGCGCGGCATGAAGGTGCTTCCACGGCGGCGCAGGGCCGTCCTGATCAACTCGGTGCTCGGCGTGGTGGTCCTCGCGGGCGCCGGCGGTGCCTACGCGGCCGTGCACAACGGCGACAAGAGCTCCTCCGCGAGCAGCAGCGGAGCCCGCGTGGCGACCGTCACGAAGGGCACCGTTCTGGCCACGGTGTCGGGCTCGGGGTCGCTGACCTCGCCGAGTGACGCCGGGCTGAACTTCACGACCGGCGGCACCCTCACCGCGGTCTACGTCAAGCCGGGCGACACGGTGAAGAAGGGCCAGGTGCTGGCCAAGGTCGACCCGACGCAGGCGAAGGAGACGCTGCAGCAGGACCAGGCGTCGCTGACCGCCGCTCAGGCGAACCTGACGAAGGTGGAGGAGGGCGAGCTGCCCGCGTCCACCGGCTCCTCGAACTCCGGCTCCTCGGCCTCGGGTTCCGGCGGCTCGTCCGGCCGCGGCACCGTCGCGGCGACGCCCACGCCGACCCCCACCCCGACCGTGGACCCGGCGCAGCTCGCGCAGGCCCAGGCCCAGCTCACCCAGGCGCAGAACGCGGTGGACGCCGCGCAGCGCGCGGTGGACGGCTGCACGCTGACCGCCCCGGTGGCGGGCACGGTCGCCTCGGTGTCCTCCGCGAAGGGCGACTCGGTGTCCGGCACGTCCGGCAGCGGCTCGGGTTCCTCCGGCTCCGGCGGTTCGGGGTCCAGCGGTTCGGGTTCGAGCAGCAGTTCCTCGTCGTCCGGTTCGACGCCGTCCGGCTTCATCGTGCTGACCAACCCGTCGGGGATGCAGGTCAAGGCGGACTTCTCGGAGACCGACGCGCTGAAGATCAAGGCGGGCCAGGCGGCCACGGTCACGCTGAACGCCGAGTCCGGCACGGCCCTCAACGCCAAGGTGCTGTCGATCAGTTCGCTGCCGGTGAGCAGCTCCTCCGGTTCCGGCGGCGGCGGTTCGTCCGGCAGCGCGGTGCAGTACGAGGCGACGCTCACCATCACCAGCAGCACCGCGAACCTGCGGACCGGGCTCAGCGCCAGCATCCAGGTCGTGACCGGTGAGGCGTCCGGCGCGCTGAGCGTGCCGACCGCCGCGGTGTCCGGGACGGGCGCCAACCGCACCGTCCTGGTCGTCAACAAGGACGGCTCCACCACCCGGACCGACGTCACGGTCGGCGTGGAGGGCGACTCCGCGGACCAGATCACCAGCGGCCTCACCGAGGGCCAGCAGGTGCAGATCCCGACGGTCGCCTCCTCCAGCAACGGCGGCTTCCCGAGCGGTTCGTTCCCGGGCGGCATCGGCGGCGGCAGCCGGTTCGGCGGCGCGGGCGGCGGCGGCTTCCGCGGTGTCGGCGGCGGGGGTGGCCGCGGATGAGGCAGCTCCTGAAGGGGCTCGGCCGCGGCGGGGCGGGCGGCCACCGGGCCGCCGGTCCTGCCGCGGCGGCCGCGGAGGAGGAGAGCGTCTGGGGTCCCGCCCCGGTGATCGAGGTGCGGTCGCTGCTGAAGACGTACGGGCACGGCGACGCCGCGGTGCGTGCGCTCGGCGGCCCGCCCGACCCGGTCACCGGCGACTCGCCGGGCGTGGACCTGGTGGTCGAGCAGGGCGACATGATCGCGGTGATGGGCAGCTCTGGCTCCGGCAAGTCCACGCTGATGAACATCCTCGGCTGCCTGGACGTGCCGACCGCCGGCCGCTACCTGCTGGACGGCATCGACGTCGGCGGCCTCGACGAGCACCAGCTCTCGCTGGTCCGCAACCGCAAGATCGGCTTCGTCTTCCAGTCGTTCAACCTGGTGCCGCGCACTCCCGCGCTGGCCCAGGTCGAGCTGCCCCTGGCGTACGCCGGGGTGAAGACGTCCGAGCGGCGGCGGCGGGCGATGGCCGCGCTGGAGCTGGTGGGCCTGGGCGACCGGGTCAATCACCGGCCCAACGAGCTGTCCGGCGGCCAGCAGCAGCGCGTGGCGGTGGCCCGCGCGCTGGTCACCGCCCCGGCGATGCTGCTCGCCGACGAGCCGACCGGCAACCTCGACAGCCACAGCACCGAGGACGTGCTGGCCATCATCGACCGGCTCAACGCCTCGGGCCGCACCGTCGTGATCATCACGCACGAGGACGAGGTCGCCCGGCACGCCAAGCGGGTGCTGCGGCTGGTCGACGGCCAGATCGTCGCCGACATCCGGCAGGCGCCGGTCGACGGCCCGCCGCCGGCGCTGCGCGACCCCGCGGTGTTCGCGGCCCGCGCCCCGCACGCCCTGACGAGCGGAGGCTCCTGACCATGAACCCGTTCGAGACCCTGCGGTTCGCCTTCGGCGGGCTCGCGGCGAACAAGGTGCGGTCCGGGCTGACCATGCTCGGCGTGCTCATCGGCGTGGCCGCGGTGATCATCCTGCTGGCGGTCGGCAACGGCTCGTCGCAGGCGGTCAAGGACTCCATCGAGAAGCTCGGCACCAACGCGCTGACCGTCTCCTCCGGCGGCGGCTTCGGCGGCACGTCGACGGCGACCAGCACCAAGCCGCTGACCGTGGACGACGCCCGGGCGCTGGCCGATCCGGCGTCGGCGCCCGACGTGGAGTCGGTGGCCCCGGAGGTCACCACGTCGCAGAGCGCGCTGTACAACGGCACGTCGCACACCGTGAACCAGGTCGTCGGCACCTACCCGGCGTACTTCAAGGCGTCCAACAGCAAGGTCGCCAAGGGCGACTACTTCAGCGCCGACGACGTGCTCAACTCCCGCAAGGTGGCGGTGATCGGCTCGACCACGGCCACCGACCTGTTCGGGACGGCGAGCCCGGTCGGCAAGAAGATCGTCATCGGCGGCACCCCGTTCACCGTGGTCGGCGTGCTGGAGACCAAGGGCGGCACCGGGTTCCAGGACCCGGACGACACCGTGATCGCGCCGCTGCCGACCGTGCAGAACGCGTTCACCGGCTTCAGCGGCGGGATCAGCCAGATCCTGGTCGAGGCGAAGTCCGCGGGCGCCACCACGCCCGCGCAGAACGAGATCACCGAAGTGCTGATGAGCCAGCACGGCATCAAGGACTCCAGCGCGCTGGACTTCCGGGTCAGCAGCCAGGCGTCCCTGCTGGACACCCAGGCGTCCACGAACAAGACGTTCACCGTCCTGCTCGGCGCGGTCGCCGCGATCTCGCTGCTGGTCGGCGGGATCGGCATCACCAACATCATGCTCGTCACCGTCACCGAGCGGACCCGGGAGATCGGCATCCGCAAGGCGATCGGCGCCCCCAAGGGCGTCATCCTCGGGCAGTTCCTGGCGGAGTCGACGCTGCTGTCGCTGGTCGGCGGCGGGCTCGGGGTGGTGGGCGGGCTCATCGGCTCGCGCTTCACCATCGTCGGCATCAAACCGGTGATCATCCCGGAGTCGGTGGTCGGGGCGTTCGCCATCGCGGTCGCCATCGGCCTGTTCTTCGGCAGCTACCCGGCCAACCGCGCGGCGAGCCTGCGGCCCATCGAGGCCCTGCGGCACGAGTGAGAACGCCGACCGACATGCAGCACAGGCAGCACACGCGAGACACGCGAGAGACGGACAAGGGAGAAGCGGAGATGGCGCGACGCCGAGGCGAGCTGGTCAAGGCAGCCGCCGACACGGATCTGCTGGTCCCGGAAGCCGGCACGGTCGAGATCTTCGAGGGGCCCGGCGAGATCGTGCACGGCCCGGGCGGGGTGCCCGCCCAGCGGCCCGAGGACGTGCTGGCCGAGCCCCCGGACAGCCGGGACATCTCGGCGGAGCTGGCCGCGCCGCCGCGCCGCAAGCTGCCGTGGCTGACGCTGGTGCTCTCGGCGTGCGTGGTGGCGGCGGGGGCCTTCGCGGCCGGTGCGCTGGTGGAGAAGAACCACCTGAACGGCTCGTCCGGTGGGCGCGGCGCGGCCTTCCCGGCGGCAGCCGGCAACCGCACGGCCGGCGGCACGGGCAGCGGGCGGACGTTCGGCGGCTTCGGCGGTGCCGGCGGCACGGGCACCGGCAGGACCGGTGCGGGGACGGGCACGGGCACCGGGACCGGCGCCCAGCCCGGCGGCGGCACCGGGCTGCCCGGCGGCACGAGTGGCACCGGCGGCTCGGGCGTGACCATCGGCACGATCAAGCTGGTCGACGGCAACACCATCTACGTCACCGACGCCCAGGGCAACATCGTCAAGGTCACCACCGGCTCGTCCACCAAGGTCACGGAGAACAAGGACGGCAAGGTCTCCGACCTCCAGCCGGGCCAGAGCGTGACCATCCGCGGCGACGCCAAGTCCAACGGCGACATCGCCGCGACGACCGTCACCCAGGGCTCCGCCGGCGGCTTCGGCGGGTTCGGGGGCTTCGGCGGGGGCGGCACGGGCGGCGGTACCGGCGGGAACTGACACCGCCGGGCTTCACAGCAACAGGCCGTACCGTGCGCAGCGGGGGCCCCGTCCGGTAGCCGGGGCCCCCGCAGCTCTCCGCACACCTCTCCCCACCCGTACGGCCGCACCACCCTCGCAGGCCAGGAGGACGCCATGGACACGCCTGAGGCCAGCCTGCTGGTCGTGGACGACGAACCCAACATCCGCGAACTGCTGTCCGCGTCGCTGCGGTTCGTCGGCTTCAAGGTGGTCTCCGCAGCGACCGGCGCCGACGCGCTGGCCGCCGTCGCCCGCGAGCGGCCCGACCTGGTGGTGCTGGACGTGATGCTGCCGGACATGACCGGCTTCGCCGTCGTGAAGCGGCTGCGCGAGGAGACCGGCACGCACCCGCGGCCCGGCTCCGGCCCCGACGACCGGCTGCCCGTGCTGTTCCTCACCGCCAAGGACGGCGTCGAGGACAAGATCAGCGGTCTGACCGCGGGCGGCGACGACTACGTCACCAAGCCGTTCAGCCTGGAGGAGCTGATCGCCCGGATACGGGCGATCCTGCGCCGCACCGGCGGCCCCACCGGCGACGGCCGGCTGGTCGCGGGCGACCTGGAACTCGACCCGGTCGGCCACCAGGTGACCCGCGGCGGCCGCCCCGTCTCGCTGTCCCCCACCGAGTTCAAGCTGCTCGCCTACCTGATGGCCAACGCCGACCGGGTGGTGTCCAAGCTGCAGATCCTCGACCATGTGTGGGCGTACGACTTCGGCGGCGACCTGAGCATCGTCGAGTCCTACATCTCGTACGTGCGCCGCAAGGTGGACTCCGGGGCCGGCGGCGCGCCCAAGCTCATCCACACCGTGCGGGGCGTCGGCTACGTGCTGCGCCGGCCCGCGCCCGCACAGGGCTGAACCCCGGTGCGGCCCCCCGGCGCCCCGCGCGCCCTGCGCTCCGTGACCCTGTCGAAGGTGCTGTCGCGGCTGCGGTCGCTCAGGTCGCTGCGCCCGTCGGCGCTGTCGCTGCGCTCCCGGCTGGTGCTGCTGTCGCTGGCGCTCGTGCTGCTGGGCCTGGCGGTCAGCGACACCGTCGTGCTGGGCTCGGTGCGCAACCAGATGGTCAGCCGGGTCGACCAGCAGCTGGAGCGGTTCGGCGGGCCGCTCGCCCAGCGCCTGGACACCGAGGGCACGCCCCCGCCGCGCGCCGGCCGGCCCGGCAGCGGCAGCGGCGCGCGGGCCTGGCTGCCCAGCCAGTACGTGGTGGCGTTCGCCGCGCCCGACGGCACCGTCTCCGAGCAGTTCCGGCAGCCCGTCGCGGCCAACGACCCGCGCCCGCTGTGGCCGACGATGGACGCCGCCGCGCTGCGGTCGCACCTGAACAAGCCGTTCGACGTGGCCAGCGACCACGGCGGCGGCAGCTGGCGGGTGCTGATCGTCCCGGTCGGCGGCACGTCGCAGCCGACCGGGCAGGGCCGGACCGGCGCCGTGGCGACGCCGCAGCTGGCCGGCGTCGTGGTCGCCGCGTCCCTCGACGACGTGTCGACCACCACCGACCGGCTGAGCACCGGCTTCCTGCTGATCGGCGCGGTCGTCGCCGCGCTGCTGGGCGTGGCCGGCTGGTTCGCGGTCCGCGCGGGCCTGCGCCCGCTGCGCGGGATCGAGGCGACGGCGGCCGAGATCGCCGCCGGCCGCCCGCTGTCCCACCGCATGCCGCAGGCGTCGCCGCGCACGGAGGCCGGGCGGCTGGGCACCGCGCTGAACAGCATGCTCGCGCAGATCGAGTCGGCGTTCGCGGCGCGCGCCGAGTCCGAGGGCCAGATGCGGCGGTTCGTCGCCGACGCCAGCCACGAGCTGCGCACCCCGCTGGCCGGCATCCGGGGCTTCGCCGAGCTGTACCGGATGGGCGCGCTCGCCGACGACGCGGACGTCACCCGCACCATGGCCAGGATCGAGAGCGAGGCGATCCGCCTCGGCGGCATCGTGGAGGACCTGCTGACCCTGGTGCGGATGGACGAGCAACGCCCGGTGCAGGTGGCGCCGATGGACCTGCGCACTCTGGCCGTCGACGCGCTGCACGACACGACCGCGCTGGACCCGACCCGCAAGGTCACGCTCACCGGCCCCGGTGATCCGGCCGCCCCGCCGGGACCGGCGCCCGTGCTCGGCGACGAGGCCCGGCTGCGCCAGGTCGTCGCCAACCTCGTCGGCAACGCGGTCGCGCACACCCCGCCCGGCACCCCGGTGCGGATCGGCGTCGGCACCCGCGACGGCCACGGCGTCCTGGAGGTCTCCGACGACGGCCCCGGCCTCGCGCCCGAGCAGGCCGCCCGGGTCTTCGAGCGCTTCTACCGTGTCGACGCGTCCCGCAGCCGCCACCAGGGCGGCGGGGCCGGCCTCGGCCTGTCGATCGTGGCCGCCCTGGTCACCGCGCACCACGGCCACGTCGAACTCGACACCCTGCCCGGGAAGGGCGCCACCTTCCGCGTCCGCCTCCCGTCGCCCCGCCGGCCCTGACGGCCCGGCTCCGCCGGGCGGACAACGCATCGCCCCTGCGGGGCGGGAATCCGGGCTGCCTCCGGAGCCATGTTGCCGGGTGCGGCCCCGTTCCCCGATGGAGGGGACGCCCGGCCCGTGCCCTGTCCTCCCATCGTGGCCCGCGCGCCCGGCAAAGAACAAGACTGCGATTTTCCCCGCGAAACGGCCACCATCGAGGCATGACGTCGCCTGCAGAACGCCTCACGCACGTCCGATGGATCGCCGGCGGGACCGGGGCAGGCAAGAGCACCGTCGCCCGGTTGCTGGCCCGGCGCCACGGCCTCGCCGTCTACGACGGCGACCGCGCCGAGCACTCCTGGCTGCCCCGCACCACACCGCAGCGCCACCCGCACCTGTCCGCCGCGCGCAACCGGCCGCCGGGCGCCAACTGGCGGGACCGCACGCCCGAGGAGGTCTTCGCCACCATGGCGAGCCTGCACGGCGAGACGGTCGGCTTCCTCGTCGAGGACCTGCTCGCCCTCGCCGCCGACCGCATCACCCTGGTCGACTACTTCGGGATCCTGCCGCGCCACCTCGCGCCGCTGCTGATCGACCCCGCGCACGCGCTCTTCCTGTTCCCCACCCCCGACTTCCGCCGCCGGGTGCTCACCGCGCGCTATGCCGACCCCGACCGCGCCCGCGCCACCTGGGGCGACCTCGACCCGGCCGCTGTCCTCGCCAAACGCCTGTCCCGCGACGCCCTCTGGGACCAGGAGGTCCGCATCCAGGCCGACCGCCTGGGCCTGACCACCCTCGTCGTCGACGGATCCGTCCCGGCGCCCGCGCTCGCGGACGCCGTAGAACGGCACTTCGGCCTGATCAGATCGAACTGACCGTCTCCACAGGGCCGTTCCCGCCCGGGCCTTCCCTCTCGGGGAACGAGGCCGCCCCTACGGGAAGAACCGTCCCGAACTCGGGTGGTCCTGGGCCGCGTCGACGCACACGTTGGCGCCGCTGATGCCGCTCGCCCGGGGCGAGAGCACGAAGCACGCCGTGTCGGCGACCTCCGCCAGGGTGACCAGGTGCCCGCGGGGGAAGTCCTCCCGGGTGAACCGGGCGAACTCCTCGGGCCGGTTCTCCCGCACCCAGGCCCAGCCGCCCCCCTCGAACTCCACGGATCCTGGGCTCAGCGCGTTCACCCGGATGTTCCTCGGCCCCAACTCCTGTGCCAGCGTGGCCGCCAGATGGATCTCCGCGGCCTTCGCCACCGCGTAGGACGAACGGGGCCCGGCCTTCCAGCCGGTGATCGACGCGATGATCAACGCGGCACCTCCGCCGCGCCGTTCGAAGTGCGGTACGGCGCGGCGGATCGCGTGCGCCGCGTGCCCGGCGTTCAGCGCGAAGGTGTCCGCCCAGTCCCGCGGGGTGGACTCCAGCAGCCCGCCCCCGAACGACCCGCCCGCGTTCGCCACGAGCAGGTCGAGACCCCCGAGCCGCTTGGCCGCCTCGTCCACGGCCCGCCCGAGCTGCTCGGGGTCCTGGACGTCCGCCACCACACCCGGCACCCCGCACGCCGCCAGGCGCTCACGGTCCCGCCCGCACACCACGACCGAGGCACCCTCGGCCACCAGCGCCTCGGCGATCGCCAGCCCGATCCCGTGACTGCCGCCGGTGACGAACGCGGCCTTCCCCTCCAGCCCAAGATCCATG
Source organism: Streptomyces sp. NPDC020917 (assembly GCF_044333795.1). Lineage (NCBI taxonomy): Bacteria > Bacillati > Actinomycetota > Actinomycetes > Kitasatosporales > Streptomycetaceae > Streptomyces > Streptomyces sp. NPDC020917. The sequence continues at coordinate 41,218 of NZ_JBIRRR010000002.1, read as the reverse complement.
CGGCACACCGTCTCACCGACCCGCCCGCCGTTCAAGATCCGGCATGCCCCGTCCTCCTCGCCGGCCCGAAGCGCGCGCGGCATGATCACAGGCCATGCGGGGGCTACGCCGTTGCCGGCAGGGCCCGTGCGCGCCGCAGCATGTCCGCGTCGTCGAGCGCCACGGAGCCGGCGGTGACGTCCTCGACCAGCCGGCGCGCCCCACCACCGCCCCCACCAGAAACAATCACGCGTGCATTTTCCTCTGGTACACCCGCACACCTCCCGTCCCTCCCTCTAGCCTGACGCTCAGGAACGACCACGGACGGTCGTCAAGTGCGCACGTCTGGTGTGCGGTTGGCGGCTGCCCCGAACCACGACGAGGTGGTACGGCATGACGGAAGAAGGTCGGCTGGCCGGGGAGCCCGAAGAGGACGACGGCATGGAGTTGGACGACGACTCCGCGAACGGCCTGCTGCGCAGCTTCGGCCGCCAGGTCAAGGCCCTCCGCATCCGGGCGGGCATGTCGAAGGCCCAACTCGGCGCCGAACTCAACTACAGCGAGAGCCAGATCGGCTCGATCGAGATCGGCCGCCGCGTGATGCAGTCCGACGCGATCGACCGGTGCGACGAGGTACTGGACGCCGGCGGCGTGCTCGTCGCCATGAAGGAGCCGGTCGAACGGGCGGGCTTCCCCAAGTTCTTCCGCGACGCGCGGAGGTTCGAGGCTTCTGCGATTGAACTCCATGCGTACGACACGCACTTGATCAACGGACTGCTCCAGACCGAGGGTTACATGCGAACCGTGTTCCGGTTGGAGCGCCCTGAACTGGAGGACGACGTCATCGAGCAGCGGGTGGCGGCCCGACTGGCGCGGCAGTCGATCTTCGAGCGAAAGCCCGCTCCCAGCATGAGCTTTGTGATGGAGGAAGCCATTCTGCGACGCACACTCGGCGACCGGGAGATGATGCGCGAGCAGTGGGAGCGGCTGGCAACCGTGGGACTGAAGCGCCACGTTGAGGTCCAGGTCATGCTCACCGACTGCGCGGACCACGCCGGGCTGAACGGTCCGTTCAAGCTCATGGAGACCGACAAACAACGCATCGCCTACGTTGAGGTGCAGAACGTCAGCCGCCTCCATACCGCTCGGAAGCAGGTCCGGGAGCTGGAGCTAAAATATGGGATTATCCGCGCGCAGGCACTGTCGCCCCGCGCCTCGCTGGCCTTCATAGAGCAACTGCTAGGAGAACGATGAGCGTTGACCTGGCCCGGCTGCAGTGGTTCAAGAGCAGCTACAGCGGTGACGACGGCGGGCAGTGCGTCGAAGTAGCCCTCTCCTGGCACAAGTCGAGCTACAGCGGCGGCAACGGCGGGGACTGCGTCGAGGTCGCGACGTGCCCCGGCACGGTCCACGTGCGGGACTCGAAGGACCCGGAGGGCCCCGCCCTTTCCTTCACGGCCGAGGCGTGGACCGCGTTCGTCGGATGGGCGGGCACCTCCACGGAGAAGGGCTGACCTAGAGGTCGGTGATCTCGTCGGCGTAGACGCTGCTGAGGGGCTGCGGGCCCACGTACTGCTGGCAGTTGCAGGTGCCGGGCTCGAAGCGGACCGGCTTGCGGTCGGCGTCCCACGCGGACGGCACCTCGACGACCTCGTGGCACTTGCCCTGCTTGTCGTGCTTGGCGAGGTGGTGGGTGCAGCCGCAGATCGGCTCGGGCGGGCGGTTGGCCGCCTCCAGGGCCCTGCGGTCCTCGCGCTGGGCCTCCAGCAACTGCATCTTCCGCTTGTGGCGGTTGCGGAACGCGCCGCGGACCGTCTCCGTGATCGAGGAGAAGCCGCCCACCGCGAACAGGGCGATCAACCACCACATCCAGCCGCTCATCGGTCGTCTCCCCCTGCTCGTCGCACGTGTTGGCAGGGCCAGGGTAAACCGAGGATCCGCCGTCGCACCCCCAGGCTGCGGCGGCGGACCCTGGTCGGAGGGGCCGTGCGTGCGGGCTACGGCAGGGTGAGGATCTGGTACGAGTCGCCGTAGGTCTTCCACTTCAACGGCGGGTCGAGGTTGAGGTTGCCGGCCTTGAGGAAGACGCGCTGCTCGGTGTCGACGCGGCTGGTGTCGTCGTGCGCGTCCTCGGTCTTCATCGCGGCCTTGCGGGCGTCGAGGAAGGCGTTGAGGTACGTCGTCTCGTTGCCGCCCTGGGCCGGGGTCTTGGCCTTCTTCATCGCGGTCTTGCGGATGCCGCCGAAGCTCACCGGGTCGTCGCCGGGGCCGTGCATCACGATGGCGTCGTAGTAGATGAACTGGCCGAGGGTGCCGAGGCCGTCGGACTTGGCCTGGTTGACGGCGGGGTTGAAGTAGACGGAGTCCCGCTCGTCGTTCTGGGCCTGCTGGAAGACGGAGTCCTTGGCGGCGGTCTTCCACGCGCTGACGAAGGCGCTGCCGAGGCCGGAGTGCGAGTCGGAGCCGTTCACCCGTTCCAGCGCGGGCAGGTACTTGGCGAGGACGTTGCCGGGCTCCATGTCCGTGTAGTGCTGGACGAGTTCGAGCATGTCGCCGGTGCCGGAGCAGAAGCCGATGATGCCGGCGGTGTAGCCGCGGCCGTCGCCGATGTCCTCGATGTACTTGTACTGGGCCTTCCAGTCGAGGGAGGAATTCTCCGCGGAGGAGACCAGCTCCATCGCGATCTCCTTCTTGTGCGGGTCGGCGAGGCCCGCGGACGCCTTCGGGGCGACGGCCGCGGCCGCGTGGCCCGCGTGCGTCGCGCTCGCCGCGTTACCGGTGCCGGCCAGCGCGAGGGAGGCGCCGCCGGCCGCGAGGACGCCGGCCGCGGTGATCATGGCTATCCTGCGGCTGGGCCGGCGCCGGTGCGTCCGGGGCGGCGTGTGGGGGGAAGAGTGCACGTGCGTCTCCGTTTCCGGCCGTCGGTCACACGGCCACTGCGGCGTTGCGTTGCGCGATGCGTTAGGAAAGGTTCCTAACCAACGCGGAGTATTGAAGCACTGTGGGGTCCGCTCGCCAAGACCTCGCGCCACACTGGTCACATGTGCCGAAGCATCAAGACTCTGCGCCCTCCGATGACGCCTGAGGTCCACGACGAGGACATCAGGGCTGCCGCCCTCCAGTACGTCCGGAAGATCTCCGGGTTCCGGGCACCTGCCGCGCACAACCAGGAGGTGTTCGACGCGGCGGTGGACGCGGTGGCGGCGGCGACCTCCGATCTTCTCGCTGGGCTGAGGGTGCGGGGCGCCGCTTCCTGACTCCGTCAACGGTTCCAGGGCGCCCCTGACCCTGGGCCTGGGTTGCCCTCGGCTCCCGGGCTACCTCTCGCTGCGCGTGGCCGCCTGCCGGTCTCGTCGTGGCTGGTGGCGCAGTTCCTCGCGCCCCTTCGGGGTCCGGGCTGCCCCCGGGGGTGCTTTGCCGTCTGCCGCGCCGTCGTGGCTGGTCGCGCAGTTCCTCGCGCCCCTGGCGGTGCACGTTCGGTGGGTGGGGTCGGGGCCGCCACGGGAGTGTCTCCTCGGAACTGTGCGTGCGGCTTCTTCCATCGGCTTGCCCGGGCGTATGCACAGTTCCTGCGGGGACACTCCCGCACCGTCCCCTCCCAGCCCGGCCCCCGTCTGCGGGAGGAATTGACCCGGGCTCCCCTACTCACCGGGCGCACCCCAAGGGGCGCGGGGAACTGCGCGCCCAGCCACAATGCACGTCGCAGACGGCAAACCACCGGGCGGGGCTGCCCGGACCCCGAAGGGGCGCGGGGAACTGCGCGACCAGCCACAACGCACCGGGCACCCGGCAACGCGGGCCCGGGGGCACCCCGAACCCCCGCCCCGGAGGGGCGATGCTCCAGGGGCGCGGGGAACTGCGCGCCCAGCCACGACGCATGTCGCAGACGGCAGCGCAGCCCAGGGGGCACCCCCGGATGCCGAGGGGGCGGGGGGAACTGCGCGAGCGGGCACGGCGAACGGTGGGGCGGGAAGGGGCGCCAGGGGGAGCCGTCAAGGCTCAGGCGTTGTAACCACCATGGGCATCCAGCACCGCGCCCGTGACGTACGAAGCGGCGGGGCTCGCCAGAAAGGCGATCGCCGCGGCGATTTCTTCGGGGCGACCCATGCGCTGCAGAGACAGTGAGCCGACCAGGGTCTTGAGGGTCTCGGGGTCCGGCGTCTTCATGCCGCCCTCCATCAGCCCGGCCTCCACGACGTTGGCCGTGATGTTCCGGGGCCCGAGGTCCCGTGCGACCCCCATGGTGTACCTCTCGATCCCCGACTTGGTCGCCGCGTAGTCGGCGGCGCCCGGGGTGCCGACCCGGGAGCCCAGCCCGGAACTCACCGTGATGATGCGGCCGTTGGCGCGCAGCACTCGGGAGGCGGCCCGGATGACGGCGATCACGCCGAGGTAGTTGGTGGCGTGCATCCGGTCCAGCGCGGCGGTGTCGGCCTCCGGGTCGTCCACCGTGCGGCCCTCCCCGACCGCGATCGCCGCGTTGTTGACGAGGATGTCCAGGCCGCCGAAGTGCGCGACCACGTCGTCGATCAGCGCCGGCGCCCGACTCGTGTCCGCCTGGTCGGACTTGAGGGCGACGGCCTTCGCTCCCCTGCCCTGCACCTCGGCGACGACGGTCTGGGCCTGCTTCTCCGAGCTGACATAGGTGAAGGCGACGTCGGCGCCCTGCTCGGCCAGCAGCCGTACGGTCGCGGCTCCCAGCCCGCGCGACCCCCCGGTCACCAGGGCGACCTTGCCCGTGAGTGGCTTGCTCATTCTTCGCACCTCGTTGGTAGACGCTTCTCGGTAGTCGCAACGCTAATTGTTACGACAGCCCGTTGCAACCTTTGCTGTTACGACTGGGCTGTCGTAACATGAAGCGTTGCGGCTGGGAGGACGGATCATGAGTGCCAACAGCAGGTTGACCATTGCCGCCCACGCGCTGGCCTGGATCGGTCTTTACCAGCGCCAGGGCCATGAGGTCGCCACCTCCGAGCAGATCGCGACCAGCGCGAACACCAATCCCGTGGTGATCAGGCGGCTGCTCGGCGAGCTGCGCAGGGCCGGGCTCGTGGAGTCCCGGCGGGGTGTGGGCGCGGGCTGGTCGCTGGCGCGCGAGCTGGGGTCGATGACCCTGCTCGACGTGTACGAGGCAGTGGAACCCGGCCCGCTGTTCGCGATGCACCGCACCACCCCGGACCAGGGATGCGTGGTGGGTTACGGTATCCAGCCGGCGATGCAGGGCATCTACGAGGACATCGAGGAGACCCTGAGGCGCGAGCTCGCCCGTGTCACGCTCGAGAACGTACTCCAGGACGTCCTCGCGGCCCCTCGCTAGCCGCCCCGTCCCGCCGTCGCGGGGAGGGAGGCCGTTCCCGCGATGAAGTCGGCGCCCACCGGTGACCAGCCACAGCCGGTCCGCACCCGGCGACGCACCCTCGGGGGCAGCCCCGACCCCCGCCCCGGAGGGGCGATGCTCCCAGGAGTGCGGGGAACTCCGCGACCAGCCACCCATGCACGTCGCAGACGGCTAAGCAGGTCCGGGGGACCCCGGATGCCGCCAGGGTGCAAGGGAATTGCGGGGTGCGGGATGGTCGACGGCTGGGTGCCGCAGGGGGCAGGATCAGCGCTGAGGGTGCGGTCGGTGATCGCAGGGGTGGAGGGGGAGTGGGGATGGTTGTCGCGCAGATATGCCTCAGCTGCGTTGAGTTCGGCCTGTGGCTGTCCGTGCTCGGGCAGCTCCGGCGCGGGCTGGACTTTCGCGTGCTACCACTGGCGGTGGTCATGGCCGGAGCGGGGGTGGCGTTGCCGCGGGCCTATCCCGTAGGGAGTCCGACCTACTTCTCCGTCGGGGTGCAGGTCGTCGCCGCGGTCGTCCTGTTCGCGCTGTCGCGGTCCGAGAGCGTGGTCCGGTCAGGGGGTTCCGGGCGGCGGCGGTGGATCTAGTCACCGTCGGACGCCGCCTCGACCCGGCCAGGGGACCACGGCTCCGAAGGGGCCCTAGGACGATGGGCTGAGGGGCTCGCCCGATGTGGTGGGCCCGGGGGTGATGGTCGGATGGCTGCGTGAACGATCTTGCGAACGCACCCGAGCCGGCCGTCCTCAAGCGCCTGGCCGAGGAGAAGAACGTCTGGCTGTGCACCGTGAGGCCGGACGGGTCGGCGCACGTCACGCCGGTCTGGTTCGTCTACGAGGGGTCCCGGTGGTGGATCGGGTCGGACCACGGCTCGGTCAAGGTGAGGAACATCCAGAACGATCCGCGTGTCTCCCTCGCCCTGGAGGACGGCCGGTTCCCCGTCGTCGCCGAGGGGCACGCCTCGGTGATCCGCGAGGGGTTCCCCCGCGAGATCGTGGCCGCCTTCGCGGCGAAGTACGCATGGGACGTCACCGCCCCCACCCGCCCGGGCGGCAGCCGCGTCCTCTTCGAAGTGCGCGTGACTCGCTGGTTGCTGGCCGGCGTGGCCAAGTGACGCCGCCGGCGACGGCCTGACGCCGCCCCCGACCGACCTCCGTGTCAGGGTTCCTTGACATCCATCTGCCTGTCAGGGCACCCTGACAGGCATGGGAGCTGAGGACACACCGGCCTCACTGGCCGGACAGGTCACCAACAAGGACCCCGCCGTGGGACTCCAGGCCGTCGTCGCGCTGCGCCGTCTCCTGGAGGAGCTCGAACGGGTTCACGTCGACAATGCCCGCGACCAGGGCTGGTCGTGGCAGAGCATCGCCACGTCACTGAACGTCAGCAGGCAGTCGGTCCATGAGAAGCATGCGAGCCGGCGCAAGGCCACGGGCAAGGAGGAGTAGAGGTGTTCGAGTTCTTCACCGACCGCGCGAGGCGCGCCGTGGTGCTGTCCCAGGACGAGGCGATCGCCCTCGGGCACGACTTCATCGGTACGGAGCACATCCTCCTCGGCCTCGTCGGCACCGACCGGAGCACGGCTGGGGACGTGCTGCGCGAGCAGGGCGTCGAGCTGACGCGGGCCAGGGAGGAGACCGTACGGATCCTGGAGGCCGCCGGGGTCTCCACCGCGGGCGGGCAGCCCGCGAAGGACGCGCTGGCGTCCCTCGGTATCGACGTCGAGGAGATCCAGCGCCGGGCCGACGACACGTTCGGGCCGGGGGCCTTCCAGTACCCGAGGCCGGCCTACACGCCGGACGCGAAGAAGGCCCTGGAGCAGACCTTGCGGGAGGCGCGGGCGCTGGGGCACGAGAAGTTCGGGACGGAGCACATGCTGTTGGGCTTGCTGGCGGTGGGGGAGGGCCGCGGACTTGAGGTCCTCGCGGCCCTGGAGGTGGATCGCGCCTCCTTGCGTGAGGCGGTACTTGCCCGGGTGGGCCCCGAGGCTCCCTGACTTCGCCCGGGGCGCCTCCCCGTCCAACGGTCCGCCGTGGTTGCTCGCGCAGTTCCCCGCGCCCCTTCGGCAACTGGGCTGCCCCCGGGCGTGCGCTGCCGTCTGCGACGTGCGTCGTGGCTGGGCGCGGAGTTCCCCGCGCTCCTGGAGCATCGCCCCTCCGGGGCGGGGGCCCGGGCTGCCCCCTGGCCCACGTTCCCGGGTGCGGACCTGGTGTGGCTGGGCGCGGAGTTCCCCGCGCTCCTGGAGCATCGCCCCTCCGGGGCGGGGGTTCGGGGTGCCCCCCGGCCGCCGTTGCCGGGTGCGGACCGGCTGTGGCTGGTCGCGCAGTTCCCCGCGCCCCTATGAGTGGCCCCCGCCATATTGCTTCCCGCAGACGGGGGCCGGGCTGGGAGGGGACGGTGCGGGAGTGTCCCCGCAGGAACTGTGCATCCGCCCGGCCCACTTCGCGGAGGGAGCCGCACGCACAGTTCCGAGGAGATACTCCCGTGGCGGCCCCGACCCCACCCACCGAAGGTGCACCGCCAGGGGCGCGAGGAACTGCGCGACCAGCCACAACGGCGCGGCAGACGGCCACGCGCAGCGCGAGGCACCCCGGACGCCGGGGGCGCGACGAGACCAGCAGACGGCCACGCGCAGCGCGAGGCACCCCGGAAGCCGGGGGCAGCCCGGTCAGTGGTGGGCGTGGACCACCGCGTGGCCCCGGCCACGCCCGATCATCCAGCGGTTCACCGGCGTGGTGACCACGAACGCCAGGACCAGGGAAGCGGCCAGGGACACCCAGAAGAGAGCGTCGGCGAGCCCCGCGTCCATCGCCCCGGGTATCCCGACGATCACGGTGTTGTCGATCACTTCCATCACGGCGATGGACACGGTGTCCGCGGCCAGCGCGATCTTCAGCGCCTGCCGGGTGGACAGCCCGGTCCGGAGGACACCCCGCATGGTCAGCGCGTAACCGAACGCGAAGGCCAGCACGATGGACAGCGCGATCGTCGCACCGTTGGTGAGGCCCGCCGCCGTGCCGATGATCATGCCGAGCACCTCGCCGATGGCGCACCCGGTGAGGCAGTGCAGGGTGGCCTGCGCGGCCATCCGCCAGCTCGTCGCCCCGCGCCCGGCGGTATGCCCGTGAGTCGCGTGCCCGGTCGCGTGCCCGGTCGCGTGCCCGGCATGCCCGTGCGCTTCGTGCCCGTGCCCGGCATGCCCAGCGTGACCTGCGTGCTCATGGCCGGCCTGGCCATGTCCCGCTCCGTGCCCGTGGTCCGCGTGACCAACGCTGTGGGTCTCCATGACGCCCCTCCGTATCGTCGAAAAGCTCCGGACGGCTACCCCAACCATATACCCCCCGGGGGTATTCCCGCTCCCTCGATCGGCGCAACCGATCCCGGCGCCCGGTTGCGACCCCCTCCGCGCCGATCTTGACTCGAGTCGACCCATTCCGCCCCGGCGGTCGACCTAAGGAGCCACGCGATGCTGTCTCCCCGCAGCCTGTTCACGGAGATCCTGGACGACGACGACTCCTTCCGGCTCTTCTGCTCGATCGCCGCGAGCGGCGAGTCCCAGGGCGGATGGGAGAACGGGCGGATCTCCGCCCTCGTCCCGGAGTCGCAGCGCGACCTGGCCCCCAAGATCGCCCGGCACGGCGCCGACGAGGACAAGCACGGCCGGATCTTCAACGCCCTGATGCGCAAGCGCGGCCTGGAAGGCGTCCCGGTACCGCCGGACACCGACTACACGATGCTGCTGGAGCGCAACGGCATCGGCCTGGCCCACGCCCGCCTGCGCCAGGACGCCGCGCTGACCGAGGGCGACATCGTCACGTACCTGTCGCACAGCCGGGTGACCGAGCAGCGCGCCTCGGAGCAGATGGCCCTGCTCCTCAAGCACTTCGGCGGCCACCCCGAGATCGGCAAGGCGGTCAAGACGATCGCCCGCGACGAGGACAACCATCTCGCCTACTGCCACGAGGAGTTGCTGCGGCTGGCCGCGCTCGGCCACGGCCGCCGGATCCAGCGGATCCTGCGCGAGTGCGCGATGGCCGAGATCCGGATCTACCGCGACGTGAGCCTGGCGGTCATGACCCACATGGCACGCGTCCTGAACTGGCCCGCGCCCAAGCTCGCCGTGCTCAAGGCCGGCATCCACGGGGTGTACCTGTACGAGCGGGCCTTCGGCTGGCGCCGCATGGTCACCCTGTCCATGCCCGCCCACCGCGACGCGTTGGGCGGCCCCGCCGTCGCCATCGCTTAGGTCAGGGCTTAACCTCTCCCCCTGCGAACTGGCGGTATCGCCCGCCTGGTGCGTCGATAGGACGTAGGGGAAACGGGTGAGAGCCCGGCGGGAGGTGGCGCCAGTGCCCTCTGGCGGCGAGGAGTCCACGCGGTCCGCGGACGGCCCCGGCGCCGTGCCCGGCCCCTTCGACCTGCTGGAAGAGGCCGTCGAGTCGATCGGCACCACGCTCGACGAGCGGACGACCTGCGCCGAGCTGGCCCGCTTCGTGTGCCGGGAGAGTGCGACGCCGCCGCCGTCGACCTGCTCGCCGAGGACGTCCCCGCTCCAGTGCCCGCCCCCGGTCCCGCCCCCGGCGCCAACGGCAGCGCGAACGGCCGGGCCTCCCGCTCCGCCGCGCACCTGCCGCTGACCCGCCTGGCCGCCGCCGGCCGCACCTCGCTGCTGGACCCGTGGCCGCCGCCGGGCCCCGGAACCGGGCGGCCCGCCGCACGGGCGCTGGACGAGGGCCGGCCGGTCACCGTCGCCGCCGACCCCTCCGGCGGCGACCCCCGCAGCGTGACGTCCGTGCCGCTGATCGCCCACTCCCGCATGCACGGCGTGCTGCTCGCGGTGCGCACCGGGCCGCCGTTCACCGACCGGGAGACCGCGGCCCTGCGCTACGCGGCCCGCCTGGCGGCCGTCCACCTCGGCCACGACCGGCGGCACACGGCCGTCCAGAGCACCGCGATGAACCTGCAGCGCGCGCTGCTGGCCGAACCCGGCCGCCCCCACCCCAACCTCGACATCGCCACCCGCTACCTGCCCTCCGGCGGAGGGGTCCTGGTCGGCGGGGACTGGTTCGAGACGGTGCGGCTGCACTTCGGCCGCACCCTGCTGGTGATCGGCGACGTGATGGGCCACGGCCTGGACGCCGCCGCCGACATGAGCGCCTATCGCTCGATGCTGCGGTACGTCGCCTCCACCGACCTCCCGCCGAACCGGGTGCTGCGGCAACTCGACGCGGCCGTCGCCGAGGACGGATCGCGCCGCCCGGCCACCTGCCTGCTGGCGAGGGTGGACCCGGCCCGGGCAAGGATCTCGCTGGTCAGCGCGGGGCACCTGCCGCCGGTGGTGTTCGGGGCGGACGGCACCGGCACGCTGCTCGACCTGCCGGTGGGGCCGCCGCTGGGCACCGGCGTCGGCGGCTACGAGCAGCAGAACCTGAAGCTCGACCCCGGCGAGACGCTCGTCCTCTACACCGACGGGCTGGTGGAGCGGCGCCACGAGGACATCGACGCGTCGCTCGCCCGGCTGGCCGGGCTGCGCCTGCCGCCGGACGCGGAGGTCCCCGAGGTCCTGGACGAGGTGCTGCACCACCTCGACGCCTACCGCGCGGAGGACGACGTCGCCGTCCTCGCCGCACGCATCCAGCGGCGGCCCCACCGCGAGGCGCCGGACCCGCCCGGCCCGCCGGGCGCCGCCGGCCGGGCCGCGGTCCCGAAGCCGCCGCACGGTCCCGGGTCCGCGGCACGGCTCTTCTAGACGCCACCCCCGTGGGCGCCGGGACCGCCGGGCCGACTCGCCGCGGCCGGCGGCCCGTCCCGCGCCACCGCCGCGTCACGCCCCGCCGTTCGTCAGGGCAGCGACGCCAGGACCGCGCCCTGCGCGTCGTACACCGTGACCTGCACGTCGCCGAACGCCACCGGCGATCCCGCGCGCCCGGCGAGGGCCGAGGGGGCCCTGCCGTACCCGGTGGCGTAGCCCGGGCGGCCGGGCAGCGTCACGACCTGCAGCGGGTAGAGGTGCCCGCGGACGGTGACGCTCATCCGCGCGGGCGTGCCGCGGCCGATGTACAGCGGGGTGTACAGCGTGCCGTTCGCGTCCCCCTGGGACTGCAGGCTGACGGAGTCCGCCGCCTGGTTGCCGTCCGCGGTGTTCTTGCAGTCCCAGGTGCCGGAGGTGTCGAGGCAGCGGCGGTGCGCGTCCAGCCGCAGCCGCGTGCCCTTGCCGAGCACGACGACCTCGCCGGGCCGGACCACCTTCACCGCGGGCCAGTCGGCCGGCGGTGAGGCCGCCTGCCGGGAGTCGGGGATCGCGGTGTGCTCGGCCTGGCGCGTCTCGGGCCGGGTGGGCGTGGGGGTGGGCGCCGCGGGCGGCCCCGCCGGCTGCCCGGCCGGGGTCGCGTCGCCCGCGCGGTTCTGCGCCGCGACGATGCCGCCGCCGGCCGCGGCCACCACGGCGGCGGCCGACAGCGCGATCGTCAGCCGTCCGGTCCTGCGCCTGCGGCGGGCGCGCTCCAGCACCGCGCCGCCCGGCCAGGGCGACGGCCTGATGCCGGACGCCGCGTCCTGCAGGGCGTCGCGCAGCCGCTCGACGGCCAGGGCCTGGGCGGCGTCGGCGGCGCCCGGGGTGCCGTCCCCGAACTCGTCGTCCTGGTGCGTGCTCACCGTGCACCCCCTTCCCGTCCGCCCGCGCCGGCGTTGGCGCCCGCGCTCGTGCTCCTGCTGGTGACCGTCCGCTTGACCTCGTGCATGACCTCGCGCTGGGCGGTGGCGCCCCCGCCCGGGTCCGGGCCGGGGCCCGCGTCCGCCGGCGGACGCGGGGCAGCGCCCAGTTCGGCGAGGCCGGGATGCGAGCGGAGGCGGCGCAGGCCGCGGCTGGCCTGGCTCTTGACGTTGCCGACGGTGCAGCCGAGCACGTCGGCGACCTGCTGCTCGCTCAGGTCCTCCCAGTAGCGCAGCACCACCACCGCGCGCTGCCGCGGCGGCAGTTCGGCCAGCGCGGCCATCAGCGCGGCGCGGTCGTCGATCTGGCCGGTGGCGCTGTCCCGGGCCCGCTCCGGCAGCCGCGGCGTCAGCAGCTGGACGACGCGGCGCTTGCGGAACCGGCTGAGGTTGTTGTTGACCAGCGCGCGGTGCAGATAGGCGTCGGGCTCGCCGAGCCGGCTTATCCGCGGCCAGTTCAGGTACACCTTGGCGAGGGTCGCCTGCACCAGGTCCTCGGCCTCGTGGTGGTCGCCCGTGAGCAGGTAGGCGGTGCACACCAGCCGCGACCAGCGGACCGCCGCGTAGGCGGCGAAGTCGGGCGTCTCCTCCGCCGGCGGCGCCTGCGCGTCAGGGCGGTCCCCGGTGCGCACCGGCACGGTGAGCGACCAGCCGTCAGAGCCGGGCAAGGAGCCGGTCCCGCGCGTCGTACGCCACTTCCTCGGCTGTCGGCTGCGGCTGCGGGCCGTCCGGCGGCTTCGGCATGGGGTGCGCCTCCTCGTGTGTCCGGTCTCCAGTGTCCGGGCAGCGTGTGCCCGGGCGGCGACCGGGGTCCCTCCCCCCGGCCCACGGCGCAGGACACGCCTCCCCCCCCGGTATCACTCCCGTTCGGCCCGGGAGGTTGCACGTTCTCCGAAATCCGGGTGCGCGGGCCGCCGGCCCGGGCTGGGTCGGTCGGCGGCGCGCCGTGGCGTCGCGTCGGGGAGGCGGCGCGCGGCGGGAGCCGGACGCGCTGGCCCGGACGGCGGAAGCGGGCGGCCCGCCGGGCCCGATCAGACGGCTTCCGGATGCGGAACGGATACGGTGGGTGTTCAGATACGAACGCATAGTGAGGGGTGTGTGATCTGATGCGCTCCTCCCCCCGTATGACCGAAGGAGAAGTCGTGAAGCTGATGCACAAGACCGCCGCACTGGCCGTGCTGGCCGGCGGAATCATCCTCGCGTCCGGCGGCGCCGCGGTCGCGGACTCCGGTGCGACCGGTGCCGCGGTCGGCTCGCCGGGTGTGCTGTCCGGCAACGTCATCGAGGTCCCGATCGACATCCCGGTCAACGCCTGCGGCGACTCGGTGGATCTGATCGGTCTGCTCAACCCGACGGCCGGCGACACCTGCGTGAACGGCTAGCGGATCGCAGCTGCGTGCGGCCGGGGCTCCCCGTGGCGGGTGCCCCGGCCCGCGTGCGTCCGGCTCAGTCCCGTGCCGGCGGCGGGACGCCGAGGTGGCCGGCGAGGCGGTCGAGGAACGCGCGCTGCCCCTTGACGATCCTCCCCGCGGCCTCGGCCAGGCCGAACCAGGCGACCCTGTCCAGTTCGGGGAACTCCCGCAGCGTGCCGGAGCCCCGCGGCCACTCCATGGTGAACGTGCCGGGCACGACCGCGTCCGGGTCGAGGTCGCCCTCCAGCGCCCACACGGTGACGATCTTCCCGCCGGACTGCCGGACCTCGCCGAGCGGGACCGGAGCCCCGTCCGGCACCGGCAGGCCCAGTTCCTCGCGGAACTCCCGCCGGGCCGCGGCCTCCGGGCCCTCGTCCTCGTCGTACTCGCCCTTGACCACGGACCACGCGGCGGCGTCCCGGCGGGCCCAGAACGGCCCGCCCATGTGCCCGAGGAGCACCTGGGGCCCGCCGTCCTCGCCGCCGATCCCGTCCTCGCCGCCGGGCCGGCGGAACAGCAGGATCCCCGCACTGCGCTTGGCTGCCACGCCCCAAGTGTGCCCGCGGCCACCGATGAGTTCGCCGCGCCGCCCCGGTCTCATGGGGGACGATCACCACAGCCACGAAGGGACCCTCCGATGGCCACCGAGAACCCCCTGCCCGACTTCGGACCGGTGACGCGCGGCATCGTGCTGCTCGCCGCGAACGTCGGCGACGACCGGCTCGCGGGGCCCACGCCGTGCCCGGAGTACCAGGTGCGGAACCTGCTCGGGCACCTGCTCGGCCTGAGCGTCGCGTTCCGGGACGCGGCCCGCAAGGACCTCGGCCCGACCACCGGGACCGACCCGGGAACGCAGCTGCCGGACATCGACGACGACGGCCAGTGGCGGGCGCAGCTGCCCGAGCGGCTGGACGAGGTGGCCGCCGCCTGGCGGGACCCGGCCGCCTGGGAGGGCATGACGCAGGCCGGCGGCTTCACCTTCCCGGCCGCCGACGCGGGCCGGGTGGCGCTGAACGAACTCACCATCCACGGCTGGGACCTGGCCCGTGCCACCGGCCAGCCCTACGCGCCCGACCCGGTGGCCCTGGAGTCCTCGCTGGCGATGCTCGCCCCCGGCGCCCGCGACCGCCCCGCCGACGCGCCCTTCGGCCCCGCCGTGGACATCCCCGAGGGGTCTCCTCTCCTGGACCGCGTCATCGCCCTCAGCGGCCGCAACCCCGCCTGGACCCCCTGACCCGGCCCGCCCCGCTCAGCCCGGGTACGGGCTGAACGTGCGCTCGGGCGGGGTGAGTTCGCAGGAGAGGATCGGCGAGTCGATGTCCCCGGCGAGCAGGCCCGCCGCTCGACATCGGCCCAGTCGGTCGCCGGCGGCGCCTCGGGCGGCGGCGGGGCCAGGCGGAGGAGGCGCGTCAGCGGGGTGGTCACCTGGGGTCGGGCTCGAACGTATGGTCGGGCGGGGTGAGTTCGGAGGAGACGATCGGGGAGTCGATGTCCCCGGCCAGCAGGCCGGCGAGGAAGGCGGTGGCGGTGACGGGGTAGGGCTCCCAGACGTCGGCGTCGCGGTTGAGGACCATGACCGGCCACTTGTCGGGCTCGGTGCCGGGGCGGACCAGCCAGTTGAGGGTGTCGCCGTCCTTGGTGCGGGCCCAGACGACCAGGGTGGTGCCGTCCTCGTCCTCGATCTCCCCGGGGGCCTCCCCGTTCATCTCCCAGATGTCCTCGAGATCCTCGAAGTAGCCGTCGTTCATGGCGATCAGGCCGCGCCCGCCGCCCGCGCCCTCGGGCGCGCGCAGCCGCACGTGGCCGTCGAACTCCCCGGGCCCGTAGGTGTCGACGAGTTCCTTGTAGTCGGCGGGCAGCCCGTGCCCGAGCCGGCGCTCGGCGTCGGGCCAGTCGATCGGGGCCGGCCGGTCCGCGGGCGAGGCGAGCCTGGTCAGCTGCTCCAGGGGTGTGGTCATCAGGTCGGCCTTTCTGCCGCCGTCCGCTCGGTCGACCTCAGGATGGCACAGCGGTCGCCGCCTCCTCAGCGGCAGCTGTTGAGGATCGTGATGGTGTTGATGTCCGGGTTCTTGCGCCAGCCGCGGCGCGTCTTCTGGTCGCTGGAGTACGGGCTGAACTTGAAGCCCTGCGGGCTGGTGGCGTGGATCGTCAGGCCCACCGGGCGGAGGTCGTGAGGTCCCCGGTAGATCGGGGTGACGGTGTACGTCACCACGTGCCCGTGGTCGCGGACCGCCAGCTTGACCTGGTTCTCGTAGTGGCGCATGACCGGCGAGTTCGCGAACTCGTGGAAGGCCACGAAGTTCTCCGGGATGGTGTTGGAGCCGCCCAGCTGCGCGGCCAGCAGGTGCGTGCGCTCCAGGTCGTGGGTGTTGTCCCAGCCGGGCAGGCGGTTCGCGTTGATCTTCGGACCGGTGTTCTGCCCGAGCATGTCCTTGTGGATGACCGCGGTCATCGGGCCGGGCCGGCCGTGGCTGTCCAGCGGGCTGTAGGTGACCCGTCCGCCCCAGGTGACGTCCTTCGGTTCGCCGTTGTCCCAGCCCGGCAGGATCTTGTACTTGGGCTTCTTCAGGCCCAGCGGGTCGATCCACGCGAACGGGTTCGCCACGTAGGTCTGGGCGTTGGGGGCCGGGTCGAGGCCGAGCGGGTCGGGGGAGGCGTAGCGGGCGCTCTGCGGGTCGTAGTGCCGGAAGTAGTTGAAGTTCCAGCCGGTCTCGGCGTCCGCGTACTGCCCGGGGAAGCGCAGCGGGCAGTCGACGGTGTCGGCGTCCGGGTCGGTGACCGGCACGCCCCACAAGGTGGTGCGCTGCTGCCACGCCAACGTGCCGTCGAGCCCGACCAGCTCGGTGGGCCGGCCGGTCATGTCGGTGACGATCGCGTGGAAGCGGGCGCCGGTGCCGTCCCGGTCGTCCCGGTCGTCGTGGTCGAGCTGGGCGAGCGGGCGGTAGGTGCCGGGCAGGTACTCCCAGGTGGTCGTGCGGCCGTCGGCGGTGGTCTGCTCGGCGAGCTGCGTGCCGGCCCAGCTGAAGCGGACCTCCTCGGCGACGGTGCCGTCCGCGGCATGGCGCCGCTTGGCGATGCGACGGCCCGCGGGGTCGTACAGGTAGGTCCAGCGGGTGCCGTCGGGAGTGACCGTGGCGGTCAGCTGGTCGTGCGCGTTCCAGTCGAACGACCGCACCTGGCGCTGCCCGTTGAGCAGCCGGCGGATGCTGCGCACGATGCGGCCCTGTGCGTCGTACGCGTACCGGGTGCGCCCGGCACGCTGGAGCCGGCCGTCGCTGAACTCCCGTGCGGTGTCGTCGGGCCGGTCCAGGGGTGTGGCGGCGCGCGTGAGGTTGCCCAGCGCGTCGTAGGCGTAGTCCTCGGTCCAGCCGCGGGCCCGCACCGCGGTCACCCGGCCGGCCGTGTCGAGGTCGAACGTCCGGGTGCCGGTGGTGAGTTCGTGGAGTTCGGTGAGCAGGTCGTCGGCCCGGTAGCGGTAGCTGCGCTCCTGGACCGGGGCGCCGGGTCCGGCGGGGCCGAGCACCGTCTGGCCGGTGAGGCGCCCGGTGCCGTCCCACTCCTGGGTCAGGGTCACGCCGGGGCCGGCGCTGCGCAGGATCTCGCGGCCCAGCTCGTCGCGGCCGAACTCGGTGCGGTGGCCGCCCAGGCCCATGCTCTGCGGCAGGCCGGTGTCGTCGTAGGTCCAGGTGGAGACGATCCCGGTCGGGGTGGTGCGCGCCACGGGGCGGCCGAGCACGTCGTACGACCACGCGGTGCGGCGGCCGTTGACCGTCTCGGCGAGCACGCGCCCCATCAGGTCGTGCTCGTAAGTGATCTCCGCGTCGGCGTTGGCCGACCGCACCAGGTTGCCGGCCTCGTCGTAGGCGAACGCGGTGGTGCCGTCGGCGTCGGCGAAGGCCACCACGCGGCCGAGCACGTCGCGGGTGAAGACGACGCGCTCGCCGGCGCCGTTGCCGCGTTCGGTGAGCTGGCCCGCCGCGTCGTAGGCGTAGCTGAGGCTGCGCCCGGTGAAGTCGGTCTCGCCGACCAGCCGGCCCGCCGGGTCGTAGGTGTAGGTCCAGCTCTGCCCCTGCGGGTTGGTGACCGCGGTGAGCCGCTGCTCGGTGTCGTGGGTGAAGGCGTACGCGGCGCCGTCAGCGCCGGTGCTGTCCGCGGTCGTGCCGAAGCGGCCCGCGGTCTGCGAGGAGGTCCGGCCGGTGGCGTCGGTGTGGGAGAGCGCGTTGCCCTCGGCGTCGTACGTCCACTCCTCGCGCCGCCCGTCGGAACGCTCCAGCCACAGCACCTGCCCCTCGGTCGTGAAACCGAACCGGACCGTGCCGCCGAGCGCGTCGGTGCTCTCGGCGATCCGGCCGAAGGCGTCGCGGCGCGCGGTGGTGGTCCGGCCGAGCTGGTCGGTCACCGCGACCGGCAGGCCGGCGGCGTCGTGCACCAGCTCCTGCCGGGCGCCGAGCGGGTCGGTGACCGCGACCAGGTCGCCCTCGTCGTCGTAGGTGTAGGAGGTCCTGGCACCCATCGGGTCGGTCGAGGTGAGGACGTTGCCGGCCTCGTCGTACTCGGTGCGCCAGACGCGGCCCACCGGGTCGGTCATCTCCACCGGCCGGCCGTGCCGGTCGTAGGTGAAGGCGCTGCTGGTGCCGTCGGGGTAGGTGACCGAGGTGATGTTGTCGCCCGCGTCGTAGGTGTAGCGGCTGGTGCGGCCGAGCGGGTCGGTCGCCGAGGTGCGCAGCCGGCCGCCGGCGTCCCACTCCTGCACGCCGACCGCGCCGGTCGGGTCGGTGCTGCGCACCAGCCGCAGGGCCTCGTTGAACTCGAAGCGGGAGGTGTTGCCGAGCGCGTCGGTGAAGGTGGTGGTGCGGGTCTCGTCGTCGTAGGCGAAGGTGTTGGACAGGATGCCGTCGCTGCCCTCGGTGCGCACCACGCGTCCCGCGGTGTCGTAGGTGTAGGCGTACGCCGTGCCGTTGCGGTCGGTCCAGCCGGTGATGCGGTGGCTGTCGTCGTAGGTGAACCGGGCGGGCAGGCCGGAGGAGTTGATCACCTCGACCAGGTCGCCGCGCGCGTCGTAGCCGTAGCGGGCGAGCACGGTCGCGGTGCCGGGCCCGTCGGTGTCCAGCAGCCGGAAGCCGGTGATGCGTGGCAGGTCGGGGTGCCGGTCGACGGCCACCCGGTAGCCGCCGTGGTGGGTGATCAGCGCGGGCGCGTCGTCCTCCCCCCAGGCGATCTCGATCCGGCGGCCGTTGCGGTCCTCCACGCCGGTCAGCCGCAGGGTGACGCTGCCTTCCAGACCCGCGTTGCTGCGCGGGTGGTGGAACTCCAGCACCTGCCCGGTCGACGGATTCCTGATCTGCATGGGGTCGTTGGGGACGCCGCTCCACATCAGGCCGAGGTGCGGGCCGGTGTGCGGCAGCACGGCCACGCCCGGCCGCGGCGGCGGGTACTGCAGCCGCATGCCGTCGGCGGCGGCGAACACCACGCCGTCGGCGTCGAGTTGCAGGCGCTGGTCGAGGGTGGAGGCCCAGGTCGGCCCGAACCACACGCCGTTGCGGTACGACGACAGGTGGGTGCGTTCCAGCAGCAGCGGCAGCGCGCCCGGCAGGTACACGTCCGTGACCGGCAGGAGCATGTCGCCCGAAGCGGTGTCGACGGGGTCGCTCAGGCAGTGCCGGTGGTGCCCGGGGACGTCGTCGCCGGGCCCGTGGTGGGAGCGCAGGTCGCCGGCGCTCTGCTCGGCGTCCTTGACCGCGGTCGAGGCCGCCTTGCCGCTCCTGTCGGCCCCGGCCTTGGCGGCGGCCGCCGCGCCGGTGCCGCCGGCCACGTGCGGGTCGTGGTGGTGGCCACCGCTTCCGGGGTGGTGGCCCTTGGCCTTGCCGGCGAGGTCGCCCTCCACCTGGTCGAAGTGGTCGGCGGCCTTGTGCACGTGGTCGGCGATCCGGTGGTGGCCGTGGCCGAGGCCCTTGGGCACCTTCTGCGCGATGTGGTCGATGATCTCGACGACGGGCTTGGCGAGCTTGTTCGCGATGCTCAACGGCTCATCCCGTCTTGAAGGTCAGGCCGCCGACCTCGGAGTAGAAGGCGCGGCCGTGGGAGAGGTTCGCCTCCGCCTGGTCCTTGATGGTGTTGGCGTGGGTCCGCATCATCGCCGTGTCCAGTTTCAGGCCGGGTGCGGGGGCGCCGACGGCGACGTGGGCGACCTCCTCCAGCAGCAGCTGGGAGACGGCGTGTTCGATCCGCTCCTTGAGCGGGCCGATGGTCTTGTCGACGAGGATGCCGAGGACTTCCTGCTCGAAGCGCTTGAGGATGCCGTCCATGAGCTTGTTCTGCAGCTCGATCTCGGCGACCGCGGCGGCCTCGGACAGGCCGAGGGTGAACACCGCGGCGGCCTGGTCGCCGATCAGCTCACCGGCGGCGATGCCGAGTTGGACGATGCACTCGTCCTTCATCCCCTCCACGCCGAGCGCGGCGAGGTCCAGGGCGTCGGCGAGGATGTGGCAGCCCTCGATGAGGGTCTTCATGTGGCCCTGGGTCTGCGAGCCCCACACCTCGGCCAGCGCGGTGTACGACTGGGCCGCGTAGCTCTCCTGGAGGCCGCCGGTCACCACGCCGTGGGTGACGTCGTGCGAGCTCTGGCACGAATCGGCGTACCGGCGGAGGCCCTTGGCCGCGTCGCGCAGCTGGTCCTCGTCGATCTCGGGCCAGTTGAAGCCGAGGATGTTGACGACCTCGGCGAGCCAGTGCGGCAGGTTGATCGACACGGGTCTGCCCCCCATTCCCCTTTGCAGACACGAGCGGACGATGCAGGCACCGTTCGTCCTCAAGACGGTGAATCGGCGCCAACAGGTCTTCAAGAAGCGGTACGTGTCTGGCAAAGCCTGGACATGCCAGGACCCGGCGGGTGAGCGGTCCCCGCCGGGTCCTGTCCGCGGCCTGCGACGGCCGCGGGGTTGCTTACCGGTAGGACCTCAGGAAGTCCTCGGTCGGCGAGCCGACGCCGGTGGCGTTGTCGTAGCCGCGGACGGCGTTGAGCGAGGTGTCCTGGCCGAAGGCGACCAGGCGGACCCGCAGCGAGCCGCTGATGACGCCGAAGTCGGCGACGTTGCTCAGCGGGGTGCTGGTGCGCTGGGCCTGCTTGTCCACCACGTCACGGAACAGCTTGGTGCGGTCGTAGATGCCCGGGTTGGCGAACCCGAGGCCGCGACCGTGCCGCGCCTGGATGATGTCGGCCTGGACCGCGGCGAACTCCGGGCAGGAGACGCTGGTGCCGCCGTAGCCGGCCTCGCTGTAGTCGGCGCCGTCGCTGATGCCGACGAGCACCGAGGTGTACAGGTCGCCGTTCATGGAGACGTCGGGCGTCACGCGCTGGGCGGTCCTGCTGGTCGCCCCGGTCATCAGGGTGTGCGACAGCGAGTTCGGCACGACGCCGCGCTGGTACGCGGGCTGCGCGAAGTCCTCGCTGGTGCCGCCGCCACCGCCGAAGTAGAACGGCGCCGGCACGGCCGGCTCCCAGCTCTTGCCGTCGGCGGAGAGGTTGGAGCGCAGGGTGCCCATGTCGGTCTCGAAGCCGTAGGCGCCCTCCTTGCTCTTCAGGCCGAGCGCGGTGCCGCCGACCGAGGTCACCCACGGGTCGGAGTCCGGCCAGTTGGCCTGGGCACGGGAGGTGTCGGCCTGGCAGTTGGCACCGGTGGCCGCGGCCGTCGGGCTGCTGTCACCGCAGTCGCCCGCGGAGAAGCTGACGCCGATGCCCTCGGACGCGGCCTGCTTGAAGACCTGCTCGTAGGCGGCGATCTCCGAGGCGCTGACGTCCGCGTTGTCCGTGGTGTGCATGATCTCGCCCCACGAGTTCGAGATCACGTCCGCCAGGTGCTTGTCGACGACGGTGCTGATCGCGCCCAGCAGGTCGTCGTCGGTGCAGGAGTTGGCGCCGACGTAGACGACGTTGGCGTCCGGGGCGAGCCCGTGCACCATCTCGACGTCCAGCGCCTCCTCGGGCGCCCAGCCGTCCGGGCCGCCGCACAGGTCCTGGTTCTCCCACTTCGAGGAGTCCACGACCTCCTTGTACTGGCCGGACTTGAACGCCTTGTCACCGTGGTTGACGGCGTACTGGTTGGCGTCCGCCTCCATGGTGGAGCTGCCGTACGCGTCGATGATGGCGACCGTGGCGCCCTTGCCCGTCAGGCCGGAGGCGGTGATGCCGTAGGCCTTGCGCAGCTGCGACGGGTAGAACGAGCACTGGTCGAACGGCACGTCCTTGTTGGTGTAGCCGGCCGGCGCGCCCGTGGCGGTCTTCTGGCCCCAGTAGTCCGAGCACGTCGCGTCGGTGGGCAGGCCCGCGGCGGGCTTGGAGCCCTTGTCCGACGCGGCGTCGGTGCGGTGCGAGTCGGGCTTGGCCACGTTGGTGGCGCCGGTGGTCAGCCCGGTGACGCCGAGGATGGCGGACGACACCTTGGCCGGGACGACCACGTTGCCGGCCGGCGCGTGCCGCAGCTTGCCGGCCACCTTGTACTGGTGGATGCCGGTGCCGAACGCCTTGGTGATCGCGGTGTTGGTGCCGCGGACCTGGATGGCGTGGTCGGTGGTGCTGACGACGGTGAGCCCGGCGTCGCGGGCCCACTTCTGCACGGCGGCGATCTGGTCGGCGGTGGCGCCGAACCGCGCCTGGTACTCGGCCGGGGTCAGGTACTTGCCGTAGCTCGCGCTGGACGGGTCCGAGACGGCGGTCGCGTAGGCGGTGAGCCCCGCGGCGTCCTGGCCGGCCAGGTAGACCGTGCCGGTGACCTCGGTCGAGGACGGCACCGCGCCGGCGTCTGCGGCGGCGGTGGCCCAGGCCGGGTGGCTGCCGGCGATGGTCTTGGCTGCCGCCGCGGGCCCGGAGGCCTGCGACGGGACGGCGAGCAGCAGCGAACCGGAGACCAGGGCCAGCGAGGCCCCTGCGACCACGGCTACGCGGGCCCGCCGAGCACGGGGGTTGCGTATGTCGGTAATGACGACTCCAACGTGAAGGTCGGTGGGATACGTGAGGCGTGGGGGCCGTGTGTCAGCTGTGCAAGGGCGGACACACATGGCGTGCGCTGGGCTGTAGTGTGCCCGCCGCGAGATTCCGGTGGAATAGCCAACTGTCTCCGGGCGATCGGCCTTTACCTAAAGCAGAGACTTCTCCCCGTCCCAACTCCGCCCAGACCCGGGCGAGGTCCACGAGTCCGGCACCACCCCCGGGGGTGCCTCAACTCGTGCGTCAACTCGTGCCCGTTTCCTCCAGTTGATCCGATGCGTGGCGGGCGACCGCGATCTCCGCGTCCACGTCGATGGTGCGGGCGAGCCACCAGTAGAGGGCGCCCGAGACCGGCAGTCCGATGAAGAGGGAGATGTCCGCTCCGTTCAGCGCCTTGGCGGCGACCCCGGTGAAGAGCGTGCCGACCGAGAAGAACGGCACCATCGCGGCGAATCCCGCCAGGTACGCGGTGATCCCGCGCCAGCCCCAACGCCCGTAGATGCCATGCGGGTTGAAGATCTCGGCGATGGCGTAGCGGCCGCGGCGCACCACGTAGTAGTCCATCAGGTTCACCGCGGTCCACGGGATGAACAGGTAGAGCACCAGCAGCAGGAAGTTGTTGAAGTTCTCCAGGAAGTGCGAGGTCGCGGCGAGCGCGCCGGCCAGCGACAGGCCGGCGGTCACCACGAGCGTGGCGAGCCGGGCGCCGAGCGTCGGCCGGACCCGGCGCAGCGAGTCGGCGGCGCTGATCAGGGTGAGCGAACCGCCGTACATGTTCAGCGCGGTGACCGAGACGAGGCCGAGGGCGGCGAAGACCAGCACGACCGCGCCGAAGCCGGTGAACACCTTGTCGCCCGCGGTGTTGATCGACGCGATGGTGTCGAAGCCCTTGCCGGCCCACGCGGCGAGCAGCGCGCCGAGCACCATCAGCCAGGCGCCGCCGAGCGCGGATCCGAAGTAGGTCCAGTAGAAGGTGCGGCGGACGGTGACGTGCGGCGGCAGGTAGCGCGAGTAGTCCGAGACGTAGATCGCCCAGCTGATCTGGTAGCCGGCCACCACGCCGAACTGGGCCAGGAACGGCGTCCAGCGGAACGCGCCGAGGTCGAAGGAGCCGGCCGGGTAGTGCAGGGTGGCCAGCACCCCGACGGTGAAGACGCCGAAGACGGCCAGGAACGTGTAGGTGAGGACCTGTTCGGCACGGTGGATGACGTCGTAGCCGACGAGCGCGACTACCAGGGCGAGCACGGTGACCCCGGCCACCCACCACTTCACCCCGCCGTGGGCGGTGGTGTGCATCGCCTGCCCGGCCAGGATGGTGTTGAAGACGTTGAAGCCGGCGTACTGCACGTAGGCGAACAGCCACACCAGCAGTGCCCCGACGTAGCCGAACTGCGGGCGGGACTGGATCATCTGGGGCAGGCCGAGCTGCGGGCCCTGCGCGGAGTGGAACGCCATGAAGAACGTGCCCAGCACGGTCCCGGCCACGATCGCGATCAGCGACCAGACGAGGTTCCCGCCGCCCTCGACGCCGATCAGCCCCACCGCGAGCGTGGCGATCTGGGCGTTGGACATGAACCACAGCGGGCCGAGGTGCCAGAGCCTGCCGTGGCGTTCGCGCAGCGGGACGTAGTCGATCGAGCGGACCTCGACTCCTGGCCTCCGAGCCTGCGCTGCCGCCACGCCGCCTCCTGTGGGGGGGAGTTGCGCACCCGCCGGAGCGGGATACGCCGGAAGTCACATTGACGCGGTGGTCGCGGCCAAGGATCAACCCCCTGATTGGTCATGGACAGGTCATGGAGAAGTCATGGTCATGCCCGGTGGCAGTGGACGGACCCGCCGGTCACGGGTCATGGTGGGAGATCGCGGGCGCGGCGCAGGCCGCGCAGCACGGACAGGAGAGGCAGCACCACATGCAGACCCGCCGTATCGGAACCGTCCAGGTCAGCGCGATCGGGCTGGGCGGAATGCCCATGTCGATCGAGGGCCGGCCGGACGAGGCGCGCTCGGTCGCGACGATCCACGCGGCCCTGGACGCCGGCGTCACCCTGATCGACACCGCGGACGCCTACCACCTGCTGGCCGGCGAGGTGGGCCACAACGAGACGCTGATCGCCAAGGCGCTCGCCTCCCACCCGCGCGGCACCGACGTGCTGGTCGCCACCAAGGGCGGGCACCTGCGGCCCGGCGACGGCTCGTGGACGCTCGACGGCCGGCCGGAGTACCTCAAGGAGGCGTGCGAGGCGTCGCTGAAGCGGCTCGGCGTCGAGGCGATCGGCCTCTACCAGTTCCACCGGCCCGACCCGTCCGTCCCCTACGCCGAGTCGGTCGGCGCCCTCGCCGAGCTGCTGGACGAGGGCAAGATCGTGATGGCCGGCATCTCGAACGCGAACCCCGGGCAGATCCGCCAGGCCCAGGAGGTCCTCGGCGGGCGGCTGGTGTCGGTGCAGAACCAGTTCTCGCCCGCGTACCGCTCCAGCCAGCCGGAGCTGGAGCTGTGCGACGAGCTGGGCATCGCCTTCCTGCCCTGGAGCCCGCTCGGCGGCATCTCCGGCGCCGGCAGCCTCGGGTCCCGCTTCGCGCCCTTCGCCGAGGTCGCGCAGGCGCACGGGGTGAGCCCGCAGCGGGTGTGCCTGGCGTGGATGCTCGCGCTGTCCCCGGTCGTGGTCCCGATCCCCGGCTCCAGCCGGCCCGAGACCGTCCGCGACTCCGCGCAGGCCCCCGACCTGGTGCTGAGCCGCGAGGAGATCGCGCTGCTCGGCGCCGTCTGACAGGCGACGAGGCACGCCCTCCCGCGGACCTGCGGGAGGGCGCGCCTCGATGTCGCGGCGGGTGCGCTCAGGTGTTGTTGGCCAGGTTGCGCAGCCCGCTCATCGGGCCGTTGAAGTAGTCCTGGTCGCCGGGGAACGTCCCGGAGTCCGCGTGCTGCCAGAAGGTGTAGAACGGCCAGCCGGCCGGGAGCGTGCCGGCGGTCGAGGCGTAGCGGGCGACGAACAGCGGGTCGTGCGCGGCGAACGTCGCGGTGTTGCCGGTGCACGTCGTCCACCAGTTGGTGGTCGTGTAGATCGTCGCCCAGCGGCCGGTCCTGGTGTGGACGCGGTCGATGAACGCCTTGATCCAGCTGCGCATCGCGCTCTGGCTCAGGCCGTAGCAGGCGGCGCCGTCCGGGTACTCGATGTCCAGCAGCGGCGGCAGCGTCTGCCCGTCCTTGGACCAGCCGCCGCCGTGCGAGACGAAGAAGTCGGCCTGCGCGGTGCCGCTGGAGGTGTTCGGGGTGGCGAAGTGGTACGCGCCGCGGATGAAGCCGGCGTAGTACGAGTTGGTGTAGTTCGCGCTGAAGTAGGGGTCCTTGTAGGTGGTGCCCTCGGTGGCCTTGATGTAGGCGAACTTGGCGCCCTTGGCGTAGGCGGCCGGCCAGTCGATGGTGCCCTGCCAGTTGCTGACGTCGAAGCCCGGGGTCTGCGCGACGCGCTGGGAAGGCGTGTTCACCGCCTTGCCGGACCTGCCTTCGTGGGCGGCCACCGAGGAGCCCATCCAGTCGCGTTCCGGGTGGGGCAGCCGCTCGCCGTGCGTGGGCGCGGCGGTCGCGGACGTCGTCCCGGTGATACCGGTCAGCAGAGCCGTCAGGGCGATCAGTACGCCGCCGAGTCTCCGGAGCATGCGGGCCTCCAAGGGGCGGGGGAGCGGGCCAGATATGCGTCATTTGACCAGTTCGTCGGCTTAATGCGGCGGTGGACGCGCGGGCCGACCGGGTGCACTCGCTCGCGTTTGCGCGGGGCCGGTCGGGCCCCGGCGCGGGCCGGCCCGGGTCGCCGGTGCGCGACTGATCGGGCGCCGGTCATCGGCCTGCTCCCGCGCCCGGCAGCGGGCCTGCTCGCGGGCCTGGACAGGCGTGCCGGCGTCGGCCAGGCTTCTCGTCCATGACCGCCGACCCCGAGTCCGACCCCGAGTCCGACCCCGACCCCGAGCCCGCCGGCGCCCCCGCGCCCTCCGTCGGGCCGCCGCTGGCCGAGGCGGTCGGCGCGGTCGCCGACCGCATCGCCGCCCTCCTGCGCTCCTGCGGCGACGGCTCGGCGCCGATCCCGGGCGCGCGGTGGACGGTCGCCGAGGCCGCCGCGCACCTGGCCCTGGCGAACGAGCTGATGGCGGGTCTGGCCGCGGGCCGCGAGCTGCCCTACGGGGACGGCACGCCCGGGGGCCTGGCGGCGGCCAACGACGCGTCCCTGGCCGCGTTCCCCGAGCGGGACCCGGCGATCCTCGCCGAGGCCGTCGTCCGGCACACCGCCGCCTTCACCGAGGCGGCCGCCCTGCGGCCGGCCGGCGAGGAGGTCGTCGGCCCGCTGGGCGTGATGGACTCCGGGGTGCTCGGCAGCTACCTGCTCACCCACATGCTGGGCCACGGCTACGACATCGCCGTCGCCCTGCGCCGCCCGCACATGGTCGACGCCGGGCTGGTCGCCCTTGCCATGCCGTTCCTGCAGTGGGGCATGCCCCGGGTGGTGAACGCGGCGGCCGCCGGGCACAGCGGCTGCTACCTGCTGCGGATACGCGGCGGCGCCCGGTTCGCGGTGACCTTCACCGGCGGCGCGGTGCAGGTGAGCGCGGAACCGCCGCGCCGCCCGGACTGCACGATCCTGCTGGAGCCGGTGACGTTCTTCCTGATCGCGCTCGGGCGGCGCACCACTACCGCCGCCCTGGCCCGCGGCGGCGTCCTGGCATGGGGCCGCCGGCCCTGGCGCGCCCCCGCCTTCCCCGGCCTGTTCACCGCGCCCTGAGCCGGCCGGCCCGGGCGCGGTGCCGGGCGGTCGGCCGAGGTGCGCCCGCGGTCAGCCGACGTGCACCCGCGGCCGGCGCTTGGGGTCGTGCTCGGCCTCGCGCAGCACCTCGCGGGTGACCGGCGCGACCTCGCCGTGGCCGAAGAGGAAGAACCGCATGAAGTTGGCGAACGGGCTGCCCTCGGTCCACTCGAAGTAGATGTGCGGGATGCAGCCGGTGCTGTCCCGCACGTGCAGCAGCATCGCGGCCAGCGCGTTGGGCACCGAGGTGCCCTCCAGGGTCAGGACCCGGTAGCGGCCGTGCAGCACCTCGCCGCGGACGGTGACCGCGGACTCGAAGTCCGAGGCGTCCCGGACGGTGACCTCCACGAAGACGACGTCGTCCTCCGGCAGGAGGTCGTTGTCGGAGCGGATCTGTTGCGCCTTGTCCCGGTACTCGGCCGCGTCCCGGTTGTCGGGCTCGTTGGCGATGAACCGGATGCGGCGGCTGGCGATGTCGCGCACGAAGCGGGCCGCCATGTCGTCCATCTCCACGCCCGTCACCCGCAGCTCGAAGGCGCGGGCCAGCCGGGACAGCAGCGAGATCAGCACGATGCCGGCGATGAAGCAGGCACCGATCTTCACACCGTCGGGCCGCTCCAGCACGTTGACCACGGTCGTGTAGAGGAAGACGGCCGCGATGACGCCGAAGATGACGGTCCACCGCCGGTCGCGGCTGCGGCGGGCGGAGATGGTCACCGCGACCGCCGCCGAACTCATCAGCACCAGGACGCCGGTGGCGTAGGCGCCGCCCTGCTTGTCGACGTTGGCGTCGAAGATCCAGGTCACCAGGAACGCGACGAGGATGAAGACCAGCACCATCGGCCGCACGGCGCGCGCCCAGTGCGGCGCCATCCCGTACCGGGGCAGGTAGCGCGGCATCAGGTTGAGCAGGCCGGCCATCGCGGAGGCGCCGGCGAACCACAGGATCGCGATGGTGGAGAAGTCGTAGACCGTGCCGAACGCCGACCCGAGGTACTCGTGCGCCAGATAGGCCAGGGCGCGGCCGTTGGCCTGGCCGCCGGGCTGGAACTCCTGCTTGGGGATCAGCACCGTGGTGATGAAGCTGGTGGTGATCAGGAAGCAGCTCATGATCAGCGCGGCGGTGGTGAGCAGCTTCTTGGTGTCCCGGATCCGGCCGGTGGGCCGCTGCTCGGTGTCGTCCTGGTCGCCCTGGACGTGCGGCATCACCGCGACGCCGGTCTCGAAGCCGGACATGCCCAGCGCCAGCTTGGGGAAGATCAGCAGGGACACGCCGATCATCACGAAGACGTTGCCGCGCTCGGCGGTCAGCCCGCTCGTCCAGTCGGTGACCAGGTGCGCGGCGGTCAGCACGTGCCACAGGCCGTCGACCACCACGACCACGTTCAGCGCCAGGTAGATGCCGACGAGCACCACCGCGACGCCGATCGCCTCCAGGAAGCCCTTGAGGAACACCGCGCCGAGCAGCGCCAGCAGCAGCAGCGTGATCAGCATCTGGTGGCTGTGCAGGGCGCCCGAGAAGTGCGGGTTCTCCACCAGGTGGGTGGAGGCGTCGGCGGCCGACAGCGTCATCGTGATCAGGAAGTCGGTCGCCGCGAAGCCCAGCAGGGCCAGCACGAACAGCTTGCCCTTCCAGAACGACAGCAGCCGCTCCAGCATCGCGATCGAGCCCGCGCCGTGCGGGCTGTCCTCCGCCACCCGCCGGTAGACCGGCAGCGCGCCGGCCAGCGTCACCACGACCAGCACGATCGTGGCGATCGGCGACAGCAGCCCGGCGGCGAGCGCGGCGATGCCCGGCTGGTACCCCAGGGTGGAGAAGTAGTCGACGCCGGTCAGGCACATGACGCGGTACCACCGCTGGCCGCGGTGCGCCGGCTCCTGCTCCGCGCCGCCGCCCTGCTGGTGCTTGGCCATGTCGGCCAGGCCCTCCAGCAGCCACGCGCGGACCCGGCCCGGGTGCTCGTCCGCGGACGTGCCGGTGTGCTCTGCCGTGGCCATCCGTCATCTGCTCCTGTGTCTCGTACGGCGGAATCCGGCCATCGCGGTGCGCGGAATCAAGGGAAATCTGAGGTCAGCCTATGCGCGGCACCCCGCGGCGGCCCGCCGCCCGGGTGCCTGGGCACCGGCCGCTCCGCCACGCCGCGGATGGTCACCGGCGCGCCGCCACCGTCCACTTCGCGCCTCGGCCAGCGTGCGGGACCGCCGACCCCGCAGGTCCGCCCGGCCACGAGTCCATACGGATTCTTAACGCCCCTCTACGGTATTCCGTGCCGCGGCGCCCGGGGGCGAACCCTCCCATTACGCCATACGGGCAGCTTTTCGCATGAATCGGGTGTGGGGCGCGGCCCGGAACACGCACGGTCACCGCACGATGCCAGCGACGGCGTTCCGGCGGGGCCGGCGAACCGCCGCCCGCCGTCGCCGGCAGTCCACCGGCACCGACCCGCCGCCAGCGGCGGCACCCCCACCGGCCGGTACCGGCCGGCCACCACCGGCACCGACGACGAGAATCGAGCGCCGCATGCGTCTGCGTCCTGTCAGGTCCACCGCCGTCGCCGGCGGGCTCGGACTCGCCCTGCTGGCGGGCGCGGTCGCGGCGGCGCCCGCCCGGGCGGCCCTTCCCGCGGCCCCTCCCCGAGCCGGGGCGCCCGCCGCCTTCTCCACCGCGGCCGCCCGCGGCGTGGTGCGGCGGACGGTCCCGGCCTGGTCGTCCGGGATCGACCTCGGCACCCTCGCGCCCGACGCCTCGGGCCGGGAGCGCTACGCGATCGGCCGGCACGGCGGGCGGGTGCTGGTCTCCGGCAGCTCGCCGAGCGCCCTGCTGACCGGGGTCGGCGCCTACCTCATGTACACCGCGCACGTGGACGTCTCGTGGTCCTCGGACGCGTCCGCCGAACCGATCGCGGTCACCGGCCGCCCGCCGCTGCCGTCCGCGCCCGTGGTCCGCACCGCGAACGTGCCGCGGCGGGTGCTGTCCAACGACACCGCCGACGGCTACACCAACGCCTACTGGGACTGGACCCGCTGGCAGCGCGAGATCGACGTGGCCGCCCTGCACGGCATCAACGCGTTCTTCCTGCCGGTGGGCATGGAGGCGGTGTACCAGCGGACGCTGCAGGGCTTCGGCTACACCGCCGACGAGGTGCGCGCCTGGATCCCGCTGCCCGCCCACCAGCCGTGGTGGCTGCTGCAGAACATGTCCAACCTCGGCGCCGACCAGGAGAGCCAGGCGCTCATCGACCGGCGGGCGGCCCTCGGCCGCCGGATCGCCGACCGGATGCGCGCGCTGGGCATCGACCCGATCCTCCCCGGCTACTACGGCACGGTGCCCGGCGGCTTCACCGCGCGCAACCCCGGCGCGGCGGTCGTCCCGCAGGGCACCTGGAGCGGCACGGCGCGGCCCGACTGGCTCGACCCGCGCACGCCCGTGTTCGGCCGGCTCGCCGCCGCGTTCTACCGCACACAGGCCCGACTGCTCGGCCCCAGCGGCGCGTTCAAGATGGACCTGCTGCACGAGGGCGGCAACCCCGGCAGTGTGCCGGTCCCCGCCGCGGCCCAGGCGGTGCAGTCCGCACTGGAGGCCGCACACCCCGGCGCGACCTGGGTCATCCTCGGCTGGCAGCGCAACCCGACCGCGGAACTGCTGTCGGGCGTCGACCGGTCGCGGATGCTCGTCATCGACGGGCTCACCGACCGCTATCCCGACACCGACCCGTCCTCCGACCCCGCCACCCGCTTCGCCGGAACGCCGTACGCCTTCGGCGCGATCTGGAACTTCGGCGGGCACACCACGATCGGCGCGAACGCCGCCGTGTGGAACACCCGCTTCTTCGCCCAACTGGCCGCGCCCGCGAGCCCCTTGACGGGCATCGCGGTACTGCCCGAGGCCGACGACACCGACGACGCGGCGTTCGCGTTCCTCACCGAACTGGCCTGGCAGCCCGCCCGGCCCGACTTCGCCGGCTGGTTCCGCCGGTACGCCGACGCCCGCTACGGCACCGCCGACCCGCACGCCGAGGCCGCCTGGCGGATCCTCGCGCGGACCGCCTACGCGATGCCCGCCGACGGCTGGAGCGAGGCGCCGGACGGGCTGTTCGCCGCGCGGCCGAGCCTGACCGCCGTCCACGCCTCCCCGACCTCGCCCGGCAGGACCCGCTACGACACGGCCGCCTTCGACGGCGCGCTCGACGAACTCCTCAAGGCCGCACCGCGGTTGCGCGGCAGCGCGCTGTACCGCTTCGACCTGGTCGACGTCGCCCGCCAGGTGCTGTCCAACCGCAGCCGGTCCTGGCTGCCGCGGATCAGGGCCGCGTACACCGCCGAGGACCGGCCGCTGTTCCGGGAGTTGTCCGGGCAGTGGCTCGGCGCGATGCGCGGCCTGGACGCGCTGCTCGCCTCGCGCCCGGAGTTCCTGCTGGGCCGCTGGCTGCGGTACGGCAGCGAGGCCGCCGGAACCGCGGCCGACCGGGCCGCGGTACAGCGCGACCTGCGGTCGCTGATCACCACCTGGGGCGACACGCCCGCGGTCGCCGGCCGGCTCTCCGACTACGCCAACCGCGAGTGGTCGGGCCTGGTCGGCGGCTACTACCTCGACCGGTGGCAGCGGTACTTCGGGTCGCTGGACACCGCGCTCGCGCAGGGCGGTGCGCCCGCGCCGATCGACTGGTACGCGATCGGGCGGGCGTGGACCGGGGCGGCTACCCGCTTCCCGGTCACACCGACCGGCGACCCGGTGGCGCTGGCGGCCGCCGCCCGCGCCACCCTGACCGCCCCCGCGGCCGCCGCGGGCTGAACGGGGGCGCCACGGACGGGCGTTCGGCGCGGATGAGGCGCCGGATGCCGGGCGCCAGGAGCCCGCAGCGCGCGAGGCGCCGGGCGCTGCGGCGTCAGGTGTCCGTCCGGCGTCAGGCGTCCGAGTCGGGCTTGGTGCCCGCGGCGGCGTACGCCTGGCCCGGGGTCATCGGCACGCCGTTGATCTCGACCGTCTTGTAGTGGCTGACCTTGGCGCAGGTGCCGGACTCGTCGGCGGTCTGCGAGTGGGCGTTGTTGAGCGCGGCCTGCGTGTCCGCGGGGGCCGGCTTACCCGTCCCGCCGGGGAAGGTGGTGCCGCTCTGCCAGTCCTGGCCGACCACCAGCGTCAGGCCCCGGTAGGTGCCCTGCTTCAGGTGCGAGGCCGGCAGCCCCAGGGAGGCGGCGACGCTCTGCGCCTCCTCTTTCTGGCCCGGCCCGTAGGTCAGGGTCGACTGGGCGGCGTGCGCGGGGGCGTTGCCGGCGCTGACGGCCTGGGTGAAGCCCTTGCCGACCAGTGCGGTGGCGACGCCCGAGGCGCGCCCCGGCAGGCCGTTGCCGTTCTCCACCCGGACCGCGATCTGCGACGCCGGCACCGGGGTCGCCGTCGGCGAGGCGGTCGCCGAGGCCGCGGTGGACTTGCCGCCGGACGCGGTCGTCAGCGACTGGTCGTTGGCGATCGTGGAGAACAGGGTGGCGGCGCCCGCGCCGACGATCACCCGGTTCGCGTCGGCCGGGTCGGTCTGGGTCTGCATGGTGGTGAACGTGATCCGCTTGGACGGCACCTTGTTGAGGTCGTCGGCCAGGCCGATGAGCTTGCTGACGCTGCCGAGGCCGGTGTCGACGGTCAGCGCCTTGGTGGCGGCGTCCGCGAGGTCGTAGAGGGCCTTGGGGTTGGTCAGGGTGCCGGCGCTCTTGAACTTGCGGATCATCGAGCTGAGGTAGAGGTGCTGGGCGTAGGTGCGGCCCAGGTCGCTGCCGTCGCCAAAGCCGTGCCGCGAGCGCAGGAACTCCAGTGCCGCCACGCCCTTGAGGGTGTGGTTGCCCTGGGAGAGCTTCAGGTGCGAGTAGGTGTCGTAGACGTTGCCGTCGACGCACACCGGCACGCCGCCGACCGCGTCGGACATCTGGACCACGCCGGAGAAGTCGACCTGGATGAAGTGGTCGATGGGTATGCCGGTCAGCTTGTGGACGGCGGCGACCTGGCACGCCTGGCCGTAGCTCAGCGCGCTGTTGATCATGCCGTGGTAACCGGCCGTGGACGTGCGGGTCTTGGGGTTGGTGCAGGCCGGGATGTCGGTGACGGTGTCGCGCGGGATGCTCATCACGGTCGCGTTGGAGCGGTCCGCGGAGATGTGCACGACCATCTCGACGTCGGCGTGCTCGCCGGTCTGCACGCCGGTCTTCGCGCACCCGCCGCCCAGCTTGCAGTCCTCGGCGGTGGTGCGGCCGTCGCTGCCCATCACCAGGAGGTTGATCGGGGTGCGGCCGAAGGCGTCGGCCTTCTCGTGGCCCGCGCTGTCCTTCCCGGCGCCGTCGGTCAGCGAGACGGCGGTGATGTTGCCGTTCAGGTGCTGGTAGAGCCAGTAGCCCGCGCCGGCGGTGGCCAGCAGCAGCACCGCGCAGCAGATCGCCGCGATGCGCAGGAACTTGCGCAGGCCCGGGCGGCTGCCGCGCTTCCCGGCCTTGCGGCGGGCGGCCCGGCCACCGGGTATCGGCCCGTCGCCCGCGCTGGGACTGTGGCCGTCGGAGCCGTAGCCGCCGCCCTGCTCGTCCTGGTCGCCGTCGTCGGGACCGCCGTAGCCGCCGCCCTGCCTCGGGACGCCGAAGCCGGCGTCGTCCGGGCCGGTACGCGGGCGCGGCGTGCGAGGGGCCTGGTCATGCGGTGCCCGCCCGGCGGGGCCGCCCCAGGGTTCCGTCATCTCCACTCCCTTGCCCGGGCAGCCCGTGTGAGGCGTGCCAGTCGTACGGCGGGCGAAGCGGTGGCTCCGCCCCCTGAGGTCACACTTGCGCGACGGCGCAAGAGTAGGTCATGCCGCTGTGGGCACCCTGAGAGTCGGCCGGGCCGCAGGGGCCCGGCGACTACAGTCGCGTAGACGGGCGAGCGGACTCGATGGTTCCCGGATTACGCAACCTCTAAAGTGTTCGCCATGTCCGAAGCACTGGAGCAAGCAGGGGGACTGTCGGTGGCCTGGGAGACGGCTGAGCTGGAGGGCGGACCGGCCGACGGCACCCGGATCAGGGTGTCGGGACGGCCGCGCGTGCTCCAGGTCACGGCCGCGTGCCCCCTGGAGGAGCCGGGTCAGGACGTGCAGGTCGCGGCGGTCTACGTCTACCGCCGCAAGCACGGAGAGCCGCCGCTGCGGTACGCCTGGGACTGGGCGAGCCCCTGAGACGGATGCCCCACCGCTGATGTGGGGCATCTCACAGATCGTCTTCCGCCGGGTCCGCCCTGCGGTCAGCGGGCGGACGCGGACGAGCCGCCGTCGGCCGGGCTGCTGAAGCCCGGGCTGGTGTAGCCGAGCTTGGGGCGCTGGCGCACCAGGCTCACGCCGCCACCGGAGGAGCCGAACCCGGGGCTGGTGTAGCCGAGCTTGGGGCGCTTGCGGACCAGGCTGACGCCCGCGCTGGGCAGCGGCCGGCCCGCGGCGCGGGCGTCCTCGTCCAGGCAGGCGCGCAGGTACGGCAGCACGCCCTCGGTGAGCAGCGCCTGCCGCCACGCGGTGCGGGCCGCGGTGACCTCCAGCGCGGTGCGGGCCGCGGCGGCGTCCCGGCGGGCGGTGAGCACCAGCCCGGCCAGGCCGACCAGCAGCGAGACCCCGAACACCCCGCCCATGGTGAAGCCGACGCCGGTCAGCGACGTGGTGACGCGGTGGCCGCTGCCGGCCGCCCGCAGCACGAACCCCAGCGTGAGGAACGCCACAGCGGCGATGCCGCTGAGCATGGGCACCAGGACGGCGAGCGTCGCGGTGATCCCCGGCCCCGCCGACCCCTCGCGTCCGCCGCCCGCGCGCCCGCGCACGTCCCCCCGGCGGCCGGCCCGCTGCGCGTCCCGCAGCGCGGCGTACCGCGCGTAGGCGCCGGCCGCGGTCCCGGCGATGTCGTCGGCGGCCGCCAGCGCGCGCGCCCGCAGCAGCTCCGTGCCCGGCCCCGCCGGTTCCCCGGTGACCCCCTCGGCGAGCCGCAGTGCCCGCCTGATCTCCTCGGTGTGCAGGGCCTCGTCGAGGACCGCGGCGTACTCGGTCCGGTAAGTGGTGTCCTGGTGACCGTCGTTCACGTCCGCCCCCGATACGCTGATCGACAGACCGTGGCGGGCATGCCGTCGCCCGCCCCGGTGCGCCCACCATAGTGAGTCGAGTTGCGTGATTGCTGAAGCATGCAACTCTGTGGCGGAATCAGAACCTCACTGCGACGCCGTGACGAAACCGCGGCCGGGCCGCGGGCGCCGTGGAGGGGGGAGACCGCCTCGAGCGGGGGTGCGTACCCTGGTCCCTGACAAGGCGGCGCCCCAGGGGAGGTTCACGTGACGAGGTCGGCCGAACGGCTCGGCGACCCCAGTGCGGAGGTGCTCCAGGGCGCGGCCGCCGCCTTCGGGCTCCTGGCCTCCCCGATGCGGCTGCACATCGTGTGGATCCTCGCCCAGGGCGACTGCGACGTGACCGGGCTCGCCGAGCGCGTCGGCGCCACGCTGCCCGCGGTGAGCCAGCACCTGGCGAAGCTGAAGCTGGCCGGGCTGGTGCACGCCCGCCGCGAGGGCCGGCGCCAGGTCTACCTCGTCGACGACCCGGACGTGGTGACGGTGGTGCGGGTGATGGTGGCTCAACTCGCCGGCGACGAGACCGCCCAGGGCACCCTCGCCCGGCCCCGGGTGTCACGGGACGCCCGTGGCCTGGGCGCCTGAGGGTCCCACCGCGGAGCACAGCCCGGAGGCAGGCGGCCCCCGGGTGCTCCCGCACGCCGCCGCCCTCGCCGGGCAGGACCTGGCGGACGCCAGTGCCCTTGAGGTGCTGCGCAGGCTCGGCACCGGACCGCGCGGGCTGACCGAGTCCGAGGCCGAGGAACGGCTCGCCCTGTACGGCGAGAACACCGTTCCCGGGCAGCGCCCCGCGTCCTGGCCGCGCCGTTTCGCGGCCACCGTGCGCGACCCGTTCACCGCGGTCCTGCTGTGCCTGGGCGTGGCCTCCTCGCTGGTCGGCTCGTGGGCCATGGCGTGCGTGATCACCGTGCTGGTGCTGGTCAGCTGCGTGCTGCGCACCCGCGCCGAGCACCGGGCCGACCGCTCGGCCGCGGCCCTGCGGCAGCTCGTCGCGGCGACCGCGTCGGTCCAGCGAAGGGCCGCGCCGGGGTCCGCGCCGCGGCTGCGCGAGGTGCCGGTGGCGCTGCTGGTGCCCGGCGACGTGATCCGGCTCGGGCCCGGCGACGTGGTGCCCGCCGACGCCAGGCTGCTGCGCGCCCACCATCTGACCGTGCGCCAGGCCGCGTTGACCGGCGAGTCGGCGGAGGTCGCCAAGGCGCCCGTGCAGGAGCCGCTCACGCTGCCCGCCGCCGGGGACGCCGAGCGCCCGCACCTGTGCTTCCAGGGCAGCAGCGTCGTCTCGGGCAGCGGCACCGCCGTCGTCACCTCGACCGGCCCGCACACCCTGCTCGCCCGCGCCCACGGCCGCCGCGGAGAGCGCGGCGGTCGGCGGGAGTCGGCGTTCGACCGCGCGGTGAACGGCATCGCGTGGATCCTCGTGCGCTTCATGCTGCTCACCCCGCCGCTGGTGCTGATCGCCAACGCGGCGGTACGCGGGCGGGGTTTGGAGACGCTGCCGTTCGCGGTGGCGGTGGCGGTCGGGCTGACCCCGGAGATGCTGCCGGTGGTCGTCACCACGGTGCTGGCCCGCCGGGCGGCCGCGCTGGCCCGCGACCACGGGGTGATCGTGCGGTGGCTGCCGGCCCTGCACAACCTCGGCGCGATGGACGTCCTGTGCACCGACAAGACCGGCACCCTCACCCTGGACCGGCCGGTCGTCGAGGCCGCCTGGGACCCCGGCGGGCAGGACGACCCGGAGGTGCTGCGCTGGGCCGCCGTCAACAGCCTGTGGACACTGCACCTCGCGGACCTGCCCGCCCCCGACACCCTGGACGAGGCCATCCTCGACGCCGCGGCCGGCGGCCGCGAGGACGCCGGGCACGAGCCGGACGCGGCCGCCGCGGGGGAGCCGGACCCGTCGGCGCCGTGGGAGGTCATCACGGGCGAGGCGGGCGCGTGGCCACCGGACACCGGTGACTGGGAGGGCGTCGCCGCGCTGCCCTTCGACCCGGCCCGGCGGCTGTCCACCGCGGTGGTCCACCGGCCGGGCCACCGCGGCCGCCACACCCTGGTGGTCAAGGGCGCGGTGGAGGCGGTCCTCGACCGCTGCACCCGGGTCAGGACGCCGCAGCCGGACGGCATGCACGGCGCCGCGGCCGACCGCGCCCTGGACGCCGACGAGCGGAACCGGCTGTCCGCGCTGGCCGCGACCCGCGCCGAGGAGGGGCTGCGGCTGCTCGCCGTCGCCGTGGACGAGCGGCCCGCGCGCCTCGGCGGCTACCGCGCCGCCGACGAACAAGGCCTGGTCCTCGTCGGGTTCGTCGCCCTGCGCGACACCCTCGCCCCCACCGCCGCCGCGGCGCTGGCCGGCCTGGCCGAGCACGGCGTCGCGGTGAAGGTCGTCACCGGCGACCACCCGGGAACGGCCGCGCGCGTCTGCCGCGACCTCGGCTTCGACCCGGGCGAGGTGGTCAGCGCCGGCCGCATCGACGCCCTCTCCGACGACCAGCTCACCGAACTCGCCGGGCATACCGCGGTGTTCGCCCGCTGCACCCCCGAGCACAAGGCGCGCATCGTGCACGCCCTGCGCCGGGCCGGACACGTCACCGGCTTCCTCGGCGACGGCGTCAACGACCTGCCCGCGCTGCACGCCTCGGACGTGGGCCTGTGCCCGAGCGACGCGGTCGACGTCACCAGGGACGCGGCCGACACCGTGCTGGCGGAGAAGGACCTGACCGCCATCGACCACGCGATCGCCGCCG
This sequence comes from Streptomyces sp. NPDC020917, assembly GCF_044333795.1. Classification (NCBI taxonomy): domain Bacteria; kingdom Bacillati; phylum Actinomycetota; class Actinomycetes; order Kitasatosporales; family Streptomycetaceae; genus Streptomyces; species Streptomyces sp. NPDC020917. The sequence continues at coordinate 3,160 of NZ_JBIRRR010000002.1, read as the reverse complement.
GGCGCCACTGCACCGCCACCATCGGCACCTACCTGCGGATCGTGCTGTCCTCGAACCTCGGCAACGTCATCGCGATGCTCGCGGCCGGGCTGCTGCTGCCGTTCCTGCCGATGCTGCCCGCGCAGGTGCTGCTGCAGAACCTGTGCTTCGACGCGGCCCAGCTCGCCTTCGCCGCCGACCGCCCCGAGCCCGGTGCGCTGCGCCGCCCCGCCGCACTGCGGCCGCCGGACTTCCTGCGCTTCATCACCGCCTTCGGGGTCCTGAACGCCGCCGCCGACCTGACGATCTTCGCCGTCCTGCTGACCACCGTCCCCGCGGCGCACCACAGCAGCGGCCAGGCAGCCTTCCACGCCGGCTGGTTCACCGAGAACCTGATCACGCAGGCGCTGGTGATGCTGCTGCTGCGCCCGGGCCGCGGCCGGAAGGCGGACGCCCGGGGCCGGGCCCCGGTGGCGATCCGGGCCGCCTCCGCCGCCCTGGCCGGGCTCGGCGTGCTCCTGCCCCTCTCACCCCTCGCACCCGTGCTCGGCATGACGGTCCTGCCGCCCGCCTACTACGTACTGCTCGCCGCTGTCCTGGCCCTGTACGCGGCCGCCCTGCACGTCGCGGGCCGGGCGGCGTACGCCCGCCGCGGATACCGGGCGACCCGGGTCCGCGAAGCCGTCTAGGCCGCCGGCCTCAGGGGGCAGGGGGTGCCGCCCGGCGCGCCGCCTGCCGCGCGGCGTGGTGGTCGAGCACGGTCCTCAGCAGGGCGGCGAACTGCTCGCGCTCGTCCGGGGCCAGCGGGGCGAGCAGGTCGTCCTGGGCGGAGTCGACGAGCCGGTCGAGCCGCCGCAGGTGGCGGCGACCCTGCGCGGTGAGCGTGATGACGTTGCGGCGGCGGTCCGCGGGGTCGGCGGTGCGCTCGACGTGTCCCTGGTCGGCGAGTTCGTTGACGACCGCGACCATGTCGCTGCGGTAGACGCCGGTCCGCGCGCTGAGCTCCGACTGGCTGGCCGGTCCGCCCTCGCGCAGCGCCACCAGCACCCCGTAGTGCCACTTGCGGGCGCCGGCCCCGCCCAGCGCCTCACCCACCAGCCGGTCGGCGTGCACCGAGGCGCGCCCCAGCATCCGGCTGGGCAGCCCGCGCAGCCTCTCCGGTGCCGCCTGCTCGTCCCAGCTGCCGTCCATCGCCTCGCCCATGCCGGCCATCGTACCCGGTTGCGTTAGTCGCACTAACGACCTAGATTCGTAAGTGGCACGAACGTTAGTGAGACCAACGTTTATCCGTCCCGCGAAAGGACGTGGATCCGCCATGCCTACCGTCGACGTGCTCGACTCGACCATGAACTACCGGGAGACCGGCAGCGGCACCCCGATCGTGCTGCTGCACGGCAACCCCGGCTCCTCCCATGTGTGGCGCAACGTGATGCCCGGCCTCGGCCCCGGCCGGCTGCTGGCACCCGACCTCATCGGCATGGGCGGCTCCGGCAAACCCGCCCTCGACCACACCTTCGCCGACCACGCCCGCTACCTCGACGCCTGGTTCGACGCCCTCGGACTGGACCGGGTCATCCTCGTCGGCCACGACTGGGGCGGCACCCTCGCCCTCGACTGGGCCGCACGCCACCCCGAGCGGGTGCTCGGCATCGTGTTCCTGGAGGCCATCGTCAAGCCCATGACCTGGGCGGAACTCTCCCCGAACGCGCAGCAGCGCTCCCGCACCGTCCGCTCGCCCGAAGCCGAGGAGACGCTCCTGGGCACCGACGCCCTGGTCCGGACGGCCTTCACCGGCGGCGGCGTCCGCACCCCCGTCAGCGACGACGACCTGGCCGCCTACCTCGCCCCCTACCCCGACCGCGAGAGCCGCCGCCCCCTGCTCGCCTGGGCCCGGCAGATCCCCCTCGACGGCGAACCCGCCGAACTCGTCACGCGCATGCGGGAGTTCGGCACATGGATGGCCACCAGCCCGGACGTCCCCAAACTGCTCCTGACCTTCGACGGCGGCGCGGGCTCGCTGCTCATCGACGCCACGATGACCGCGTGGTGCCGCTCCCACATCGCCGCCCTCGACGTCACCCCCTGCGGCCCCGCCGCCCACCACGCCCCCGAAGACCGCCCCACCGAAATCGCCGCAGCCATCAGAACCTGGACCGCCCAGCACGGACTGGTTGGGGCGGGGGAGGTGGGGGTGCACGTGAGGGGTTGAACTAGCTTGTCAGGTGAACGGATCGGCTGGGCGTGATCGGTGCGGGTAGCTCGCAAGGTGGACGAGATCGGGTGAAGGTGATCGGTGCGGGTAGCTCGCAAGGTGGACGGATCGGCTGGACGTGATCGGTTACCCGAGTCCGCAGAGTGAACGTCCTGGCCCCTTTTTTTGCCGGCCTCTCGCCGCCGGGCCCTTAAGTCCGGTGTCTGCCGGTCGATCGTGCTCGCCCCCCTCGTACCTCGGGGGCCTGCGCGCGTTCTCCCTCTAGACACCGGCGGGCCCTTTGGCTCGATGCCTACACGGGGGCACCCGGGAGAATTGGTGCGGGCCTCTGGGGCACCCCAGACAGGTAGTCCAGGGTCACCCTGACAGCGAACCCGGGGACGTTCTGCATGTGCAGCCTCACCCGTTTTTGGGGCTAGCTCCGCTGGTCAGGTCCGCCTGGGACGTCCACCTTGTGGGCCGGGTTCGCTGAGAGGTGGTCGTCGGGGGCGTCTGCGGGGTGGTCGCCGGAGGCGTCGGTCGCGGGTTCCGGTTCGAGGAAGACCGCGGGCTCGGTGACGGCGTCCGGGGCGGCAGCCGGGGGCAGGTGATCGGGGGGTGGCGTGTGCCCGCCGCGCCACGGGATGTCCACGAGCCGGGTCGACACGTCCCTGGTGTCCGCGTCCTCCCGCAACTGCTCGTCCTCGGGATGGTGAAGGGTGCCCGCCCGCTGCTGGGAGGCCTGCCTGGTCAAGATCCAAATGAAGAACACGCACGTCACAGCGATCGCGGCGATCGCGAGCCAGGTGTCCATGAGCGACCTCCTCGGTCTTCCACGGTACTGCGGGGTCCCGAGAGCGGCCCTTTTTGAGGGGGAGGGGGTGATCGGTTGAATGTGCTGCCTCACCCGTTTTTGTAGCGCCCGAGCCGAAGGGCCCGCCGGTGTCTAGAGGGAGAACGCGCGCAGGCCCCGAGGTACGAGGGGGCGAG
>NZ_JBIRRR010000001.1:720527-904004 GCF_044333795.1 Streptomyces sp. NPDC020917 | reverse complement strand
CCCCGAAGGGCTTCACCGTTCGACTTGCATGTGTTAAGCACGCCGCCAGCGTTCGTCCTGAGCCAGGATCAAACTCTCCGTGAATGCTTCCGGGTAATCCCGGCAACACACGAAAGAGCGGCACCGCGAGGAGGAATAATCCCCGCAGTGCACAGCGTCCTCGCTGTGTATTGCCTTCCCAGCAACGGGAAGGACTTTCAAAGGAACCTCATCCACCACGGATGAATCCGTGAGGGACGGGGTATCAACATATCTGGCGTTGACTTTTGGCACGCTGTTGAGTTCTCAAGGAACGGAAGCTGCCTTCGGTGGCCTTTTCAGGTCCCCTCCGGGCTTTCCCTTCGTTGTGTTCCCACCGTACCCGATTCCCTGGCCGTTTCCTAATCGGCCTCATCGAATTGAATTTTGGCGCACCAAAATTCGACCCGATGAACGGGAAGTCGTAGGTAGTGGGTGGCCGCTCGTCCGATGGGGTCCGGGTGAACCCGTCCCACCGTTTCAGCGGCTCGATCTACATTACGCACGAGCGACGGCCGAGTCAAGCTCAGCCGTCGCTCAAACGTATATTTTCGGCCTCACCGGCCGACGGGGCGTCAGCCCGGGTCAGCCCGCGGTGAGTTCGACCGCGCCGAGGTTGCGCTTGCCCCGCCGCAACACCAGCCAGCGGCCGTGCAGCAGGTCGGCTGCGGCCGGCACCGCGTCCTCGGTCTCCACCTTGGCGTTGTTCAGGTAGGCGCCGCCCTCCTTGATGGTGCGGCGGGCGGCGGACTTGCTGGGGACCAGCTCGACGGCAGCCAGCAGGTCGGCGACCGGAGCGAGTTCGCTGACCTGGGCCCGGGGCAGCTCGCTCAGGGCGGCGGCCAGCGTGCGCTCGTCCAGCTCCGCGAGGTCCCCCTGGCCGAAAAGTGCCCTGGACGCGGCGACGACCGCGGTGCACTGCTCGGCGCCGTGCACCAGCGTGGTCAGCTCCTCCGCGAGCGCGCGCTGGGCGGCACGCGCCTGCGGGCGCTCGGCCGTGGAGCGCTCCAGCTCCTCGATCTCCTCGCGCGACTTGAAGCTGAAGATGCGGACGAAGGTGGAGATGTCGCGGTCGTCGGCGTTCAGCCAGAACTGGTAGAAGGCGTACGGCGTGGTCATCTCGGGGTCGAGCCAGACGGCGCCGCCCTCGGTCTTGCCGAACTTGGTGCCGTCGGCCTTGGTGATCAGCGGCGTGGCCAGCGCGTGCACCGAGGCGCCCTCGACCCGGTGGATCAGGTCGATGCCCGCGGTGAGGTTGCCCCACTGGTCGCTGCCGCCGGTCTGCATGGTGCAGCCGTGGCGCCGGTAGAGCTCCAGGAAGTCCATGCCCTGGAGGATCTGGTAGCTGAACTCCGTGTAGCTGATGCCCTGGTCGGAGTTGAGCCGGCGGGACACCGCCTCCTTGGCGATCATCTTGTTCACCCGGAAGTGCTTGCCGACGTCGCGCAGGAACTCGATCGCGGACAGGCCGGACGTCCAGTCCAGGTTGTTGACCATGACCGCCGCGTTGGGCCCCTCGAAGGAGAGGAAGGGCTCGATCTGGGCGCGGACCCGCCCCACCCACTCGGCGACGACCGCCGGGTCGTTCAGCGTCCGCTCGGCGGTGGGCTTGGGGTCGCCGATCAGGCCGGTGGCCCCGCCGACCAGGCCGAGCGGCCGGTGGCCGGCGTGCTGGAGCCGCCGCAGGGTGAGGATCTGGACCAGGTTGCCGAGGTGGAGGCTGGGGGCGGTGGGGTCGAAGCCGCAATAGACCGTGACGGGGCCGTCCGCGAACGCCTTGCGCAGTGCGTCCTCGTCAGTGGATACGGCGATCAGCCCGCGCCACTGCAGCTCGTCGACGATGTCCGTCACGGTTCCGTGTCTCCTCATACCAAGGGCCGGCCCCCGCGGGGCCAGCTGAAGGGGTCGTGCTCAGGGGTGCGGCTACAGCCAGGTCCGAGCCTACGCGCTCCCGGGTCCCGGGCGCTCCGTGGTTTCGCCGCGCCTGCGCGGGGCGTGGGCGCGGTAGGGACTGACCGTGGGGTCGCCGTCGATCCAGTAGCGCCAGGGGTGGGCGGCGCCCTCGCCGCCGACGCCGGTGCGCGGGCCGGTGCGGACCGCGCTGGGGGCGGGCGGGGCGCCGGCCAGGATGCGGAACGGCCCGGAGCCGTCGGAGCAGGCGTCGGCGCCGTTCAGGGTGCGGTCGACGACGAGGGCGGTAGCGAGCCGGGCCGGGCCCTGGGCGAGGTCGCTGTCCTTGCGCGAGGTGGGCCGGTGGACGCGGGCGAGGCCGGCGCCGGCGATGATCTCGCCGGCTCGCAGCAGGACCCCGCTCGGCCGTCCCTCCGGTCCGCAGACCAGGTTCAGGCAGTGCCACATGCCGTAGGTGAAGTAGACGTAGGTGTGTCCCGGCGGGCCGAACATCACGGCGTTGCGGTCGGTGCGGCCGCGGTAGGCGTGGGAGCCGGGGTCGTTGGGGCCGTCGTACGCCTCGACCTCGGTGAGCCGCAGTTCGATGGGGCCGTCGTCGGTGGCCCGTACCAGGACGCGGCCCAGGAGGTCGGGGGCGATCTCCAGGACGGGCCGGTCGAAGAAGGACCGGGGCAGCGGTGTCCTGCCGGGTGCGGTGATCACGGGGACCGAGCGTAGTGGAACCAGGCGGCGGCGCCTGGCGTTCGTAGTCTTCGCCAAGATCTGTGCAAGAGGCGGCAAACCGAGAGGTGAGGGCATGGGGTTCAAGAAGCTGATGGCGAGCCTGGGTGCGGGCGGCGCGTCGGTGGAGACCGAGCTGGTGCAGGCGGACGTGGAACCCGGTGGCGCGGTCCACGGCGAGGTGCGCGTCCAGGGCGGCTCGGTCGAGCAGCGGATCCAGGGGCTGTCGGTGGGCCTGCAGGCACGGGTCGAGGTGGAGCGCCGGGACGCGCAGGGCAACACGAGCGAGTACCACCAGAACATCGAGTTCCACCGGGAGCAGATCGGCGGGGAGTTCGTGCTCCAGCCGGGCGCCGTGCACCAGGTGCCCTTCACGCTGGAGGTCCCGTGGGAGACGCCGGTGACGATGTTCCTGGGCCGGCATCTGACCGGGATGAACGTGGGGGTCACCACGGAGCTGGCGATCGCCAGGGCGGTGGACAAGGGCGATCTCGACCCGGTGAACGTCCATCCGCTGCCGGCCCAGCAGGCCCTGCTGGACGCGTTCGGGCAGCTGGGGTTCGCCTTCAAGAGCGCCGACCTGGAGAAGGGGCACCTGCATCACACGAGGCAGCGGCTGCCCTTCTACCAGGAGATCGAGTTCCGGGTGCCGAGCCAGTACCCCGGGCTGAAAGAGGTGGAGCTGACGTTCGTGGCGGACGGCGGCGAGATGGACGTGGTGCTGGAGATGGACAAGAAGCCGGGGCTGTTCAGCACCGGCAGTGACACGCACCGGTCGTTCACGATGAGCCTGCACGCGTTCGAGGAGACGGACTGGGCGGCGTACCTGCACCAGTGGCTCGCCGAGGTGGGTGCCAAGCGGAACTGGTTCTAGGGTTCTAGGCTCGCCTGCGAAGGCTTTGGCTGTGGCATGCGATCAGGAGGTGTCGAGGTGACCGAGCAAGCGCGGCGGCCGCTCCCCCATGACTTCCATCCGCCGGTTCCGGCGTTCACGGTGGTCAGTGACGACGTGTCGCCGGGCGCGACGCTGAAGGACGATCAGGTGTTCGCGGCGGGCAACACGTCGCCGCACCTGCGCTGGGAGGGCTTCCCTGAGGGGACGCAGAGTTTCGCGGTCACCTGCTACGACCCGGACGCGCCGACCGGCAGCGGCTTCTGGCACTGGGTGGTGTTCGACATCCCGGCGTCGGTGACGGAGCTGCCGCGCGGCGCGGGTACCGGGAACTTCGCCGGGCTGCCGGCGGGTGCGGTGCAGGTGCGCAACGACTACGGCTCGTTCGACTTCGGCGGGGCCGCGCCGCCGCCCGGGGACGGTCCGCACCGGTATGTGTTCACCGTGTACGCGGTGGACGCGGAGAAGCTCGGACCCGACGCGAGCGCATCGCCTGCGGTGGTGGGCTTCAACCTCCGCTTCCACACGCTCGCGCGGGCGCAGCTGATCGGCGAGTACGAGGTGCCGGCGGGCGGCTGAGGCGGCCGTCCCGGTTATTGCGTTGCAGCGTGGCGCCGGGCGACGCACAGTGGTGCGAGCCCGGTGACGCGGCCACCCGGAACATGCGCCCGGGCGGACCCTGTCCCGGGTGGCCGGCACCGCTGCGGCGGGGGCGGCGGTGCGTCGCGCGACGGATCCCTCCCGTGCCCGAACGGCCGGGGGTGCGGTCCGCCGTGCCCCGGCCGCCTGCCGGAGTCCGGGACCGTACCCGGGCGTCCGCGCCGGCTGACGCGCTCCGGGTGTCCGTCTCACGGGGGACGGCATCCGGGGCGCAGGCGTTCTCCTTCGCCCGGCGCCCGTGGCCTGCCCCGCCTCGTCCGCCGCTCCCCCGTTTTCCCGTCTCCCTTCGCTGCGTTTCCCGTCCCGTCCCCCGTTTCCGTTCCGCTTTCCGCTCGCGGCAGCGGCGCTGCCTTTCCCGGAACTTCCGCGGAGCTTTGCCGGAATGCCCTTCTCCGGTCATCCGCCGTCCTCCGTGGGGAAATTGCGTTGTCCCCGGATGAGCCCGCGGGCACAGTGGACCCACTTCGCCCGTGGGGGGCGAACGGGGCCCGGGAGGTGGGCGGAGATGCGCGAGACGCTGGTGCTGAATGCGAGTTTCGAGCCGCTGTCGACGGTGTCGCTGCGGCGGGCCGTGGTCCTGGTCATGCAGGACAAGGCGGTCGTCGAGCAGGCGCATCCCGGGCTGCGCGTCCGCGCCGCCGACGTCGACGTCCCGGTGCCGCAGGTCATCCGGCTCTGCCGGTACGTGCGGGTGCCGTTCCGACAACGGGCGCCGTGGTCGCGGCGGGGTGTGCTGGTGCGTGACCGGCACCGGTGCGCGTACTGCGGGCGGCGGGCCACGACCGTCGACCACGTGCAGCCGAAGTCGCGCGGGGGTGGGGACACCTGGCTGAACACGGTGGCGGCCTGCGCGGAGGACAACCAGCTGAAGGCGGACCGTACGCCGGAGCAGGCGGGGATGCTGCTGCTGGTGCGGCCGTTCGAGCCGACGCCGGCGGACGCGCTGCTGCTGGCGCTGGGGGTGCGGGACCGGGCGAGCCTGCCGGAGTGGCTGGCCCTCCCGGCTTAGGCGGGGCCCGCGGGGGCCCGGCGCGGGCGGAACGCACGGCGTTCCGCCCGCCCGTCATTTCAGGGCCAGTTGGACGATGGCCACGACGCCGACGACCACGATGAGGCCGCGCAGGGCCGCGGGCGGCAGGCGGCGGCCCACGCGGGCGCCGACCATGCCGCCGACGGTGGCGCCGGCGGCGATCAGGCCCACCGCAGCCCAGTCCATGTGGGCGACGACGATGAAGAAGAGCGCGGCGATGCCGTTGACTATGGCGGCCAGGACGTTCTTGAGGCCGTTGACGCGCTGCAGGGACTCGTCGAGCAGCAGGCCCATCAGGGACAGGTAGAGGACGCCCTGGGCGGCGCCGAAGTAGCCGCCGTACATGCTGGCGAGGAGCATCCCGAGCAGCAGCACCGGGCCGCCGTGGGCAGGGGCGCTGCCGCCGTGGGCGTCCCTGCGGGCCTGCACGACGCGGGCGAGGCGGGGCTGCAGGACGACGAGGACGAGGGCGAGGCCGATGAGGACCGGGACGATCGCGTCGAACGCCTTGGACGGCAGCGTGACCAGGAGCATGGCGCCGGCGGCGCCGCCGATCAGGCACACGGTGCCGAGGCGCAGCACGCGTTCGCGCTGCCCGGCCAGTTCGCTGCGGTAGCCGATGGCACCGGCCACCGAACCGGGCACGAGCCCGAGGGCGTTGGAGACGTTCGCGGTGACGGGCGGCAGGCCGACGGCGAGCAGGACGGGGAAGGTGATCAGCGTTCCCGACCCGACGATGGTGTTGATCGTGCCCGCGCCCACGCCGGCCGCGAGGACGGCCACTGCTTCTGCTGGGGACATGAGGACTCTCCATGATCTCGGTGCAGCCTCCCCGCCATGGAGGTCGAGGGGTGCGGTGTGATCATGTCAGCCGTGCGGTGGGGTTGTCGAAGGTCGTGCGGGCCGTCCCTGCCACCGGGCCGGTCCGGTCCCGGTCCGCCGCCGCGGCCGCGGCCGCGGTCAGTCCTTGTCGAAGTGGGGCGACTCGCGGCGCGGTGCCGGCATGGCCGACGGGTTCCCGCCGCTGTTGCCGCCGCCGTTGCCGCCGCCTCCGCCGGACATGCCGGGGATGTTGACGATGCCGCCGAGTCCCTTGAGCGCGTCGTTGAGTTCGCTGGGGATGATCCAGAGCTTGTTGGCGTCGCCCTCGGCGATCTTCGGCAGCATCTGCAGGTACTGGTAGGCGAGCAGCTTCTGGTCGGGGTCGCCGGCGTGGATGGACTCGAAGACCGTGCGGATCGCCTGCGCCTCGCCCTCGGCGCGCAGCGCGGCGGCCTTGGCCTCACCTTCGGCGCGCAGGATCTGGGACTGCTTCTCGCCCTCGGCCGTGAGGATCTGGGACTGGCGGACGCCTTCGGCGGTGAGGATCGCGGCGCGCTTGTCGCGGTCGGCGCGCATCTGCTTCTCCATCGAGTCCTGGATGGAGGTGGGCGGTTCGATGGCCTTGAGCTCGACGCGGTTGACGCGGATGCCCCACTTGCCGGTCGCCTCGTCGAGCACGCCGCGCAGTGCCGCGTTGATCTCCTCGCGGGAGGTGAGGGTGCGCTCCAGGTCCATGCCGCCGATGATGTTGCGCAGCGTGGTGACGGTCAGCTGCTCGATCGCCTGGATGTAGCTGGCGACCTCGTAGGTCGCGGCGCGGGCGTCGGTGACCTGGTAGTAGATGACGGTGTCGATGTTGACCACCAGGTTGTCCTGGGTGATCACCGGCTGCGGCGGGAACGGCACGACCTGCTCGCGCAGGTCGATCCGGTTGCGGATGGTGTCGATGAACGGGACGACGATGTTCAGTCCCGCGCTGAGGGTCCGGGTGTAGCGGCCGAAGCGCTCGACGATCGCGGCGCTGGCCTGCGGGATCACCTGGACCGTCTTGATCAGCGCGATGAAGACGAGCACCACCAGGATGATGAGGACGATGATGATGGGCTGCATAGCCGCTCCCGCGCCGGTTGAGCCGGATCTGTCACGTACGACGACATGATCAATTGTCGCAGACGGTAGGCGCGCTGGGGGCGGGGATCGGCGAATTCCCCACGCCCGGCGCCCTGTTGCCCGCGCTTGGCACCGCTGCTACATGACGACTGCGGTCGCTCCGTCGATCTCCACCACGTCCACGTGCTGTCCCGGGTCGAAGACCCGGCCGCTCTCCAGGGATCGCGCCGACCAGATCTCCCCGGCGAGCTTGATCCGGCCGCTGGCGCCGCCGTCGACGCGTTCCAGCACCACGGCCTGCTTGCCCTTGAGGGCCTCGATCCCGCTGCGCTGCTCGGGGCGCTGGCGGTTGCGGTAGGCCAGCGGCCGTACGAACACCAGCAGGGCCACCGACACCACGACGAAGACGATCACCTGGGCCACGATGCCGCCGCCGAGTCCGGCCGTGACCGCGCCGGCCACCGCGCCGACCGCGAACATGCCGAATTCGGGCATTGCCGTGATCACCAGCGGGATGCCCAGCCCCACCGCGGCTATCAACCACCACACCCATGCGTCCACGCGGTCAATCGTAGGGGCCAACACCCCTGTTCGGGCAGGCCCTTGAGCGTTCCGCGGGTGGGATGAGGGGTTCGGTGCGGTTATGACAGGGGCAGGCCGGCGGCGGTCCAGCGGTCGCCGCGGCTCTCCACGACGAGCGGCAGGCCGAAGCAGATCGAGAGGTTGCGGGAGGTCAGCTCGTCGGCGATCGGGCCGGCGGCCACCACCTTGCCCTGACGGATCATCAGGACGTGGGTGAAGCCGGGCGCGATCTCCTCGACGTGGTGGGTGACCATGATCATGGAGGGGGCGATGGGGTCGCGGGCGAGCCGGCCGAGGCGGCGGACCAGGTCCTCGCGGCCGCCGAGGTCGAGGCCGGCGGCGGGCTCGTCGAGCAGCAGCAGCTCGGGGTCGGACATCATCGCGCGGGCGATCAGGGTGCGCTTGCGCTCGCCCTCGGACAGGGTGCCGAACTTCCGGTCGAGGAACTCGCTCATGCCCAGCCGGTCGAGGAAGGCGCGGGCGCGGTCCTCGTCGACCTTCTCGTAGCCCTCGTGCCAGGTGGCGGTCATGCCGTACGCGGCGGTGAGGACGGTCTCCAGGACGGTCTGGCGGCGCGGCATCTTCTCCGCCATGGCCGCGCCGGCCATGCCGATCCGCGGGCGCAGCTCGAAGACGTCGACGCCGCCGAGCTTGTCGCCGAGGATCTGGACCGTGCCGGTGGTGGGGAACAGGTAGCTGGAGGCGACGTTGAGCAGGGTGGTCTTGCCCGCTCCGTTGGGGCCCAGGATCACCCAGCGCTCCCCCTCGGCCACCGACCACGAGACCTGGTCCACCAGAGCCCGTCCGTCGCGGACCACGGATACGTCCACCAGCTCCAGTACATCGCTCATGAGCGCGTTGTCTCCCATTGCAGTCTCGGCAGTCCGGTGTGCCGGCCTCGGCACGGGCCAGAAGGAACCCCCTGGGAAAACTTACGCCACCGCACACCCGTCCCAGTCCATAGGCTGGGGGCATGCTTGATGAACCTCGCTCAGGACGGCTGACGGCGTGGGGAAATGCCCTGCTTGCCGGACTTGCCGCACCGGATGACGTCGCCGAGCGGATCACGGCGGACGACGCGGTCCACCGGATCTCCGGGCTGCCTGGAGAGCACGCGCCGGTGGGCCTGACGCTGGGCCTGGGCCGGCTGCGGGCGCTGGGCGTGACCGGCCTGCGGCTCGCGCTGCCCGTGGCGGGGCATCCGCTGGGCCTCAGCGGGCCGCCCGAGTTCAACACGCGGGCGATGGCCGCCGGGGAGGCGGTGCTGACCGTCGGCGCGGTATCGCTCGGGCTGGTGCCCGAGGTGCACGAGGCCGGCCCGGCCGGCGATCTGCACGTGGACGTGGAGTGGCAGTGCGTGGCCGTGCGGGACGCCCCGCCGGCCGACGTGCCGTCGCTGGGCGAGGCGGAGCGCGAGCTGGCGGAGGCGCTGCGGGATGCCACCGAGGCGCTGTCGCAGATGGACGTGGCCGGCGCGGGTCCCGCCGCGCAGGCCGCGCTGGAGGCGTACCGGGCGCGGGCCGCGCGCGGCCGCGAGGTTCTCGCCCCCGGCTATCCGCCGCGGGCGGTCCGCGTGCTGGAGCTGGCCCAGCGGGTGGCGGCCCTGGTGGTGATCGCCGGCGACGGCCACGGGGCCGCGGTGAGCGCGTCGCAGATCGCGGCGCGCTCCGATCTGCTGCGCCCGGTGGAGAGGACGGCGCGCCGCGCCCAGGTCGCCGCCTACAACGCGTACGTCGAGGAGATGGACCGCCGCCGGCCGTAGGGCCTCGCAGGGCCCCGGACTGCTCGGGAGGCTCCTACGTGTTGCCGACGCCGTTGCGGACCGCCCACAGCGCGGCCTGGGTGCGGTCGGCGAGGTCGAGCTTCATGAGGATGTTGGAGACGTGCGTCTTCACCGTCTTCTCGGAGAGGACCAGCGCGCGGGCGATCTCCCGGTTGGAGCGGCCGTCCGCGATCAGCGCCAGTACCTCGCGCTCGCGGTCGGTGAGGGTGTTGGCCCGGCCCGTGCCGCCGCCCGCGTTGTCCTGGGCGAGGAGCGCCCCGGCCACCTCGGGCTGCAGCAGCACATGGCCGGCGTGGACCGAGCGGATGGCGTCGGCGAGCGCGACGGGGTCGACGTCCTTGTAGACGTATCCGGCGGCGCCGGCCCGCAGCGCGGGCACCACGGTGCGCTGCTCGGTGAAGCTGGTCACGATCAGCACGCGCGCCTGGTTGCCGGCGTCCCGCAGCAGTTGCAGCGCCGCTATGCCGTCGGTGCCCGGCATCTTCACGTCCATGAGGATCACGTCGGGCCGCAGCTCCTGCGCGCGGGCGACGCCCTCGGCGCCGTCGCCCGCCTCGCCGACGACCTCGATGTCGCCCTGCACCTCGAGGAACGTACGCAGCCCGCGCCGGACCACCTGGTGGTCGTCGACCAGCAGCACGCGGATGACGTTGTCAGCCACCGGGCACCTCCATCTCGATGACGGTGCCCTTGCCGGGCTCCGATTCCACAGTCAGCCGGCCGCCGACTCCGTCGGCCCGGTCCCGCATCGACACCAGGCCCAGGTGCCGTCCGGCCCGCCGCACGGCCGTGGGGTCGAAGCCCCGGCCGTCGTCGCGGATCCGCAGCAGGGCGCCCTTGCCGCGCCCTTCGAGCGTCACGCTGACGGTGCCGGCGTCGGCGTGCCGCAGGGCGTTGTGCAGCGCCTCCTGGGCGACCCGCAGCAGCGCCTCCTCCTGCGAGGAGGGCAGCGCCCGCACCTGGATGGCGTGGAAGGTGACGCCCGCGGTGTGCACCCGGTCCAGCACGTCGGCCTGGGTCCGCAGGGTGGCGACCAGGCCGTCGTCGTCCAGCGCGGCGGGCCGCAGCTCGACCACGACCGCGCGCAGCTCGTCGGCGGCCTCCGCGGCGAGCGCGGCGACCTGCCGGATCTCCTCCTTGGCGCGGCCCGGGTTCCCGTCGACCAGGGCGGCCGCGGCCTGCGCGGTCAGCCGCAGCGAGAACAGCTTCTGGGAGACCGCGTCGTGCAGCTCGTGCGCGATGCGGGCGCGCTCCCCGGCGAGCGTCAGCTCCCGGCTGCGCTCGTGCAGCCGGGCGTTGGTCAGCGCGATGGCGGCGTGGTCGGCGAGGATCCGCAGCAGGTCCTCGTCGGCCTGGGTGAAGCCGCAGCCGCCCTCGGTCGTGGGCGCGCACTGCTTGTTGGCCAGGAAGACGGCGCCGAGGATCTCGTCGCCGTCGACGATGGGCATGCCGATGAAGTCCGTCATCACCGGGTGGGCGCGGGGCCAGCCGGCGAAGCTGTCGAAGTCGCGGACGTCCGCCAGGCGCTGCGGGGTGCCCTCGTGGAGCATGGCCGCCAGTACGCCGTGCTGCCGGGGCAGCGGGCCGATGGCCTTCCACTGCGCGTCGCTGACGCCGTCCACCACGAACTGGGCGAAGCCGCCGTGGTCGTCGGGCACGCCGAGGGCGGCGTACTCGGCGCCGAGCAGCTCGCGGGCGGAGGCGACAATGGTCTGCAGGACCTCGCGCACCTCCAGCGTGCGGTTCATCGCCAGGACAGCGGCGCTGACCGCTTCGATTCCGCCTCTCGGCGCCCGGGTGGACATGCCTCCACCGTACCTGCGGCGGGTGACAGCCCGTATGCGCCGCCGGACGGACCGTCCTCGGCCGTCGGTCCTAGTCCCAAGTGCCCCGGCCGCCTGCGACGGGCGGCCGAGGCGGCGCGCCGCCCGGCGTTCCTACGGTGAAGCCAGGTCGTCCGGCGGTGGTGCCGGGCGCGAGCTGAGGCCCGGCCGTCAGGCCGTGACTGGGAGGCGGATCATGCCGGTAGCGATCATCACGGGGGCGTCGCGGGGACTGGGGCGGGCCCTGGCCGAAGGGCTGGCGGGCCGGGGCTGGGACCTCGTACTGGACGGGCGGAACGCGGACGTGCTGCGGGCGGCCGCCGCCGACCTGGAGCGCGGGGCGCCGCCACCGGTCCGCGTCGAGGCGCGGCCGGGGGACGTCACGGATCCCGCGCACCGGGCGGAGCTGGTCGCGGCCGCCGAGGCGCTCGGCGGGGTGGACCTGCTGGTGAACAACGCCAGCGCGCTCGGCGCGGAGCCTCTGGTGCCGCTCGCCGAGCTGTCCGATGAGGGCCTGCGCGGCGCGCTGGAGACCAATGTGACGGCTCCGCTGGCGCTGGTGCGGGCGGTGCTGCCGGCCCTGCGCGCGGCCGGCGGGGCGGTGGTCAACGTCAGCTCGGACGCCGCGGTGGAGGCGTACCCCACGTGGGGCGGGTACGGGGCCAGCAAGGCGGCTCTGGAGCAGCTGTCGGCGGTACTGGCCGAGGAGGAGCCGGACGTCCGGGTCTGGTGGGTCGACCCGGGTGACCTGCGGACCGGGCTGTACGCGGCGGCGGTTCCCGACGACCCGGACTTCGAGGCGCGCACGCTGCCGGAGCAGGTCGTGCCGGCGTTCCTCCGGCTGCTGGACGAGAAGGCCGCGAGCGGCCGCTACACGGCCTCCGCACTGCTGGAGGGGCGATGACCACGGCGATCACCTGCGTGACGTGCGACGAGGAGGCCGACCGGGTGGACGCGTCGGGCCTGGGCGGGCTGACCGTGCCGCCCGAGCTGCTGGCGCGGGTGCCGGCGCCGCGGCGGGACGCGGTGCGGCTGCTCGTCGGCCGCCGGGGCGCCGGCACGGCGACGCACCACGGCTTCCGTGAGCTGCCGCGGCTGCTGCGGGCCGGCGACGTGCTGGTGGTGAACACCTCGCGGACCCTGCCGGCGGCGGTGGACGGCCGGCTGCGGGACGGCGGTGACGCGCGGGCCGGGGACGCGGCGGACGGGGACGGGCCCGGCGAGGACGTGGTGGTGCACTTCTCCACCCGCCGGGACGACGGCCGCTGGGTGGTGGAGGTGCGCACCCCGGACGGCCGGGGGTCCACCGTGCGCCGGGCCGGCGGCCCGGCCGGGGCGGTGGTCCGGCTGCGCGGCGGCGCGCGGCTGCGGCTGGTGACCCCGCTCGACGCCTCTGGCGACCGGCTGTGGGTGGCAGAACCCAGTACGCCCGATATGCACCACTATCTCCACAGGTTCGGGCGGCCCATCCGCTACACGTACACCGAGCGGGACCAGCCGCTGTCGGCCTACCAGACGGTGTTCTCCACGACCTCGCCGGACGGCGCGGGCTCCGCGGAGATGCCGAGCGCGGGGCGCCCCTTCACCTCCTCGCTGGTGACGGAGCTGGTCAGCAGGGGCGTGCAGGTCGCGCCGATCGTGCTGCACACCGGGGTGGCGTCCGCCGAGGCGCACGAGCCGCCGTACGCGGAGCCGTACGCCGTGCCGGCGAGCACCGCGTGGCAGGTCAACGCGGCCCGGGCGGCCGGCGGCCGGGTGGTGGCGGTGGGCACCACGGCGGTGCGCGCCCTGGAGTCGGCGGCCGACCCGCGCGGCGTGGTGCACCCGGCGCACGGGTGGACCGAGCTGGTGGTCACCCCGGAGCGCGGGGTAAGGGTGGTGGACGGGCTGCTGACCGGGCTCCACGAACCGGAGGCCTCGCACCTGCTGATGCTGCGCGCGATCTGCGGGGACGACCTGCTGCAACGCGTCTACGCCGAGGCCCTGCGGGAGCGGTACCTGTGGCACGAGTTCGGGGACGTCAACCTGCTGCTCCCCTAAGGGTTTCGACACCTTCGGGCGATGTGCCCAGTATGCCCGATTTGGTCTACTATCCCATTCTCAAAAGCTTCTGAATAAGCGTCACATAAGGCACCCCCCTCGTCACCATGCGCGACGCGGGGGGTGTCGCCGTGTGACGTCACCTATAGGACGTGGGTCACATACTAAGCGGCTTAGTGGAATAGCGACGCATGCCGTCACGGCGATAACAGGGAAAATCACGTCCCCATTCCCCTGCTGTCTACGATTTCGGGTCGTAGGAATGCTCGTTGACCCCCGTTTTGCGAACATCTAAAAATTCTCGGGTCCCGACCCGGAAGAGGTAACCCGAGATGCAGCTCCCGACGATCCCGAAGATCGGCCAACTGTCCAAGAAGCACAAGATCACGGCGGCCGGTGCCGCCGCCGCGACCGCTGTCGTTCTGACGGTGACCGGTCTCCAGGCGACCAGCGGGGGCTCCGCTGCCGCTGTGGGCGATCCGACCGGCTACCAGGTCTCCACCGGTGACCAGGCCACGACGCCCGCCCCCAAGACCGACCCGAAGACCGACTCGGCCGCCCAGAAGGCGCTGGCCGACAAGGCCGCCGCGCAGAAGAAGGCCGACGCCGACGCCGCCGCGAAGAAGGCCGCCGACGAGGCCGCGGCGAAGAAGGCGGCCTCCGCTGCCGCCGCCAAGAAGGCCGCCGCCGAGAAGGCCGCTGCCAGGAAGGCCGCCGTCCAGGCCGCCGCGAAGAAGGCCGCGCAGCAGGCCGCGGTCAAGCGTGCCGCCGAGAAGGCCGTCGCCAACCGCTCCCAGCAGCGCACCATCCTCAAGGCCGTCCCGGTGGCCGCGACCACGCCCGCCCCGAAGACCTACACCAACAACCTCGACGGCTGGATCCGCCACTCGCTCGACGTGATGGCCGCCAAGGGCATCCCGGGCAGCTACAACGGCATCTACCGCAACATCATCCGCGAGTCGAGCGGCAACCCGAGCGCCATCAACCTGTGGGACTCCAACGCGGCCAAGGGCATTCCGTCCAAGGGCCTGCTGCAGGTGATCGACCCGACGTTCCAGACGTACCACGTCTCCGGCACCTCGTGGAACATCTACGACCCGGTCGCGAACATCACCGCCGCGTGCAACTACGCGTACCACCGCTACGGCACCATCGACAACGTGTTCTCGGCCTACTGACAGGCGCTGAATTCACGGCACGTGAAAGGGCGGAGGGACGTCGACGTCCCCCCGCCCTTCACGTATTCCGCGGCGCGCGTTCCGGCGGTCGCGCGGCACGCGACCGCCTACGGCGGTGCGTACCGGGCTACTTGCGCATGACCTCGGGCTCGTGCCGGCGCAGCAGCCGCGCGACGACGAAGGCGCACAGCACGCCGATCAGCAGCAGGACGCCGACGTCCAGCGTCCAGGTGCCGGCCGTGTGCTTCCACAGCGGGTCGACCGACTGGTGCGTGGGATCCCACGGCAGCAGGACGTTGAGGTTCGCGGTGGCACCCGCGCCGGCGACCGCCCAGCGGGCCGGCATCAGCCACGACAGCTGCTCCACCCCGGGCTTGCCGAACAGCTGGAAGAGCACGCCGGTGAAGACGATCTGCACGATGGCGAACATGACCAGCAGCGGCATGGTCTTCTCCGAGGTCTTCACCAGCGAGGAGATGATCAGGCCGACCATCATCGAGGTGAAGCCGAACGTCATGATCACCAGCGCCATCTCGATGCCCGGGTGGGACGTGAGGACCACGCCCTCCGCGGGCATCTTGCGCGGCGCGAAGCCGATGCCGCAGATGATGGCGCCCTGCAGGGCCGTGATCAGGCCCAGCACTATGATCTTGGACATCAGGTACGCGGAGCGGGACAGGCCGACCGCGCGTTCGCGCTCGTAGATCACCCGTTCCTTGATCAGCTCGCGGACCGAGTTGGCCGCGCCCGCGAAGCAGGCGCCCACCGCGAGGATCATCAGGATGGTGCCCGCGTCCTTGTTCTGGAGGTGGGCGCGCACCGGGCCGGGGCCGAGACCGCTGTCGGCCGGGATCAGCACGCTGACCACGCCCAGCACCGCCGGCAGGATCACCATCAGCCCGATGAAGCCCTTGTCGGAGATGATCACCGACAGGTAGCGGCGGACCAGGGTCCACAGCTGCGAGCCCCAGCTCTGCGCCTTGACCGGCCGGGCCGCCTGCTGCGGGATGTAGTGCGCCTGCTGCGGGGCGGCCGAGTCCAGCTCTGCCGCATACGTCTGGTAGTGCTGCGAGCCACGCCAGCGGCCCGACCAGTCGTAGTCGCGGTAGTTCTCGAACGCCGAGAAGACGTCGGCCCAGGTCTCGTAGCCGAAGAACGCCAGCGCCTCGTCCGGCGGGCCGAAGTAGGCCACCGAGCCGCCGGGCGCCATCACCAGCAGCTTGTCGCACAGCGCCAGTTCGGCCACCGAGTGGGTGACGACCAGGACGGTCCTGCCGTCGTCGGCCAGGCCGCGCAGCAGCTTCATCACGTCGCGGTCCATGCCCGGGTCGAGGCCGGAGGTCGGCTCGTCCAGGAAGATCAGCGACGGCTTGGTGAGCAGCTCCAGCGCCACCGAGACGCGCTTGCGCTGGCCGCCGGACAGCGAGGTGATCCGCTTGTCGGCGTGGATGTCGAGCTTGAGCTCGCGCAGCACCTCGTTGATCCGGGCCTCACGCTCGGCGGGCGCGGTGTCGCCGGGGAAGCGGAGCTTGGCGGCGTACCGCAGCGCGGTCCTGACCTGCAGCTCCTTGTGCAGGATGTCGTCCTGCGGGACCAGGCCGATGCGCTGCCGCAGCTCGGCGAACTGCTTGTACAGGTTCCGGTTGTCGTAGAGCACCTCGCCCTGGTCGGCCGGCCGGTAGCCGGTCAGCGCGCGCAGCAGCGTGGACTTGCCGGAGCCGGACGGGCCGATGACGCCGATCAGCGACTTCTCCGGCACGCCGAAGGAGACGTCCTTGAGGATCGTCTTGGTCGTCTTGCCGTGCGGCACCGTCACCGACAGGCGGCGGGCCGAGAAGGAGACGTCACCGGTGTCGACGAACTCCTCGAGCCGGTCACCGACCAGCCGGAACGTGGAGTGGCCGACGCCGACGATGTCGTTGGGGCCCAGCAGGTGGCGCTGGATCGCCTGGCCGTTGACGTACGTGCCGTTGTGGCTGCCGAGGTCGACGATCTCGTAGCGACCGTCGGGGTGCGCGCGGAACTCGGCGTGGTAGCGGGAGACCTGCAGGTCGGAGACGACCAGCTCGTTCTCCAGGGCACGGCCGATCTTCATCACGCGGCCCAGGGCGAGCTGGTGGAAGGTCGTCGGGCTGCGGTCGCCGTAGCCCGGGGCGCCGCCGGCCGGCCGCTGCGGGGCCTGCTGCTGCGCGGGCTGCTGCATCGGCTGCTGCGGCGGGACGTGGGGCATGCCCGGCTGGGCCTGCGGCGGCTGCGCCCCGCCCCACGCGGGCTGCTGCTGCGGCGGGACCTGCGCCGGCGGCGCACCCCAGCCGCCTGCCGCAGGCTGCTGCGGCGCCTGGGCCGGCGGCGCGGCGTACGCCTGCGGCTGCTGGGCCTGGGCGGGCGCGTAGGCCGGCTGCTGCGCGGGCGGGTACGCGGCCTGCTGCGGGTACTGCTGCTGCGGTGCCTGGGCCGGCGGCGCGGCCGCCGCGGCCTGCGCCGCGGAGAACTGGAGCCGCGGTCCGTCCGTGGCATTGCCGAGGTGGACGGCGGTGCCCGGTCCGACCTCGGTCTGCTGGATCCGCTGTCCCTGCACGAAGGTGCCGTTGGTGCTGCCGAGGTCCTCGATGACCCAACTGCGTTCACCACGGCGGATGGTGGCGTGCCGCCACGACACCCGCGCGTCCTCGAGGACGAGGTCGCCCTGCGGATCGCGCCCCAGGCTGTACGACCGTGACGCGTCGAGCGTCCAGGTCTTTCCGTTCAATTCGAGTACGAGTTCAGGCACCCCAAGCCCCATTGGTTGTCCCCCGAGTAGTCCCCCATGAGGGGAGTCTAGGGATAGCGAACATCGGGAGGAACTATTGCAGGCCCCGGTCTCGTAACAGAAAGCGCCCTCATGTGCGGGTTCCGTGGCGGCTCCACGACGCCGGCGTCACAGCGGCGGGAGTACCGACGCCCGCCGGGCGCACGGGAATTGACCGCCGACGCTCCCCATGCCGCCCCGCACGTCGCCCCCGGGCCGGGGAACGGCCCGCCGCGGCCGCCGCGACCTGCGGTGTCCGGCACGCGGGACGGGTGGCCGCCGAGGGCCGCGGGCCGGTTAACGTGGGGGGACCATGGACATGGACGACGCCTCGCAGAGCCGGCCCCCCCGCCCCGGTGACGAGCCCGGAGCCGTACCGCCGGCCGACGTTCCCACCCTTCTGGTCAAGATCTTCGGCAAGGACCGGCCCGGGATCACCGCCGGGCTGTTCGACACCCTCGCCGCGTACGGCGTGGACGTCGTCGACATCGAGCAGGTCGTCACCCGGGGCAGGATCGTGCTCTGCGCCCTGGTGACCGCGCCGGCCCGTGGCGCGGAGGGCGATCTGCGGGCCACCGTGCACGGCTGGGCGGAGAGCATGCGGCTGCAGGCCGAGATCATCTCCGGCATCGGCGACAACCGCCCGCGCGGCGAGGGCCGTTCCCATGTGACGGTGCTCGGCCAGCCGCTCACCGCGGAGTCGACGGCGGCCATAGCGGCTTTGATCACCGGCGCAGGCGGCAACATCGACCGGATCTTCCGGCTCGCCAAGTACCCGGTGACCGCGGTGGAGTTCGCGGTGTCGGGCGCGGAGCCTGCGGTGCTGCGCTCCGCCCTGGCCCCGCAGGCCGCGGCCCGCGGCGTGGACGTGGCGGTCGTGCCGGCCGGGCTGCAGCGCAGGGCGCAGCGGCTGGTCGTGATGGATGTCGACTCCACCGTGATCCAGGACGAGGTCATCGAGCTGTTCGCCGCCCATGCCGGCTGCGAGGCCGAGGTCGCCGGGGTGACGGCGGCGGCGATGCGCGGCGAGCTGGACTTCGAGCAGTCGCTGCACGCCCGGGTCGCCCTGCTGGCCGGGCTGGACGCCTCGGTGGTGGACAAGGTCCGCACCGAGGTACGGCTGACGCCCGGGGCCCGCACCCTGATCCGCACCCTCAAGCGGCTCGGCTACCAGGTCGGCGTCGTCTCCGGCGGCTTCACCCAGGTGACGGACGACCTCAAGGAGCGGCTGGGGCTGGACTTCGCCGCCGCCAACACCCTGGAGGTGGTGGACGGGCGGCTGACCGGGCGGGTGACCGGGCCGATCGTGGACCGGGCGGGCAAGGCCCGGCTGCTGCGCGAGTTCGCCGCGCAGGCGGGGGTGCCGCTGAGCCAGACGGTCGCGGTCGGCGACGGCGCGAACGACCTGGACATGCTGAACGCCGCCGGGCTCGGGGTGGCCTTCAACGCCAAGCCGCTGGTCCGCCAGGCGGCGGACACCGCGGTGAACGTGCCCTTCCTGGACACCGTCCTCTACCTGCTGGGGATCACCCGCGAGGAGGTCGAGGCGGCCGACGCGCTGGACGGCGTGCCGACCACCCCCTGACCCCGGGCCGGCCACCGCCGTCCGGCGGCCGCTCCCGGCCGGGCCTCAGGATTCGTGCGGCGCCCAGAACGCGGTGAGCTTGCCGACGCCGTGCTCGACGGACTTCCACGAGCCGTCGAAGGTGATCACGGCGAAGGCCGCCGTGGGGAAGCCCCGGGTCATCCGGGCGAGCGTGTCGCCCTCGGCGGAGCCGGCCAGAGCGTCGGCCAGCGCGTGCATCCCAGGGTTGTGGCCGACCAGCAGCAGCGAGGACACGTCGTCGGGGGTCTCGCCGAGCAGCGCGAGCAGATCGCCGAGCGACGCGTCGTACAGCCGCTCCTCGTAGACCGTCTTGGGCCGGTGGGGCAGCTCGTGGGCGACGAGTTTCCAGGTCTCCCGGGTGCGGGCGGCGGTGGAGCACAGGGCGAGGTCGGGGCTGATGCCGTCGTCGGCGAAACGCCGGCCGGCGGAGGGCGCGTCCAGCCGGCCGCGGTCGGCCAGCGGTCGCTCGTGGTCGGGGACCTGTGGCCAGTCGGCCTTGGCGTGCCGGAGCAGGATGACGGTGCGGGGTGAATCGACGGTCATGCCCTTCAGCTTTCCAGAAAACCGGCGGTCAGGCGCGAGATGGCCGAAGGGCTGTGGACAACGGTCACAGCAGGTGGTGGACGAGGCCGCCGAGCACGGCCGCGATCCGGCCGAGGGTGTCGGCGCCGTGCGCCGCGCCGGAGGCGTCCGCGGACGCGGGACCGGAGGCGAGCAGCCCCAGCAGGGCGGCGAAGGCCACCGCGGGCAGCGCCACGGCCCACCACGGCAGCCGGGTCTGGACGCCGGTCTGCCGCTCGGGGTGTTCCGCGGCCGGCCGCTGCCGGGTGTACAGGTGCGGGGACTGCGTGGTCACGGTGACCGCCTCTGTGGGGGACCTCGAAGTGCCGTATCTCTGAGTGCACTTCGACGTTACGGGCGCGGTGCGTCCGGTCCCATCCGGTCGTCCACCTACTTGACCCTGACCCTGACCCCCTAGGGAAGGTGGGGTTGTCCCCACCCCCTCCTCGGGGTCGGGCACCGCGAGGGCGGCGGGGTCCGGCGGCGGGCGCGGCGATCTGGCGGGGCGTCAGCCCATCCGCGCGGCGATGGTGGCGACCACCGCGACGATGGCGGGCACGCCCATCATCAGGCCGAAGATGATGAGCAGGCGCCGCTGCGGCTGCGGGGGGTTCGGTTCGAGTACGGGCATGCGCTCAGTGTCGCACCGGTGACCCGGCGCCCCGCACCCGGGTCACAGTTCGTCCTCGATGTGCCGGTTCCGCCCGGCCAGTACACCGCACGCCACCTGCGGCACCACGAGCGCGATCATCAGCGCGATGGGCACCCCCCAACCGCCGCTGGCCTGGTTGAGCGTGCCGACCAGGATCGGTCCGGGAATGGAGAGCAGGTAGCCGGTGCTCTGCGCGAACGCCGACAGCCGGACCACGCCGCCGCCGGTCCGCGACCGCATCCCGATCATCGTCAGCACCAGCGGGAACGCGCAGTTGGCGACGCCGAGCAGCAGCGCCCACACGAAGGGGGCGGCGGCCGGGGCGGCCCACAGCCCGGCGAACCCGGCCACCTGGAACACGCCGAGCACCACGACGATGGGGCCCTGCGAGCGCATCCGGGCGGCGAGCGGCGGCAGCACGAAGGACAGCGGCACGCCCATCACCATGGTGACGGCGAGCAGCAGGCCGGCCTCGCCCGCCGAGATCCCGGCGTCCCGGAAGATCTGCGGCATCCAGCCCATGGTCACGTAGGCGGCGGTGCCCTGGAGTCCGAAGAAGCAGGCGAGCATCCAGGCGGTGCGGCTGCGGACGATGCTGCCGTGCTCGCCGCCGGCCTGCGCGGCCGCGGCCGGTCCGGCCTGCCCCGGGGCCGCCTGCTCGCGGCCGGCGGCTTCGGTGCTGCCGGCCTTGACGAAGGTGACGCGGCGGGGCGGCGCCGCGGCGCGGTCGCGGGCCAGCGGCACCCAGGGGATGATCGCGGCCACCGAGAGGAGCGCCCAGACGCCCAGGCCCAGGCGCCAGCTGCCGCCCATGGCGTCGGTCAGCGGCACGGTCGCGGCGGCGGCCACGGCGGTGCCCAGGGACAGGGCCATGGAGTAGACGCCGGTGACGGTGCCGACCCGGTCGGGGAAGTAGCGCTTGACGATCACCGGCATCAGCACGTTGGAGACGGCGATGCCGGCCAGGGCCAGGGCGCTGGCGGCCAGGAAGGCGGGGGTGCCGCCGGCGAGCGGGCGCAGCAGCAGGCCGCCGGTGATCGCGACCATGCCGGCGAGCACCACGGTGCCGGGGCCGTAGCGGCGGGCGAGCCGCGGGGCGGCGAAGCCGAAGAGGGCGAAGCAGGCCGCGGGCACGGAGGTGAGCAGCCCGGCCATCGTGCCGCTCATGCCGAGGCCGTCGCGGACCTCCTTCAGCAGCGCGCCGAGGCTGGTGATGGCCGGCCGCAGGTTGACGGCCGCCAGGATCAGGCCGACGACGACGAGGCGCCGCACCCAGGGCGCCGGCCCGGCCGCGCTGAGGGCCCCGGCGTCCGGGGAGCTCGGGGCGCCCCCGACGGGGGCAGCGGAAGTGCCCAGGTCAGGGGCGGATGTGGTGGTCGCCGGCGGAGCGGATCCCGGATCGAGGGTGAGGGCTTCGTCGTCACGCATGGACCCATCATAGAATGATGGGATGAATCTCGAACCACTGCCCCGGCCCGCGGCCCTCGCCGACCAGGTGATCGCGCGCCTGCGCGCCGAGATCACCTCGGGCACCTGGCCGATCGGCACCCGCATCCCCACCGAGCCCGAGCTGGTCGAGCGGCTCGGCGTGGCCCGCAACACCGTGCGCGAGGCGGTCCGGGCGCTGGCGCACAACGGCCTGCTGGACATCCGGCAGGGGTCGGGCACTTATGTGGTGGCGACCAGCGAGCTCGCCGGGGTGATGCAGCGGCGGTTCGCGGACGCCGAGCCGCTGCACATCGCGGAACTGCGCGGCGCGCTGGAGGCGACGGCCGCCTCACTGGCCGCGCAGCGCCGCACCGAGGCGGACCTCCAGCAACTGGACACCCTGCTGGAGCGGCGGGAGCACGCCTGGGAGTCCGGCGACGCCGAGACGTTCGTCCAGGCGGACGCGACCCTGCACCTGGCGGTGGTGGCCGCCTCGCACAACAGCGTGCTCACCGCCCTGTACGCGGACCTGGGCGAGGTGCTGCGCGACTACCTGCGGGCCGACGTCGGTACCGACCTGCTGCCGGAGGACCACCTCGACCACGCCCGCCTGGTCGCCGCGATCCACGCGGGCGACGCCGACGGAGCCGCCACCGAGGCGCGCGAGCACGCCTTCCACTGCCGCTTCGGCAGCTTCAGTAACGCGTAAGGGGCGCCCCACCGGGTGGGACGCCCCTTACCGCGGTGCGGGCGGGTGGGCGGTCAGGCGCCGACCGCGTGCAGGCCGCCGTCCACGTGCACGATCTCGCCGGTGGTCTTGGGGAACCAGTCCGAGAGCAGGGCGACCACGCCGCGGCCGGCCGGCTCGGGGTCGGCCAGGTCCCACTCCAGCGGGGAGCGGTGGTTCCACACGTCGGCCAGCTCGGTGAAGCCCGGGATGGACTTGGCGGCCATCGAGCCGATCGGGCCGGCCGAGACCAGGTTGCAGCGGATGTTCTGCTTGCCCAGGTCGCGGGCCAGGTAGCGGGAGGTGGCCTCGAGCGCGGCCTTGGCCGGACCCATCCAGTCGTACTGCGGCCAGGCGAACTGCGCGTCGAAGGTCAGGCCGACGACGGAGCCGCCGCTCCCGCCGGTGGCGTCGGGCGTCGTCATCAGCGGCAGGCACGCCATGGTCAGGGACTTCAGCGAGTACGCCGAGACGTGCATCGCGGTGGCCACCGACTCGAACGGCGTGTTCAGGAAGTTGCCGCCGAGCGCGTCCTGGGGGGCGAACCCGATGGAGTGCACCACGCCGTCCAGGCCGCCCAGCTCCTCGCGGACGATGTCGCCGAGGCGGTCCAGGTGCTCGGTGTTGGTGACGTCGAGTTCGACGACCTTGACCGACTTGGGCAGCTTCCTTGCGATGCGCTCGGTCAGGGTGGGCCGCGGGAAGGCGGTCAGGATGATCTCGGCACCCTGCTCCTGGGCCAGCTTGGCGGTGTGGAAGGCGATGGAGGACTCCATCAGCACGCCCGTGATCAGGACGCGCTTGCCGTCGAGGATTCCGCTCATGGTGATCAGTGACCCATGCCCAATCCGCCGTCAACGGGGATGACGGCACCAGTGATGTACGAAGCGTCGTCGGAGGCGAGGAAGCGCACGGTGGCGGCGATCTCCTCCGGCCGCGCGTAGCGGCCGAGCGGCACCTGGGCCACGATGCCCGCGCGCTGCTCTTCGGAGAGGACACGGGTCATGTCGGTGTCCACGAAACCGGGGGCGACGACGTTGAAAGTGATGTTGCGCGAGCCCAGTTCGCGGGCGAGGGAGCGGGCGAAGCCCACCAGGCCGGCCTTGGAGGCGGCGTAGTTGGCCTGGCCGGCGGAGCCGAGCAGCCCGACCACCGACGAGATCAGCACGACGCGGCCCTTCTTGGCCCGCAGCATGCCGCGGTTGGCGCGCTTGACGACCCGGAAGGTGCCGGTGAGGTTGGTCTCCAGGACGGACGTGAAGTCCTCCTCGGACATCCGCAGCAGCAGCTGGTCGCGGGTGATCCCGGCGTTGGCCACGAGCACCTCGACGGTGCCGTGCGCCGCTTCGATCTCCTTGTACGCCTGCTCGACCTGCTCGGCGTCGGTGATGTCGCAGCGCACGGCCAGGACGCCGCGCGTGACGAGTTCGGCCGGGGGCTCGCCTGACCGGTAGGTGATGGCGACCTTGTCGCCCCCGTCGGCGAATGCCTGGGCGATGGCGAGGCCGATGCCCCGGTTTCCTCCGGTGACCAGAACCGAGCGGCTCAACGGTTCACCCTCCCTCTAGACGTCTGGACGATAGGAAAACTATCGGTCCCGACACCTTTACGGGGAATCGGCCTCGACAGGCTGACCCTGCGGGTCCCTGTGGGTTTCCTACAGCCGGCGCCTCACTCCCCGGCGCGCGCCGCGGCCCGGCGGCGGCTCCAGAACAGCAGCCCGAGGGCGCCGGCGGCCAGCACCGCGCTGCCCGACAGCGCGGTCTCGAGGGTCGCGCCGGCCGAGCGGCTGTCGGCGACGTCGCTGGTCGCGATCGTCTCGGTGCCGCCGTGGCCGTGGTGGCTCACGGTGGACCTCGACTCGCCCGCCAGGATCTGCGCCTCGGTGGGCGCCTGGGGGGCGGCGGCCTGCGCGGCAGCACCGGACTGGCCGAAGACCACATCCGCGCAGCCGTAGAACGCCTCCGGGCTGTCGTTGCGCTGCCACACCTGGTAGATCAGCTGGCGGCCGGTCCTGGCGGGCAGGTCGGCGGTGAACGTGTAGGAGCCGCTGGGCGCCGAGGCGACGGTGTCGTACACCGCGATCGGGGTGTCGTCCAGGTCGGACCACTTCAGCGGCTGCGTCGGGTCGTAGCCCTGCTTGGTGATGTAGAGCGTCATGGTGCCGCGGTGCGGGGCGGTGACGCGGAAGCTGACGCTGGTCTGGCCCGCGGTCACGGGCGTGGCCGGCCAGTCGGTCCTGGCCCAGTCCAGCGCGCGGTACTTGTCGCGGTTGGCCGAGCACAGGTGGCCGTCGGGGATGATCTGCCGGCTCTGGCCGTTGGCGTCGGCGATGTTGACCTCGTTCCAGTCGTACAGCGGCTGGGTGCCGCTGTCGGCCACGAGGTCCTTGCAGACCTGCGACTGAGGGTGCTCGGGGCCTTCGGCGTAGCAGGCGGCGATCCTGCTCACCGGGGAGCTGAGCGCGCCGTGGGCGCTCGCCGAGCCGGGCGTGAGGCCGGTGACGGCCAGTGCCGCTGCGGCGACGGCGCCGAACGCGGCGGTGGTGCGACGTGCGGACATGTGGGGGGCTCCTTGTCGTGCGGGAGGTGGTGCTCTGCGGACAAGAGAGGGCGGCGAACCGAGCATAGAGATTGGTCTGGACCAAGCTCAAGAGGTGATGCCTCATCAAGGGCCGCT
The DNA here is from genome assembly GCF_044333795.1 of Streptomyces sp. NPDC020917. Lineage (NCBI taxonomy): Bacteria > Bacillati > Actinomycetota > Actinomycetes > Kitasatosporales > Streptomycetaceae > Streptomyces > Streptomyces sp. NPDC020917. The sequence continues at coordinate 878,994 of NZ_JBIRRR010000001.1, read as the reverse complement.
GTCCGGCCGCGTGTCGGGGCCGCGGCCCGCCGTACCGGGGCTCCGCGGGTTGTCCACAGGGCAACCGGAATCCTCGCGCCTGCGCAGGCCGGAACATGATTCACTGCGAGGACGCAGAGCGAAGGGGAGCCCGTCGTGCCTCATGAGGTCGATCAGTCATTCCTGGCGTTGCCGCTTCAGGCACTCGCCGATGCCGCGCTCGCCCGCGCTCGCGCGCTGGGCGCCGACCACGCGGACTTCCGGCTGGAGCGCGTGCGCAGCGCGGACTGGCGGCTGCGGGACGGGCGCCTGGCCGGGAGTGCGGACACCACCGACCTCGGCTTCGCGGTGCGTGTGGTGCACGGCGGCGCGTGGGGCTTCGCCTCCGGCGTGGACCTGACGATGGACGCCGCGGCCAAGGTCGCCGCTCAGGCGGTGGCCATGGCCAAGCTCAGCGCCCGGGTGATCGCCGCCGCCGGGTCGCAGGAGCGGGTGGAGCTGGCCGAGGAGCCGGTGCACACCGACCGCACCTGGATCTCCTCCTACGAGATCAACCCGTTCGAGGTGCCGGACGCGGACAAGACCGCGCTGCTGGCCGAGTGGAGCGGCCGGCTGCTCGCCGCGGAGGGTGTCTCGCACGCGGACGCCTCGCTGCTCACCGTCCAGGAGAACAAGTTCTACGCCGACACCGCCGGCACCACGACCACCCAGCAGCGGGTCCGCCTGCACCCCACGCTCACCGCGGTCGCCGTCGACCCCTCGTCCGGCGAGTTCGACTCGATGCGCACCCTGGCCCCGCCGGTGGGCCGCGGCTGGGAGTACCTGACCGGCACCGGCTGGGACTGGGACGCCGAACTGGCCGAGATCCCCGAGCTGCTGGCCGAGAAGATGCGCGCGCCCTCGGTGGAGGCGGGCTCCTACGACCTGGTCGTCGACCCGTCCAACCTGTGGCTGACCATCCACGAGTCGATCGGCCACGCCACCGAGCTGGACCGCGCGCTGGGCTACGAGGCGGCCTACGCCGGCACCTCGTTCGCGACGTTCGACCAGCTGGGCACGCTGAAGTACGGCTCCCCGCTGATGAACGTCACCGGCGACCGCACCGCTGAACACGGCCTGTCCACCATCGGGTTCGACGACGAGGGCGTGGCCGCCCAGTCCTGGGACCTGGTCAAGGACGGCGTGCTGGTCGGCTACCAGCTGGACCGGCGGATCGCCCGGCTGACCGGCTTCGAGCGGTCCAACGGCTGCGCGTTCGCCGACTCCCCCGGCCACGTCCCGGTGCAGCGGATGGCGAACGTCTCCCTCCGGCCCGACCCGTCGGGGCCGACCACCGAGGGCCTGATCTCCGGTGTGGAGCGCGGCCTGTACGTGGTCGGCGACCGCTCCTGGTCGATCGACATGCAGCGCTACAACTTCCAGTTCACCGGCCAGCGGGCGTACCTGATCCGCGACGGCCGCCTCGCGGGCCAGGTCAAGGACTTCGCCTACCAGGCGACCACCACCGACTTCTGGGGCTCCATGGAGGCCGTCGGCGGCCCGCAGACCTACGTCCTGGGCGGCGCCTTCAACTGCGGCAAGGCCCAGCCCGGGCAGGTCGCGGCCGTCAGCCACGGCTGCCCCTCGGCCCTGTTCCGGGGCGTCAGCATTCTCAACACCACGCAGGAGGCGGGACGATGACGAGCCGGACGAAGCCGCACGAGATCGTCGAGCGGGCCCTGGAGCTCTCCCGTGCGGACGGCTGCGTGGTCCTGGCCGAGGAGCAGTCCAGCGCGAACCTGCGCTGGGCGGGCAACGCCCTGACCACCAACGCCGTGACCCGCGGCCGCACCCTCACCGTGATCGCCACCGTCGACGGCGCCGAGGGCACCGCCTCCGGTGTGGTGACCCGCAGCGCGGTGACCGCCGGCGACCTGGAGCCGCTGGTCCGCGCGGCCGAGGCGGCGGCCCGCGACGCAGGCCCGGCCGAGGACGCCCAGCCGCTGGTGAGCGGCGTGCCGCAGTCGGCGTCGTTCACCGAGGCGCCCGCCGAGACCTCGTCCGAGGTGTTCGGCGCGTTCGCGCCCGCGCTGGGCGAGGCGTTCGCCACCGCCCGGGCCGGCGGCCGCGAGCTGTACGGCTTCGCCTACCACGCGGTGACGTCCACCTACCTCGGCACCTCCGCCGGGCTGCGGCTGCGCCACGACCAGCCGACCGGGACCCTGGAGCTGAACGCCAAGTCCACCGACCGCACCCGGTCCGCCTGGGCGGGCGCGTCCACCCGGGACTTCACCGACGTCGACCCGCTGACCATGGACGCCAACCTGGCCCGGCAGCTGGGCTGGGCGGAGCGCCGGGTGGAGCTGCCGGCCGGCCGCTACGAGACGCTGCTGCCGCCGACCGCGGTGGCGGACCTGCTGATCTACCAGCTGTGGTCGGCCGGAGCGCGGGACGCGGCGGAGGGCCGCACCGTGTTCAGCAAGCCCGGCGGCGGCACCCGGATCGGCGAGAAGCTCGCGCCGCTGCCGCTGAACCTGCGCAGCAACCCGGCCGAACCCGGCCTGGAGTGCGCGCCGTTCGTGATCGCGCACGCCTCCGGCGACGACTCCTCGGTGTTCGACAACGGCCTGCCCGTCGGCCCGGTGGACTGGATCCGCGAGGGCACGCTGCAGCAGCTGATCACCAGCCGGTACACCTCGGGCCTGACCGGCGTGCCGGTCGCCCCGGCGGGCGACAACCTGATCCTGGACGGCGGCGGCGAGCGGTCGCTGGCGGAGATGGTCACCGACACCGAGCGCGGCCTGCTGCTGACCTGCCTGTGGTACATCCGCGAGGTCGATCCGGCGACGCTGCTGCTCACCGGCCTGACCCGGGACGGCGTCTACCTGGTGGAGAACGGCGAGGTGACCGGTGCGGTGAACAACTTCCGGTTCAACGAGTCGCCGGTGGACGTGCTGGGCCGGGCGGTGGAGGCCGGCCGTACCGAGCGGACGCTGCCGCGCGAATGGAGCGACTGGTTCACCCGGGCCGCGGCCCCCGCGCTGCGCGTCCCGGACTTCAACATGAGTTCGGTCAGCAAGGGCGTCTGACCGCCGGGGCCCGCGGGCCCCGGAACCTGGGGGTGGGGAGAGGGTGGACGAGAAGGCCACGGTGCGGATCTCGCGGTTCCTGTCGATGGTGCTGCGGCACCGGCCGGAGGCGGTCGGCATCACGCTCGACGAGGGCGGCTGGGTGGACGTGGACGTGCTGATCGCCGCGTGCGCCGCCGCCGGCCGCCGCTTCTCGCGGGCGGACCTGGACCACGTGGTGGCGACCAACAACAAGCGGCGGTTCGCCTACTCCTCCGACGGCCGGCGGATCAGGGCCAGCCAGGGCCACTCGGTCGAGGTGGACCTGGGCCTGACCCCCGCCGCGCCGCCCGACGTGCTGTACCACGGCACGGCCTCGGGCACCCTGGCGGCGATCCTGCGCGAGGGGCTGCGCCCCATGGACCGGCAGGACGTGCACCTGTCGGCGGACCGGGAGACGGCCGTGCGGGTGGGGGCGCGGCACGGCCGTCCGGTGGTGCTGGAGGTGGACGCGGCGGGCCTGGCCGCCGCGGGCCACACCTTCCGGGTGAGCGCCAACGGGGTGTGGCTGACCGATCGCGTGCCGCCCGAGCGGCTGCGGGTGCTGCCGCCGCGGTAGGTCGGGCCCAGGGCAGTTCAGGGCAGTTCAGGGCAGTTCAGGGCAGTTCAGGGCAGTTCACGCCCGCGTCGCCGGCCGCCTCCTGCTCTTGTAGGCCCGCCAGACAGCGTCGCCCAGGGCGACCAGCACGATCGCGCCGATCAGTTGCAGGACGTGCCGGGTCCAGTCGAAGCCCCTGGTGTCGCGGACGCCGAGCCAGCCGGACACGCCGTTGCCGAGCGCGCTGCCGCCCATGCCGGCCAGCACCGTGAGCCACAGCGGGAGTGCCTGCTTGCCGGGCAGGATCGCCTTCGCGATCAGGCCGAGGACCAGGCCGACGACGATCGCCCACAACCACCCCATGTCGCTCGCCTCCTCCGGGCCGGGCGGCCGGGGCCCGGCGATGGTCCCGCCAGTCTGCGGCCGTCCGGGCTACCCCGCACTCCGGAGGTGGCCGGATGGCGGCCCCCACCCTGCTGCGCGGGCGCGGCGCGGCGTAACGTAAGAAGTGCCGGGCCGGATGCTGTGACCGGCGATCAGCAGGGTCCGGCGATTCGAGCAGGCGGTGGGCGGGATGCACAAGCAGGACGGACCGGAGGTCTTCAGGATCACCGGCGCACGTACCGGCCTCACCGAGGACGTCAAGGCACGGCAGCGCCGCTACATCATCTCCATGTCGATCAGGACCGTCTCGGTCATCCTGACCGTGGTCCTGTGGAACGTCGAACGGCCGCTCGCCTGGGCGACGCTCGTCCTGGGGCTGCTGCTGCCCTATGTGGCGGTGGTCTACGCCAACGCCGGACGTGAGAACCAGCCGCCGGCGATGCCGACCGTGGTGATCCCGCCGCCGGTGCGCGCGGCACTCGAAGCCTCCCGGGTGGAGACGTCGTCCGAGCGCGCCGGCGCCGACGAGGCACGGAACGACGCGGCGGAGTCCGGAATGACGGACGCCGGCTGGGCGGAGACCGCTCCGTCGGACGCGGGGTGGGCGGGGACCGGGGCCCCCGAAGCGGAACGACGGTCGGCGGAACACCCCGAGGCCGAACGCTCTGCGTGACCGCTCGATCACCCCTGGACTGGACCTCTGGCGGCGGACGGGAACCTCAAGAAAAGCTCAGATCAATCATGGAGATACCTCTCCACGGCAGGCTGAGCGCGTGACATACTGCGTATCGCGCTCCGCATCCCCCGTCGGAGCGACGGACCGACGCCGGGCGGCTCCCCCCGTGGCTGCCCGGCGTCGCCATGTCTGCCGGGCGTTGTTTACTGGGCGTCGTGAACGACGAGACGCCGATCTGCTCGGCCAAGAACTGCCGCGCCGCCGCGGTCTGGGTGCTGGCCTGGAACAACCCGAAGCTGCACACGCCGGACCGGCGCAAGACCTGGCTCGCATGCGACGAGCACCGTGAGCACCTGTCGTCCTTCCTGGGAATGCGCGGTTTCCTCAAGGACGTGGTGACGCTGGAGCAGTGGCAGGAGTCGGCAGGGCGGGACACCGCGGGCGGCCGGGACGCGTCCGCGGGTCAGGACGCCCCCTCGGGCGAGGACGGGTCAGCCGCCGATCGCTGACATCGGCCGCTCGGGCTGCAGGAAGGCCGGGTCGTCCAGCCCGGAACCGGCCTTCTTCCCCCACATCGCCGCCTTCCACAGCTCGGCGATCTCCGCGTCGTCCGCGCCCGAGCGCAGCGGCCCGCGCAGGTCGGACTCCTCGCGGGCGAACAGGCAGTTGCGCACCTGACCGTCGGCGGTGAGCCGGGTCCGGTCGCAGGCGCGGCAGAACGGCCGGGTGACCGAGCCGATCACCCCGACCCTTGCCGGGCCGCCGTCGACCACCCAGCGTTCGGCGGGTGCGGACCCGCGCGCCGACCGGCCCTCGGGCTGCAGGTCGAAGCGCGGCTGCAGGGCGGTGAGGATCTCCTCCGCGGTGACCATGTCGCTGCGCTCCCAGCCGTGCTGGGCGTCCAGCGGCATCTGCTCGATGAACCGGAGCTCGTAGGAGTGGTCCAGGGCCCACTGGAGGAGGTCGGGTGCCTCGTCGTCGTTGATCCCGCGCATCAGCACGGTGTTGACCTTGATCGGGTCGAGCCCGGCGGCGCGGGCCGCCTCCAGGCCGGCGATCACGTCGTGGTGCCGGTTGCGGCGGGTCAGGGTGTGGAAGACCTCCGGCCGCAGGGTGTCCAGGGAGACGTTGACCCGGTCCAGGCCCGCCTTGCCCAGGGCCTCGGCGGTCCTGCGCAGCGCGATGCCGTTGGTGGTGAGGGAGATCTTGGGCCGCGGCTCCAGGGCCGCGCACCGCTCGACGATGCCGACCAGCCCGGGCCGCAGCAGCGGCTCCCCGCCGGTGAACCGCACGTCCTTGACGCCCAGGTCGGTGACGGCGATCCGCACCATGCGGACGATCTCGTCGTCGGTGAGCAGATCGGGCTTGGCCAGCCACTGCAGGCCCTCTTCCGGCATGCAGTAGGTGCAGCGCAGATTGCACCGGTCGGTCAGGGAGACCCGCAGGTCGGTCGCCACACGGCCGTAGGTGTCGATGAGCACGGTCCCGCCTCCCTCCGGGCGCTGGTCGCGCCGCTCAACTCTCCCCTGCCCCCAGCGTAAGACCGGGCACCGTCATTCCGGCCGCCCGGGGGCGCCGGGCGCTCGCCGCAGCGTACGCGATGGGGGCCGTTCTGCAACAGTTTGTTGAAGCAGGACGCCGGTCGAGGCCTTCCCATACGGCTCACCGAGGGTGCCTCCATGCGCGGCCGGTCGTTGAACCGGGCACCCTGCCCGCGCCCGCCCGATCGAGGTCCCATCGTGACCGCCACGCCGCCTCCGCCCCCGCCGCCCGCCGCTCCCCCGCCGTCCGAGCCGCCGCGCAGGCCGGACCGCAGGCCGTTCGGGAGCGTGGCCCTGCCGCACGCCGTGGCGGCGCCCCCGCCGCCGCGTCCGCCGGCGGCACGGGTGGCGCGGCCGGCGCGGTGGACCGACGGCAGGGTGGTGCTGCCGCTGCTCAGCGTCTCCGCGCTGCGCGCCGCCCGCCGGGACCGCTGAACAGGCTCCCGTCCCACCGGATCACGTTCAACCTGCTCCCGTCCCACAGGAAAAGCGCCCCCGCCGCGGGACCGCCGGACCGGAAGCCCCCGGACCGCCCGCCGTCTCAGGGCTTGACCAGCACCTTGAGCGCGGTGCGCTCGTCCATCGCGCGGTAGCCGTCCGGCACCCCGTCCAGGCCGACCGCCAGGTCGAACACCGGGGCCGGGTCGGTGCTGCCGTCGAGCACGCCGGGCAGCAGTTCCTCGATGTAGGAGCGGACCGGCGCGACGCCGCCGCGCAGCGCGATGTTGCGGTCGAACATGTCGCCGAGGTCCAGCCCGGTGCCGCTGCCGTGCGGCACGCCGACGTAGCCGATCGCGCCGCCGTCGCGGGTGATGCCGACGGCCGTGCGCATCGACTGCTCGGTGCCGACCGCCTCGATGACGGCGTGCGCGCCCTGACCGCCGGTCAGTTCGCGGACCGCGGCCACCGCTTCCTCGCCGCGGGCGGCGACCACGTCGGTCGCGCCGAACGTCCTGGCGATGTCGGTGCGCGCACGGTGGCGGCCCAGCGCGATGATCCGCTCGGCGCCGAGGCGGCGGGCGGCCAGCACCCCGCACAGGCCCACCGCGCCGTCGCCGACGACGGCCACCGTGCTGCCGGGCCGCACCCCGGCGCCGATCGCCGCGTGGTGGCCGGTGCCGAACACGTCCGACAGCGCGAGCAGTCCGGTCAGCAGGTGGTCGTCGGAGAGCGCCTCGGCGGGCAGCCTGACCAGCGTGGCGTCCGCGTACGGCACGCGCACCGCCTCGCCCTGGCCGCCGTCGGACTGCCCCTGGTCCCCGATCGAGCCCCAGAAGCCGCCGTTGACGCAGGAGGTGGTCAGGCCGTCGGCGCAGTAGGCGCACGTGCCGTCGGACCAGACGAAGGGGGCGACGACCAGGTCGCCGGGCCGCAGCCCGGTCACCTCCGCGCCGGTCTCCTCCACGACGCCCAGGAACTCGTGGCCGATCCGCTGGCCCGGCTTGCGCGCCGACTCCCCGCGGTACGCCCACAGGTCGCTGCCGCAGATGCAGGCCCTGACCACCCGCACCACAGCGTCGCCCGGCTGCCTGACCGCCGGGTCCGGCACCTCCTCCACGCGGATGTCGTGCGGGGCCTGGATGACGGTGGCGCGCATGGGGGGTTACTCCGTGGTCAGAGGGTGGGTGCGCGGCCGATCGGCCGCGCCTTCCCACCGTACGCGCCGGCCGGCGGCGCCGCGCGTCCCGGTACCGCCTGCACGGCGCGGACCAGGCAGAACTGCGCCGCCGCGTAGGTGAGCATGATCCACAGATCGTGGCCGGGCGGCCGCGGCCAGTCCGCCAGTCCTGCCGCGATGAGCCCGTCGGAGAGCAGGAACAGCAGCCCGCCGGCCGCTCCGGTCCTGCCCAGCCCGAAGGCCCCCGCGGCCATGGCGGCGAGCAGCAGGCTGTAGCAGGCCACCGGCACCCGCATCCCCGCGTCGAGGCCGGACCACAGCGCGGCGACGAGGGCCGCCCAGACCACCGCGTAGCCGGCGCACCGCAGGCGGACGCGGGCGCCACGGAAGGCGCCGCGGAAGGCGAACAGCCGCAGGTAGCAGACGTGTCCGGCGGCGAAGCAGCCCATGCCGAGCAGGAACGCCGCCGTCCCGCCGATCTCCAGCAGCACGTCGCCGGCCCAGCCGCAGGCCAGCGCCCCGACCAGCAGCCGCGGCCCGCCGCGGGCGGCGGCGCAGGCGGCGAGCGCGGGCATGAGCAGCGGCTTGGTGGCCAGCCGCAGCACGTCGGCACCCGCCCCGACGGCCACCAGGTGCAGCAGGACGAGGGCCAGGAACGCCCCGAGCGCCGCGCCGGCGCGCGTGCGGATCACGCGGCGGACTCCCGGGCCACGGACCCGCCGGAGCGCGCGGCGCCGTCCTGGCCGAGGGCAGCCGTACCGCCCTCGGCGGCAACTGCCGTACCGTCCGCGGCAGTCGGCGCGTCCCCGGCGGCGGCCGTACCGCCCGCGGCCGCGGCAGCCGCGGTCTCGGGGCGCCAGCCGGGCCCGAGCAGCAGGTGGCGCATCTTGTCCCGCCAGGCGTCCGCGGCGGCCACGTCGTGCGCGATGGCCGCGTACTCGTGGGTGGCCACCCGCAGCGGGTTGTACGTGGAGATGTTCTTGGTCAGGCCGTAGACGGGCCGCTCGGTCTCGGCGGTGAACGAGCCGAACAGGCGGTCCCAGACGATCAGGATCCCGCCGAAGTTGCGGTCCAGGTAGCTGCCCTGGGAGGCGTGGTGCACCCGGTGGTGGGAGGGCGTGTTGAGCACGAACTCCAGCGGGCGGGACAGCTTGTCGACGCGTTCGGTGTGGATCCAGAACTGGTAGACGAGGCTGACCGAGGAGCAGAAGGCCAGCGCCGCCGGGTGCACGCCGAGCGCGATCAGCGGCAGGTAGAAGGGCCACGAGGTCAGGCTCGTCCACGGCTGCCGCAGCGCCGTCGACAGGTTGAAGTTGCGGCTGGAGTGGTGCACCACGTGGCAGGCCCACAGGACCCGGATCACATGGTGGCCGCGGTGCGACCAGTAGTAGAAGAAGTCCTGCGCGAGCAGCATCAGCAGGATCGTCCACCAGTGCACCGGGACGCGCAGCGGCGTCAGCGCGTACAGCCCGGAGTAGATCGCCACGACGGGGACCTTCCACAGGGCGTCGGTGAACAGGCTGCCGAACCCCATCGACAGGCTGGTCGCCGTGTCCCTGCCGGTGTACCCCGCGGCGTCCTCGTCGGGGTGAAGGCGGTAGCTCACCATCTCCACGACGGTGAGCAGCACGAATGCGGGTATCGACCACAGCACGACATCGGGCAGTTGCGGCATGAGCGCACCATAGGCGCAGCTACGGGGCGCCCGCTAGACGTTGTTACCCACTGGTATTCCGAGGAGTCGATGATCGGCTGTCGGCAGCGGCCCCTATCCTCGATGACCATGCTGGACGAACAGACCGAGCCTCCCCCCGCCTTGAGCGGCGGGACCCCGAGGACCGACACCGCGCCCGCCCCGTGGCCGGCCGGGTACCCCGAGGGCTACGCGGTGGTCGACGTGGAGACCACCGGGCTCGCCCGGGACGACCGGATCGTCTCGGCCGCGGTCTACCGGCTCGACGCGCAGGGCGCCGTCCAGGACCACTGGTACTCGCCGGTGAACCCGGAGCGCGACCCGGGCCCGGTGTGGATCCACGGGCTGACGAGCGCGATGCTCGCCGACGCCCCGCTGTTCCCGGAGATCGCCGACGCGCTGGCCGAACGCCTCGCGGGCCGCGTGCTGGTGGCGCACAACGCGGTCTTCGACTGGTCGATGCTGGCCCGCGAGTACGCCCGCGCCCGGTCCGCGGCGCCGGTGGAGCACCGGCTGTGCACCATCGTGCTGTCCAAGGAGCTGCGGCTCCCGCTGGCCAACCACAAGCTGGAGTCGCTGGCCGCGCACTACGGCGTGGTGCAGCGCAGGGCGCACCACGCCCTGGACGACGCCCGGGTGCTGGCCGAGGCGTTCCGGCCCAGCCTGCACATGGCCGCCGCCGCCGAACTCCCGCTGCCGCTGCACGTGTGCCGCCCGCTCACCGAGTGGGTGGACGGCCCGGCGCCGCTGCCCGGCCCGCGCTACGGGCGGCTGGCCGGCTCCGGCTACGCCTCGGGCTGGCGCCCGGCCCGCAAGCGCCCGGTGTGCCCGTACCCCAACCCGGGCCGGCTCGCGCCCGGCGGGCCGCTGGTGCAGGGCATGCGGGTGGCGTTCACCGGGGACACCGGCACCGACCGCGAACTGCTGGAGGACCGCGCGACGGAGGCCGGCCTGCACGTGGCGTCCTCGGTGAGCCGGCTGACCAGCCTGCTGGTGACGAACGACCCGCAGTCGTCCACCACCAAGGCGGTGAAGGCCCGCCAGGTCGGCACCCCGGTGATAGACGAGCGGGAGTTCGCCGAACTGCTCAAGGCCGTCCAGCCCGCGACCGGCGTACACGGCTGAGGCGCCGCCGCGGTGCACGGCCGCGGCCGCCGCACGGCCGGTCGCGCACCGGGGGCACGGCCGTCGCCGGGCCCCGCGGACCGGCTATTCGGGTGGACCACGGGCGACGCGCCACGGCACGCGTTGCCCGGCGCCGCCGCGGATCGCAGCCTGTGCCTCATGGCGCGATGCGAGGTTTGCGGAAACGACTATGCGATGAGCTTCGAGGTGCACGCCCAGGGCGCGGTGCACGTCTTCGACTGCTTCGAGTGCGCGATCCACCGGATGGCGCCGATCTGCGAGCACTGCCGGGTGCAGATCGTCGGGCACGGCGTGGACGTCGACGGGCACTGGTACTGCAGCGGCCACTGCTCCAAGGCCGAGGGCCGCGGCGGGATCGTCGACCGCGTCGGCTCGGCTGCCGGCGCCTGACGGCCACCGGCCCCCGTACCGTCCTGACCGGTCCGGGGGCCGGTCAACAACCGGTCAGCAGGCCGGTCAGCGGCCGGTCGGCGAGCGTGGCGGCGGGCGTGGCGGCGGGCGCGTCGACGGGCGTGTCGACGGGCGTGTCGCCGGGCACGCCGGGCGCCCCTACCGGCCGCCGTCCCGTGGCCGAGTTGTACGGTCGTGGGGTGTACCGCTTCCTGTTGTCCCGCCAGTGGGCGATCCTCACCCTCCTCGGCCTGGTGATGATCCCCGCGATGATCAGGCTGGGATTCTGGCAGCTGCACCGCCATGAGCAACGGGTGGCGAACAACAAGATCATCGCGGCCGCGCTGAAGGCCGCGCCGGTTCCGCTGGAGGCGGCGACCCGTCCCGGCTTCACGGTCCCGCACGAGGACCTGTACAAGGCGGTCACCGCGCACGGCCGCTTCGACACCGCGCACGAGGTCGTGGCCCGGCACCGCACCGCGGGCAACGGCGGCGGCGAGCGGGCCGGCGGCCAGCAGATCGGCTACCACGTCATCACCCCGTTCGTCCTGGACGACGGCAGCGCGGTGCTGGTCAACCGCGGCTGGATCGCCGGCGGAGACGACCCGACGGCGTTCCCGTCGATCCCGGCCCCGCCGGCCGGCGACGTGACCGTCCAGGGCCGGCTGCGCCCCGACGAGACCACCTCGGCCACCGGGATCCGCGACACCCACGGCCTGCCGCGCCGTCAGATCATGCTGATCAGCAGCACGAAGGTCGCCGGCGCCGTGCCCGAGCAACTGGTCGGCGGCTACCTGGAGATGGTCTCGGTCGCGCCGGCGGCCGGGCACGCCCAGCCCGCGCTCGTCCCCGAGCCCGACCACAGCAGCATCGGCCCGCACATGGCCTACGCGATCCAGTGGTGGCTGTTCGCGGCGATGGTGCCGGTCGGCTGGGTGGTGCTGCTGCGGCGCGAGCGCGCGGAGGTCCTCGGCAGGCGGACGAAGGCCGCGGAGGAGGCGTCCGGGCGCGGCCCGGACGGCGACGCGGGGGACGGCGGGGGACGCCCGGCCGGGGGAAGCGCTACGGTCGCGGTCTGACCCCGGGATCACCCGCACCCGCGGGTTCAGGCGACACGAGAGGCGGCGAGGCGGAACGTGCCAGGACGTATCGAGGACTACGCGCTGATCGGCGATCTGCAGACCGCCGCGCTGGTCGGCAAGGACGGCAGCATCGACTGGCTGTGCCTGCCGCGGTTCGACTCCGCGTCGGTCTTCGCCGCCCTGCTCGGCGACCGCGGCAACGGCAGGTGGCGGCTGGCCCCCGCGGGGAAGGACGTGACGGAGTGCGCGAGCCGCGCCTACCGCGGCGACACCCTCGTCCTCGACACCGTCTGGGAGACCCCGTCCGGCAGCGTCAAGGTCACCGACTTCATGCCGCAGCGCGACCGGTTGCCGGACGTGATCCGCGTCGTCGAGGGCCTGTCGGGCGAGGTCGCGATGCGCAGCGAGCTGGCGCTGCGGTTCGACTACGGCAGCGTGGTGCCGTGGGTGCGGCGCACCGACCACCACCGGGTGGCGATCGCCGGGCCCGACTCGGTGTGGCTGCGCAGCGAGCCGCCGGTGCCGATGTACGGGCGCGACATGCGCACCTACACCGACGTCACGGTCGGCGCCGGAGAGCGGATCGCGTTCGTGCTCACCTGGCACCCCTCGCACGAGAAGCTGCCGCGGCGCGTCGACCCGTACGAGGCGCTGGAGCAGAGCCTGGCCGACTGGCAGGAGTGGTCGGGGCGGTTCAGCTACGACGGCCCGTGGCGGGACGCGGTGCTGCGGTCGCTGATCACCCTCAAGGCCCTCACGTACGCGCCCAGCGGCGGTATCGCGGCGGCCGCGACGACCTCGCTGCCCGAGGAGATCGGCGGCGTCCGCAACTGGGACTACCGCTACTGCTGGCTGCGGGACGCCGCGCTGACCCTCAACGCGCTGATCTCCTGCGGCTTCCTCGACGAGGCGCACGCCTGGCGGGACTGGCTGCTGCGCGCGGTGGCCGGCGACCCCGCGGACCTGCAGATCATGTACGGCATCGCCGGGGAGCGCCGGCTGCCCGAGTACGAGGTGCCGTGGCTGCGCGGCTACGAGGGCTCGGCCCCGGTCCGCGTCGGCAACGCCGCGGCCGGGCAGCTGCAACTCGACGTGTACGGCGAGGTGCTCGACTCGCTGTTCCTGGCCCGCGACCGCGGGCTGAAGGACGAGCCGCACGCCTGGAACCTGCAACGCGCCCTGATGGACTTCCTGGAGACCAAGTGGCGTGAACCCGACGAGGGTTTGTGGGAGGTGCGCGGCCCGCGCCGGCACTTCGTCCACTCCAAGGTGATGGCCTGGGTCGCGGCGGACCGCGCGGTGCGCACGCTGGAGGCGGTACCGCACCTGCGCGGCGACCTCGCCCGCTGGCGCTCGATGCGGGCGCAGGTGCACGCGGAGGTCTGCGAGAAGGGCTACGACGCCACCCGCAACACCTTCACCCAGTACTACGGTTCAGCCGAGCTGGACGCCGCGACGCTGCTCATCCCCCAGGTCGGCTTCCTGCCGCTGACCGACCGCCGGGTGCGCGGCACGGTGGAGGCGGTGCGGCGGGAGCTGGACAACGGCGGATTCGTGCGGCGCTACAGCCCCGACACCGGTGGTGTCGACGGGCTGCCGGGCAGTGAAGGGGCCTTCCTGGCCTGCTCGTTCTGGCTCGCCGACGCCCTGCACGGGATCGGCCTGCAGGACGAGGCGGGCGAGCTGTTCGAGAAACTGCTGGGCCTGCGCAACGACGTGGGGCTGCTCTCCGAGGAATGGGACCCGGCGGCCGGCCGGCAGTTGGGGAACTTTCCCCAGGCCTTCAGCCACATCGGCCTGGTCAACACCGCACTGACGCTGTCGGGCCGGCAGCAGGGAAGGGGCTGAGCGATGGACCTCGGACTTCGGGACCGGGTGTACGTGGTGACGGGCGCGGGCCGCGGGCTGGGGCTCGCCGCGGCCCGCACGCTCGTCGACGAGGGCGCGCGGGTGGTGCTGTCCGCCCGCGACCAGGCGGGACTCGACAAGGTGGCCGCCGAACTCGGCGGCTCCGAGCGGGCGTTGGGCCTGGCCGCGGACAACGCCGACCCCGGCACCGCCGGCCGGCTGCTGACCGCCGCCCAGGAGGCGTACGGCCGGCTCGACGGCGTGCTGATCAGCGTGGGCGGCCCGCCCGCGGGCCCGGCGGGGAGCATCACCGACGAGCAGTGGCAGTCCGCGTTCGAGACGGTGTTCCTCGGGGCGGTGCGGCTCGCCCGGGCCGCCGCCGGGGCGCTGGGCGAGGGCGGCGTGATCGGCTTCGTGCTGTCAGGGTCGGTGTACGAGCCGATCCCCGGGCTCGCGGTGTCCAACGGGCTGCGGCCCGGGCTGGCCGGGTTCGCCAAGACCCTGGCCGACGAGCTGGGGCCGCGCGGCATCCGCGTCGTGGGCCTGCTGCCGGCGCGCATCGACACCGACCGGGTGCGGGAGCTCGACGCGCTCGGCGGCGACCCGCAGTCCGTCCGGGCGCGGCACGAGGCGTCGATCCCGCTGCGCCGGTACGGCTCCCCGGAGGAGTTCGGCCGGGCCGCGGCGTTCCTGATGTCCCCGGCCGCGTCCTATCTGACCGGGCTGATGCTGCCGGTCGACGGCGGGTCGCGCCGCAGCCTGTGAGCCGCGCTCGCCGCGGCTGACGGCACACGGGAGTCCGGTGAGCCCGTTCCCGCGGGGCGCAGGTGCGCCCGCCCGGGAACGGGGTCAGCTGACGCGGCTGGCGCGGTGCCGGACGGCGCGCAGCCGGGCCTCCGCGGGCAGCGCCTCCAGGCCCGTCGAGGTGCGGGCGTTGGCCAGCACCGAGGTGTCCAGGCCGGTCAGGACGTCGACCGGGGTGGCGTGCGGGGCGAGCCCGAGGACCAGCCGGGCCCGTGGTGCGCCGCGGCGGCGCAGGAGCGCGGTGCCGGCCCACTCCACGCCCTCGTAGGCCTCGCTCTCGGCGGCCAGCACGTTCTCCAGCGCCCGGCCGCGGATCTGCACGCTCCGGCCGTCGCCGCTGCCGATCCGCAGCTGCCGCAGCCGGCGGGTGCGGGCCTGGGCGAGCAGCCACCACAGGCCCCCCAGGAACAGCACGCCCAGAACGGCGATCACCGTCGGCCACCACCAGCCGTGGGACCGGTACTTGGTGCGGTCGTGCTCGCTGAGCAGCACGTCCTTGGGGCCCTTGAAGGGCCAGCTGGAGGGCATGGTGAAGTTCCAGTGGCGCTGCAGGTCGAGGCTGCCGATCAGCACGGCGACGCCGAGGGCCAGCAGCACCAGGCCGATCAGGCCCAGCAGGATCCGGTTGACCTTGGTGCGCATCGCCGCCTCACGCCCCCTTCTCGGCTCGCTGCAGATGCACCGTCAGACGCGGCGGGCGGGCCAGGCCGAGCTGCCGCACCGCCTCCTCCACGGCCCCGGTCAGATCCGTGCGGACCTCCTCGAGGTCGCGGAAGTGCGCGGTGGCGCGGACCCTGATACGCCGCCGGCCGACCACCGCGCGGGCCCAGCGGATGCCGGAGACCTCCATCGCCCGGTCCCGCAGCACGAGTTCGGCCGCGTGCCGGTCGAGCCCGGCCCGCACCGAGTCCGGGGTGCGCCGGGCCATCGGCAGCACCGAGCGCTCGCCGGGCGTGAGCGCGAGCACGATCAGCCACAGTCCCAGGGCCGCCGACACGCTCGCGCCGAGGATGATCCAGACGTTGTCCAGGTGCCGGGTGGCCAGTTCGTCGGCGAGTTTCTTCCGCCAGTACATGGCCTTGCGGCCGGCCCGCACCGTGGCGACGTCGTACAGGAACAGGCCGCTGAGGGCGAACACGGCGGCCGCGGTCAGCGCGGACGGGATGCGCCGCGAGGACCAGAAGCGCCGGGCCTTGACGGCGCCCGGCTCGCCCGGCTCGGGAATGTGGCGCACGGCGCCGTGCACCGGTTCGGCCGTTCCGGTGGCGACGCCGGCGGGCAGCCGGAGGGTCGGCTCGGGCTCCTCGGGGGCCGGGCCGGCGCCGGGCGTGCCGTCGCTCACTGCACCCTCCCCTCCCCCTTGCGCCGGGCCGCGGCCGAGTGCAGCCGCTCGACCTCGACGGCCACCTCGGGCACCTCCATGCCCGTCAGGGCCTCGACCCTGCTGGTGACATGACGGCGCACCAGGCCGCACACCGAGCCGATGTCCGCGGGGTAGCCGAGCTCCAGGGTGAGGCGCAGCCGCGCCGCGTTCCTCGGGCCCTTGCGTACGGACACCGAGGCGTGCGGCTCGGCCTCCTTGGGCACCAGTTCGGCGCCGGGGGCGCCGGACAGCACTTCACCGGCCGCGTGCGCGGCGATCTTCGCGATCACCCGGTCGGCGATCCGCAGGCTGCCGCGATCGGCGGCCGGCAGCTGGGCGGGGACGAGCGCCCCCATCAACGCCGCCGGTCGCGGTCACGGTCGCGCGTCCGGAAGAAGTCTCCCGGCTCGATGTCCCCGTCGAGGAACTTGCCCACCACGAACCCGACCACGCCGAGCGCCGCGACCAGCAGAAAGGCCCCGAACCCGCCGAAGTATCCGGCGAATCCGAGTGCCATGCCCGCGGCCAGGCCGATCACCGCCATGCTCATCCCGCGCTCTCCGTCCCCTCAGTCCACCGGCAGCGTCTGCAGTGTCCCGGACCGCGCACCCTTACTGCACCCTCTGTTCGCGCTCGTCCTCGTCCTCTTCGTCGGGCAGCTTCACGTCGCCGACGGCGACGTTGACCTCGACGACCTCAAGGCCGGTCATCCGCTCCACCGCGGCGATCACGTTCTCCCGCACCGCGCGGGCCACGTCCACGATCGACACGCCGTAGTCCACGACGATGTCCAGGTCGAGCGCGGTCTGCACCTCGCCCACCTCGGCCTTGACGCCGCGGCTGACGGAGCGTCCGCCGCCGGGCACGCGGTCGCGGACCGCGCCGAAGGTGCGGGACAGGCCGGTGCCCATGGCGTGCACGCCGACCACGTCCCGTGCGGCCAGACCGGCGATCTTCTCCACGACGCCGTCGGCGATGGTGGTCCGGCCGCGGGTCGCCGGATCGCCCAGCGCCTTGCGTGCGGTGCTGCCGGCGTTTCCCTTCTCCAGCGTCCTGCCCTCGCCCGGGTATCCGGAGCCCTCCGGCTCGGACCTTCCCTGTGCGCTGTCGGTCATCGCGAGTCGTCCCTTCTCCTGGGCTGCTCCGTGCACCACACTAAGTGCGCATGCCCGTGTCTGCCCGGGTGATGCGGCCAGAGGGTACCGCCGGCCCCCCGATCGAGTGGTCGGCCAACGGAAGGCGGCACGTGGCCATGGACCGGTTCGGCACCGCGGTTCGCGCGCAGGTCGCCCTGGGCAGGCTGCTCCCTCTGGGCGGCCCTGACGACCCGTTGTGGATCACCGAGAGCGCGGCGGTGCGGGTGCTGCGCCAGGCGGGTGCCCGGCAGGGGACGCGCCTGGGGCGGGTCCGCATCCGGCTCGCGGAGTCGCTGGACCCGCACGGGGAAGAACCGCCGGCGGGGCCGCTTTCTCAGCCCGCTGACGGGGACACGGGCGGGCCGTCCGGCGTAGTGCCGCACCGCCTGCCGGACGAGCCGGGCGACCGGCCGTCAGGCGTAGCGCAGGACCGTCGGCCTGACGATCCGTCGGACGGCACGGCCGACTGGGTGACCGGCCGGGTGACGGACCGCGCGACCGCCGGGGACCGGGGTGTGCCGGACGCCGCGCCGCTGGGCGCGCTGCCGCACGGGCCGCTGCGGATCGAGGCCGACGTCGAGGTCACCGCCGACGAGCCGCTGCCGCTGGTGGCCGAGCGGCTGCGGGACGCGCTGTGGGCGCAGGCACAGGACCGGCTCGGGGTGGTCGTCGAGGCCGTCGACCTGCGCATCACCGGGATCCTGGAGGGGCCGCCGGACGACCCGGAACCGCACGAGGACGGCGACCCGGCCGAGCCGGAGCCGGCGATCGGCGAGGGTCCGGCCGGATCGGTGGCCGCCGCGGTGCGGGCCGTGCCCGGCGTGCGGGCGCTGACCCAGCGGCTGGCCGGCTCCGGGCCCGGCGTGCGGGTCGCCGACCCCGAGGCGCTGCCCGGCAGCCGCCGCGTCCAGGTGCAGATCGCCGTCGCCCCCGGCCACCCGCCGGTGGGCGTCGCCCGGGCGGCGGCCGCCGCGGCGACGGCGGCCGCGACCCCGGGCGCACCGGCCCCGGTGTCGACCGCCGTCGTGGTCACCGACGTCCACGGAGACTGAGCCCGCCGGACGCCCGCGCGAGGTGCCGCGGCCGCACTCCCGCCGCCGGGCCCTGGCACGGCCTGCCCGCGCCCCGGCGCCCTGCGTCCCCCCGCCGGTCGTGCGCGGCGGCGGAAGGCAGGGTGGCCGGAGGCCGGAGGCGGGAGGTCAGTCGTCGAGGCCCGCGAGGTCGCGGAAGCGGCGGCCCTGCGCGGCGCGTTCGGCGGCGTACTGGGCGGTGGCGTCCAGCGTGGCGGCCGAACGCAGCAGCGCCTTGGTCTCGTTGACGGCGTTGCGGGGCGGGGCCAGCAGCGCGGCGGTCAGGTCGGCGACGGCCGCGTCGAGTTCGCCGGCGGGCACCACGAGGTTGGCCAGACCGGTGCGCTCGGCCTCGGCGGCGTGCACGAACCGGCCGGTGACGCAGATCTCCAGGGCGCGCGCGTAGCCGACGAGGCCGACCAGCGGCTGGGTGCCGGTCAGGTCGGGGACCAGGCCCAGGCTCGTCTCGCGCATGGCGAGCTGCACGTCGTCCGCGCACACCCGCAGGTCGCACGCGAGGGCGAGCTGGAAGCCGGCGCCGATCGCATGGCCCTGGACGGCGGCCACCGTGATCAGATCGGTGCGCCGCCACCAGGTGAACGCCTCCTGGTACTCGGCGATGGTCGCGTCGCGGTCCGCCTCGGGACCGCGCGCGAGGTCGAGGAACGACGGCTCGCCGTCGAAGCCCTCGGGCGTGAACGCCTGCCGGTCGAGGCCGGCCGAGAACGACACGCCCTCGCCGCGCAGCACCACGACCCGTACCTGCCCCGGCAGCAGCCGGCCCGCCTCGGCCAGCGCCCGCCACAGGGCGGGGCCCTGCGCGTTGCGCTTGGCCGGATTGCACAGGGTCACCGTTGCGACGGCGTCATCCAGCGTGACCCGGACGCCGTCGCGTTCGAGCAGAGTGGGGATTTCGGTGTGGGTTTCGGGCATCGGGCACCTCCGAGCGCGCCACGGACATGATTACCGAAGGGTAACCACCCGTGGGGCTCGCCCGTGGCCCGGGTCAGGCCGCCGTGGCCTTCTTGCCCCGCGTGGCTCCGCCGCGCCCGCGCAGGGTCACGCCGGACTCGCTGAGCATGCGGTGCACGAAGCCGTACGAGCGGCCGGTCTCCTCGGCCAGTGCCCGAATGCTCGCACCGGAGTCGTACTTCTTCTTCAGGTCTGCCGCGAGCTTCTCGCGCGCCGGGCCGGTCACCCGGCTGCCCTTCTTCAGAGTCTCGGCCACCCGTGCCTCCTCCAGGGAAGTGCGCTATGGAACTCTCATGATCACCCCTAACCGCCCTCCTGGCCACCCATTCGACAAGGTCCATCACGGGACATTCGCAACGTGAATGCCGAGATAGGGCCCGCAGAACGCGCGGGACGGGCAATTCCCGCGCCGCATTTTCCGGCCGCGGAACAGCCGCGCGGGAATACCGGCAGGTCAGCAGCGGTCGGTCAGGTGTATGCCGAGGTGACGCCCCTGATCACGACCGCGCTGGCACACGACGGGCCGGGTGCGGCGCAGGTACGAGCCCGACTCACGCAGATGAAGGATCATCGATGGGCCGAATGATCCACTCCACATGATCACCGGCCCGGCGGACGGGCACCGGGAGGTCAGGCGAGCGCCACCAGGTCCGCGTACTCCTGGCCCCACAGGTCCTCGACGCCGTCCGGCAGCAGGATGATCCGCTCCGGCTGGAGCGCCTCCACCGCGCCCTCGTCGTGGGTCACCAGCACGACCGCGCCGGTGAAGGTGTGCAGGGCGCCGAGGATCTCCGCGCGGCTGGCCGGGTCGAGGTTGTTGGTGGGCTCGTCGAGCAGCAGCACGTTGGCGCTGGAGACCACCAGCGAGGCGAGCGCGAGCCGGGTCTTCTCGCCGCCTGAGAGCACGCCGGCGGGCTTGTCGACGTCGTCGCCGGAGAACAGGAACGAGCCGAGGATCTTGCGGATCTCCGCCAGGTCGGTGTCCGGCGCGGAGGAGCGCATGTTCTCCAGGACCGTGCGGTCCGGGTCGAGCGTCTCGTGCTCCTGCGCGTAGTAGCCGAGCTTGAGGCCGTGGCCCGGGGTCACCTCGCCGGTGTCGGGCGTCTCCACGCCCGCCAGCAGCCGCAGCAGCGTGGTCTTGCCGGCGCCGTTGAGGCCGAGGATGACCACCCGCGAGCCGCGGTCGATGGCCAGGTCGACGTCGGTGAAGATCTCCAGCGAGCCGTAGGACTTCGACAGCCCGGCGGCCATCAGCGGGGTCTTGCCGCAGGGCGCCGGATCCGGGAAGCGGAGCTTGGCCACCTTGTCGGACTGCCGGACCTCCTCCAGGCCGGCCAGCAGCTTCTCCGCGCGGCGGGCCATGTTCTGCGCGGCGACCGTCTTGGTCGCCTTGGCCCGCATCTTGTCGGCCTGGGTGTTGAGCGCGGCGGCCTTCTTCTCGGCGTTGGCGCGCTCGCGCTTGCGGCGCTTCTCGTCGGCCTCGCGCTGCTGCTGGTACAGCTTCCAGCCCATGTTGTAGACGTCGATCTGGGACCGGTTGGCGTCGAGGTAGAAGACCTTGTTGACGACCGTCTCGATCAGGTTCACGTCGTGGGAGATGACGATGAACCCGCCGCGGTAGGTCCTGAGGTAGTCGCGCAGCCAGATGATCGAGTCGGCGTCCAGGTGGTTGGTCGGCTCGTCGAGCAGCAGCGTGTCGGCGTCGGAGAACAGGATCCGCGCGAGTTCCACCCGGCGCCGCTGGCCGCCGGAGAGGGTGTGCAGCGGCTGGCCGAGGATGCGGTCGGGCAGGCCGAGCGCGGCGGCGATGGTGGCGGCCTCGGCCTCGGCGGCGTAACCGCCCTTGGTGAGGAATTCCGTTTCCAGGCGCGCGTATTTCTTCATCGCGTTGTCGCGGGTGGCGCCCTTTCCGTTCGCCATCCGCTCCTCGTTCTCCCGCATTTTGCGCAGCACGGTGTCGAGGTCGCGCGCGGACAGGATCCGGTCGCGGGCGAGGGTGTCGAGGTCGCCGGTGCGCGGGTCCTGCGGGAGGTAGCCGACCTCGCCGGAACTGGTGACGGCGCCGGAGGCGGGCTGGCCCTCGCCGGCCAGCACCTTGGTGAGGGTGGTCTTGCCGGCGCCGTTGCGGCCGACCAGGCCGATGCGGTCGCCCTTGGCGACGCGGAACGAGGTGGACTCGATGAGGATGCGGGCGCCGGCGCGCAGTTCGAGGCCGGTGGCAGTGATCACGGGAAGAGCTCCAGGGCGGTACGGACGACGGTCAGCGGGCGATGAGGTCGTACGCCGCGGCTAATCGAGGAGGAAAACTGCCATGCGGCCAGTCTACTGGGGGCGGTCGAACGGTTTGCCCGGCCTGCACGGGCACATGTGGGGCAGATCACACATACTCGACAGACGGGGGCACCGACAGCCGAGAGGATGACCGTCCATGGCCGAGCCGCTCACCGTCTACCCGGGGCTGCGCTACCGCGACGCGCGGGCCGCCGTCTCGCTGCTGAAGGATGCGTTCGGCTTCACCGAGGTGGCCCGGTACGAGAACGAGGACGGCACCGTCGCGCACGCCGAACTGGCCTACGGCAACGGCATGGTGATGCTCGCCTCAACGCGCGAGGAGCCCGACACCCCGTACGGCCGGGCCAGGTCGCAACTCGGGCCGGCCTCGCTGTACGTGGTGGTCAAGGACGTGGACGCGCACCACGACCGGGCGGTGGCGAACGGCGTGGTGGTGCTGATGCCGCTGACCGACCAAGACTACGGCTCACGCGAGTACGCGGTGCGCGACCCCGAGGGGAACCTGTGGACCTTCGGCACCTACGTCCCCGAAGCGCCCGCGCGCTGACCCCCGGACACCTGCGACCCCGTCTCCCCGACCCCGTCGTCGTGCTCGTCCCCGTGGTCCCCGTCCCCGTGGTCCCCGTCCCCGTGGTCCCGCTCGTCCGCCGTCCCCGTCCGTCGACGGGTCACGCCTCGCCGGTGTGCACCTGGAACGCCGCCCGGCGCATCTGCTTGGCCAGCGCCGGGTCGGGGTGGGCCGCGGCGAGCGCAACGAGCACCTGCACGGTGCGCGGGTGACCGACGCCACGGACCTCCTCGAGCAGGCCGCGCACCGACCCCTGCACGGCGCTCTCCAGATGGCTGACCAGGAGCTGGCCCTCACCGTGGTCGGCGACCGCGGCGGCGGTGTCGACCCACAGCCAGGTGGCCTCCTCGCGGGTGAGCAGCTCGGTCGCGGCGTCCGGGTCGCCGCCGTCGAGTTCGGCCAGCCACAGCACGGCGTAGGGCCGCAGGCCCGGCTCGTCGACGACCGCGCGGACCGCGGGCTCGGCCGCGTCGCCGACCACCCGCAGCGCCTCGAAGGCCAGCCCGCGCAGCAGCGCGTCGTCCCCGCGGGCGGTCTCCAGCAGTTCGGCGACCGCGGGCCCGACGGGGCGGGCCGCCAGCCAGGCGCGGTACTCGGCGCGGGCGGGGCCGGGCGACAGGCCCGCGCAGGCGCGCAGCATGGTCGCGGCGGACTGCTCCATGTGCCCTTCGGGGCCCTGGGCGGCGACGCAGATCTGCTCCAGCTTGACCCACACCGCCCAGCTGCCCAGCGCGCTCAGCGCAACCTCGTCGGGGCGCTGCGGGTCGCGGGGGCGCAGCGCGCCGACCCGCGCGGCGGCGTCCAGGGTCCAGTCGAGCAGGGCGGGCAGCGGGTCGCTCATGCCCTCGGCGGGCGGCTCGTGCCGCTCGGTGCGCAGTTCGGCGACGCGCTGGCGGAGCAGGTCGAGCAGGACGTCGATCGGCACCGGTCCGTTGGACAGGTGCAGCAGGGACATCAACTGCGGTGCGGCCTCGACGACTTCGGCGACCAGTGCCGGGTCGGGGCCGGTGGCCCTGCCGGGCAGGAAGGGGTGGGCGAGCGACCAGGCGTCGAAGAGGGCGACCCAGCCGCGCAGCACCGCGGTGTCGTCGTCGTCCCAGGCGCGCAGCCGCCAGCCGGGGCGGGCGGTGCCGCCGTGCAGTTCGATGAGGCCGGTGAGCCTGGCGCGGTCCCAGGAGGCGCGGATCTGACCGGGGCTCAGGCCGAGGTCCTCGGCGGCCCGGTGGACCGTGGGGTCGGGCAGTATCCCGGTCAGGGCAGCGGTGCCGCGGCCGCCGCCGGCCCAGCGGGCGAGCCGTGCGGCGAGGGCGAGTTCGGTCCGTGCCAGGTGGGCGAGTTCGGGCACCGAGGGCGTGCCCTCAGGGGGGCGCGGAGGTCGCGACCTGCGCGTCGTGGCGGCCCTGCGGGCCGCGGTCAGCGGCCGGCGGGGGACAAGGCGGAGCGGCGTGTCTCGCGGGCTACGGGACGTCACCGCATCAGTCTCTCCGCTGAGCGCCCAGAATCCCAAACGGAGGCTCCTGGCACAGGGGTGGGCGCTCACATGAGCGGGGTCAAGAAGCGCCGCAGGGTCTCCTCGTAGTCGGCCGGGTCGGCGTTCCACATGGCCGTGTGCGGGGCTCCCGGCACGGTGTGCAGGGTGACGAGGTCCGGCCGGCGCTCGGCCAGCCGACGCGAGGCGGCGTAGGGGGCGAAGTGGTCGTCGGGGCCGTGCGCGATCAGCGTGGGCACGGTGAGCCGGTCGGGTTCCAGGGCCTCGGTGTGGCGGGCGGCGTGCAGCCCGGTCCTGCCCTCGGTGGCGCGCTCGGCCAGCGGGGTCAGCAGGGCGGGCAGCCCGCGGGTGCGGACCGCGGCGCGCACGGTGGACCGCCAGTCCAGCACCGGGGAGTCCAGGACCAGGCCGGCGATGCTGCCGCGCACCGAGGACTGCGACAGCACCCGCAGCGCCATGGTCGCGCCGGTGGACCAGCCGTAGAGCACCAGCCGCTGGGCGCCCTCGGCGACGGCGTGGCGCATCGCGGCGTCCAGGTCGCTCCATTCCGTGTCGCCGAGGTGCCCGATGCCGTCCGGGGACGGGGGCGCGTCGGGGTCGTTGCGGTAGGACGGCACCAGCACGGGGAAGCGGAAGCGGTGCAGGGCGGGCAGCACCGTCAGGGTCTGCGCGCGGGTGGCGCCGACGCCGTGTACGCAGATCACCCAGGTGCGGCGGACGCCGGGCAGGAACCAGGCCGGCATCGGGCCCAGCTCGCCGGCGATCTCCACGTCGGCGTAGTCCAGTCCGCGGGCGCCGCGCGGGTCTCCCTCGTACGCCTGCGGGGTCATCCGCACGAAGGCGCCGGGGCCGAGGGTGCCCCGGTCGACGCCGAGCAGCCTGCGGGTGACGGAGTAGTCGTCCTGGGCGGCGACCGGTCCGACGGTGGCGTGCAGGCTGTGGCCGGCCAGTCCGTAGACGCCGGGGCGGGCCGAGGCGGTGGTGCGGGTGAGCACCACCCGGCCGTCCTCGACGGCGTGCACGGTGATCAGGCCCTCGGGGGCCGGCCCGGCGACCGAGGGCTTCAGGGCGAACGCGGACCCGTACCGGCCGGCCGCCAGTACGGCCGTTCCGGCACCCACCGCTGCGGTGGCCGCGAGGACCATCCGGTTTCGAAGGCGCATCAGCACCAGTGTGGGCGGCCTGCCCGGTGCGTGCCACGGGACCGGGCGCGGCCGGGTGATCCGGGGCCGCCGGCAGGGCCGCCGGACGGCCCCGGCGGCCGCGGTCAGGCCGGCGGGACGTACTGCCCGTAGCCCTTGTACTTCTCCGCGACCCGGCTCATGTCCCCGCGGGAGAGGGTGTGCGGCGCGGCGTCGGTGACGGACCTGGCGAGCAGCCAGACCCGGCACATCCACTCCAGCTGCTGGGTGCGGTCGTACGCCTCGTCGAGGGTGTCGCCGTGGGCGAGGGTGCCGTGGTTGCGCATCAGGCAGGCGGTACGGCCGTCGCGCAGCGCCTTGAGGACCTCGCGGGCCAGTTCCTCGCTGCCGTACAGCTCGTACCCGGCGCAGAGGATCTGGCCGCCGAGGGCCGCGGCCATGTAGTGGATGTTGGGCAGCTTGCTCACCAGTGACGAGGCCGCGGTCGCGTGCGGCGCGTGGGTGTGGACGATCGCGCGCGCCGGGGTGGCGCGGTAGACCGCCAGATGGGTGGGCAGTTCGCTGGTGGGCCGCAGAGTGCCGCGGACCTGCTCCCCGCTCGCCAGGTCGACCGCGACGGCGTCGTCCTCGCCGAGCCGGTCGTAGGGCACTCCGGTGGGTGTGACGAGGACCAGGTCCCCCACCCGCGCCGAGACGTTGCCGGAGGTGCCCACGACGAGGCCGTCCGCCACCGTCCTGCGCGCCGTGGCCACCACTTCCGACCAGGCGTTCTGCACTGCGTCACGCACGTCGAGTCCTTTGCTGGGTGCTTACACGTTGTACGTTGCCGTGCCGGTCGGGGGCGGGTTAGCGTCCCGCACACCGACCACGGCGCACACGGATTGCAGGGGCATTATGACCACCGTCAACGGCGGGATCTCGTTCTGGTACGCGGGCACCGGCATCCCGGAGCCCCGCGAGCCGCTGCCCGGCGACACCGACGCCGACGTGGTGATCGTCGGCGGCGGCTACACCGGGCTGTGGACCGCGTACTACCTGAAGCGGGCGGCCCCGTTCCTGCGGATCACCGTGCTGGAGTCGCGGTTCTGCGGCTACGGCGCGTCCGGGCGCAACGGCGGCTGGCTCTACAACGGCATCGCCGGGCGCGACCGGTACGCCAGGCTGCACGGCCGCGACGCGGCGGTGGCGCTCCAGCGGGCGATGAACGCCACCGTCGCCGAGGTGGTCGCGGTCGCCGGGCAGGAGGGCATCGACGCCGACATCCACCAGGGCGGCGTGCTCGAAGTGGCGTACACCCCGGCCCAGTTGGCCCGGCTGAAGGCGTACCACGAAGCGGAGCTGGCGTTCGGCGAGACCGACCGGGTGCTGCTGGGCGCGGCCGAGTCGGCGCGGCGGGTGCGGGTGGCGGGCACGGTCGGCGGCACCTGGACCCCGCACGGCGCGCGGGTGCATCCGGCCAAGCTGGTGCAGGGCCTGGCGGCGGCCGTCGAGCGGCTGGGGGTCACCGTGCACGAGTCGACCCCGGTGACCGAGATCCGGCCGAAGCACGCGGTGACGCCGTACGGCACCGTCCGGGCCCCGTACGTGCTGCGCTGCACGGAGGGGTTCACCGCGTCCCTGAGGGGGCAGCGGCGGACCTGGCTGCCGATGAACTCCTCGATGATCGCCACCGAGCCGCTGCCGCCCGAGGTGTGGGCGACGATCGGCTGGGACGGCGCGGAGACCCTCGGCGACATGGCGCACGCCTACATGTACGCGCAGCGCACCGCGGACGGCCGGATCGCGCTGGGCGGGCGCGGCGCGCCGTACCGCTTCGGCTCCCGGACCGACAACGACGGGCGGACCTCGCCGGCGACCGTGGCTGCGCTGCGGGAGATCCTGGTCCGCTTCTTCCCGGCGACCGCCGGGGTGGCGATCGACCACGCGTGGTCGGGGGTGCTGGGAGTGCCGCGGGACTGGTGCGCGACCGTCCAGCTGGACCGCAGCACGGGCCTGGGCTGGGCCGGCGGCTACGTCGGCAGCGGCGTGGCCACCTCCAACCTGGCGGCGCGCACCCTGCGCGACCTGGTGCGACTGGACTCCGGGCAGGGGCAGCGGACGGAGCTGACGGAGCTGCCGTGGGTGGGCCACCGGGTGCGGCGATGGGAGCCGGAACCGCTGCGCTGGGCGGGGGTGCACGGCATGTACGCGGCGTACCGGGCGGCCGACGGGCGGGAGCGGGCCGGGCGCAGCGCCCGCACCGACGTGGTGGCCCGCTACGCCGACCGGTTGTCCGGGAGACACTGACGATTCGAAGGGGATTCACGCGGATTTAACGATGGCACCGCGAGTCCGCTCCCAGTTCACCTTCCGTTCACCATCACTTCGTACGGTCGGCTCGCCACTGCCCGCTCGAACGAATACCTGGGGCCATGGAACACATCACGCTCCTGATCGGAATCGTGATCGCGACCGCGCTCGTGTTCGACTTCACGAACGGTTTCCACGACACCGCCAACGCGATGGCCACCACCATCTCGACCGGCGCGCTCAAGCCCAAGACGGCGGTGGCCATGTCCGCCGTACTCAACCTCGTCGGCGCCTTCCTGTCGGTGGCCGTCGCCAAGACCATCTCCGGCGGCATCATCGACGAGTCCGCCGGCATCAAGCCCGAAGTGATCTTCGCCGGCCTGGTCGGCGCCATCCTGTGGAACCTGATCACCTGGCTCGCCGGGCTGCCCTCCAGTTCCTCGCACGCGCTGTTCGGCGGCCTGATCGGCGCGGTGCTGGTCGCGGCCGGCACCCACGGCATCCACGGCGAGGCCGTGGTGATGAAGGTCCTGATCCCCGCCGCGGCCGCCCCGTTCGTGGCCGGCCTGGCGTCCACGCTCGCCACCCGGGTCACCTACCGGCTGGGCCGCGGCGCCGACCCGGAGGCCACGTCGCGCGGCTACCGGGCCGGCCAGATCGCCTCCGCGGGCCTGGTCTCGCTCGCCCACGGCACCAGCGACGGGCAGAAGACGATGGGTGTGATCACCCTCACCCTGATCACCGGCAACGCCCTCGCGCCGAACTCCGACCCGCCGCTGTGGGTCATCGTCTGCGCCGGCGCCGCGATGGCGCTGGGCACCTACCTCGGCGGCTGGCGGATCATCCGCACCATGGGCCGCGGGCTGACCGACATCCAGCCGCAGCAGGGCTTCGCCGCGCAGACCGGCGCGGCGGCCACCATCCTCGCCTCCTCCCACCTGGGCTTCGCGCTGTCCACCACGCAGGTCTGCTCCGGTGCCGTGATGGGCGCGGGCATGGGCCGCAGCGGCGCGGTGGTGCGCTGGAGCACCGCCGGCCGGATGGTCGCCGCCTGGGTGCTGACCCTGCCGGCGGCCGGCCTGGTCGCGGCCGGCGCCGCGCTGCTGGCCGAGCAGGGCAGCTGGGGCGTCGCCGCGGTCGCGGTGATCGCGCTCGCCGCCTGCGCCGCGATCCGCACCGCCGCGCGCCGCAAGCCGATCACCCACGCCAACGTCAACGACCCGCAGCCGTCCGCGGCCGGCGAGCCCCAGGGTGCGGTGACCGCCGCGATCGCCGCGGTCACCCCGCCGCCGCCGGCCTCCGCCACCGGCACGGCCGCCTGAAGCCCCGAGCACACCCCGCGAAGGACATCCCATGACCATCGACTGGCACGCCCTGCTCTCGGTCTTCGCCGTCACCCTGCTGTCCACCGTCGGCCTGGTCGGCGTCTTCACCCTCGGCATCGTCGGGCTCACCCGGCGCGGGGGCGGCACGGCCGCGCTCAGCCGCACCGGCGCCTACCTGTGCTTCGCCGCCTGCGCGGCGGCCGTCGCATGGGGCATCACACTGATCGTCCAGAAGTGACCTGCGCCGTGGCCGTCCGCACGTGACGGCCACGGCGACCGTCCCCGCCGGGGCTCGCCGGGGGGCGCGCCGGGGGTGTGGACCTCGCCACACTCCATCCCCGCAGGTCAACGCGGAGTTGACCCGGTATCGCGCACGTGGTGAACTGCCGGAAGCCATACGGCGGCAGGAGAGGAAGTCCGGTGCGAATCCGGCGCGGTCCCGCCACTGTCACCGGGGAGTGCACTCCCAACCCGTACGTCACGGCCGGTCATCCGGCTGGAAGACCGGGAGTGCGTTGATCCGGGAGCCAGGAGACTCTCACCGCCGGTCACGTCGAACCAGGGCGCGGACCCTGAGTGAGGACCTCTGCCATGCCCGGCACCCGAGTGGGCGCGAACACCCCCGGCACACCGCCGTGTTCGGCCCTGCCCACCGCCCCCAGCGCAGTCCCGCCCCCGGCCCCCCGTCCACCCCAGGCCCCGCCCCGCCGGAGCGTGACGGCGGGCTGAGCCGATGCGAGCCACACGTGCCGGAGACGGCTACGCGTACGGCGCCGCGCTCGGCTTCCTCTGCGACCTCGCCATCGGCGACCCGCGTCGCGGCCATCCGGTCGCGGGGTTCGGGCGCGCCGCGGGGTCACTGGAACGCCGGCTGTGGCGTGACGACCGGCTGAGCGGGACGGTCCATGCGGCGCTGTGCGCCGGCGGTGCGGTGGGTGCCGCGGTGCTCGCCCGGCGGGCCGTGCGCTCCTCCCCCGCGCTGTCCGTCGCGCTGACCGCGGCCGCCACCTGGTCGGTGCTGGGCGGCACTTCGCTGGCCCGCGAGGCGACGGCGATCGGCGAGGCGCTGCGGGCGGGCGACCTGGCCGCCGCCCGCGCCCGGCTGCCGCACCTGTGCGGCCGCGACCCGCAGCACCTCGACGCGGACGGCATCGCGCGGGCGGTGGTGGAGTCGGTCGCCGAGAACACCTCGGACGCCGTGGTGGGCGCGCTGGTGTGGGGCGGCCTGCTCGGGGTGCCGGGGCTGGCCGGCTTCCGGGCCGTCAACACCCTGGACGCGATGGTGGGCCACCGCTCCCCGCGCTACCTGCGGTTCGGCTGGGCGTCGGCCCGGCTGGACGACGCCGCGGGGTATCCGGGTGCCCGGCTGACCGCGGCACTGGCCGCGCTGGCCGGGCCGCACCCGCGCGCCGCGCTGCGCACCTGGCGCCGCGACGCCCGGTCCCACCCGAGCCCCAACGCCGGTCCCGTGGAAGCCGCGTTCGCCGGCGCGCTGCGCCTGCGCCTGGGCGGCACGCTCGCCTACGGCGGGCGGGTCGAGCACCGGCCGGTGCTGGGCGCGGAATTCCCCGCGCCCGGGCCCGCCGACATCCCGCGCGCGATAAGGCTGTCGCGGCGGGTGGGCGGGCTGGCGCTCGGCGCGTCGCTGCTGCTGTCCGCCGCGCGCCGCCGCGCGGGCGCGGGCGGCCCGGCGAAGGGGGCGCGGTGAACGCGGCCCGGGGCACGGCCGGCACGCGGCGGGTGAAGGGCCTGCTCGTCGCGGGGACGCACTCCGACGCCGGCAAGAGCGTGGTCACCGCCGGGATCTGCCGGTGGCTGGTCCGGCAGGGCGTGCGGGTCGCCCCGTTCAAGGGCCAGAACATGTCGCTGAACTCCTTCGTCACCCGCGACGGCGCGGAGATCGGCCGCGCCCAGGCGATGCAGGCGCAGGCGGCCCGGGTCGAGCCGTCGGCGCTGATGAACCCGGTGCTGCTCAAACCGGGCGGTGACCGCAGCAGCCAGGTGATCGTGATGGGCCGCGCGGTGGGCGAGTTGAGCGCCCGCGGCTACCACGGCGGCCGCCAGGCCGAGCTGCTGGACACCGTGGCCGGCTGCCTGGAGGAGCTGGGACGCACCCACGACGCGGTGATCTGCGAGGGCGCGGGAAGCCCCGCGGAGATCAACCTGCGGCGCACCGACATCGTCAACATGGCGCTGGCCCGCCGGGCTTCGCTGCCCACGCTGGTGGTCGGCGACATCGACCGCGGCGGGGTCTTCGCGTCGTTCTTCGGCACCACCGCGCTGCTCTCGCCGCAGGACCAGGCACTGGTCTGCGGCTACCTGGTCAACAAGTTCCGCGGCGACGTGACGCTGCTGCAGCCCGGCCTGGACATGCTGCGGAAGCTCACCGGGCGCCCGGCGCTGGGCGTGCTGCCCTTCGCGCACGGCCTGGGCATCGACGAGGAGGACGGCCTGCGGGCCCGGGAGTCGAAGGCGGCCGCGCCGCCGCTCGGCGAGGACGTGCTGCGGGTCGCGGTCGCGGCCGTGCCGCTGATGTCCAACTTCACCGACGTCGACGCGCTGGCCGCGGAACCCGGCGTCGTGGTGCGGTTCGTGGACCGCCCCGAGGAGATCGCCGACGCCGACCTGGTGGTGCTACCCGGCACCCGCGGCACCGTCAGGGCGCTGGAGTGGCTGCGCGCCCGGGGCCTGGCCGACGCGGTCGCCCGCCGGGCCGCGCAGGGCCTTCCGGTGCTCGGGATCTGCGGGGGGTTCCAGATGCTGGGGACCCGTATCGAGGACGACGTGGAGTCCCGCGCCGGCACCGTCGAGGGCCTGGGCCTGCTGCCGGTGCGGGTGCGGTTCGCCGCGGAGAAGACCCTGGCCCGGCCCGAGGGACACGCCCTCGGCCAGCCCGTGACCGGCTACGAGATCCACCACGGGGTGGCCGAAGTCCTCGGCGGGGACGAGGAGTTCCTCGACGGCTGCCGGGCCGGCGCGGTGTGGGGCACGCACTGGCACGGCTCGCTGGAGAGCGACGGCTTTCGCCGGGAGTTCCTGCGGCTGGTCGCCCGGCTGGCCGGCCGGCGCTTCGTGCCCGCGCCCGGCACCTCCTTCGCCGCGCTGCGCGAGGAGCAACTGGACCGCCTCGCCGACCTGATCGACGCGCACACGGACACCGCCGCGCTGCTGCGGCTCATCGAGGACGGCGCTCCCGCCGGCCTCCCGTTCCTGCCACCGGGGGCACCATGACCACCGTTCTGCTGCTGTCCACCGCGGACACCGACCTGCTCGCCGCGCGCGCCGCCACCGGTGCCGCCGGCGGCGCGGGCGCCGCCTTCCGCATCGCCAACCCGTCCCGGGTCGACCCGGACGCGGACCTGCCGGCGCTCCTGGACGGCGCCGACCTGGCCGTCGTCCGGCTGCTCGGCGGGCGCCGCGCCTGGGAGCGGGGCCTGGAGGTGCTGGCCGCCTCCGGCGTGCCCACCGTGCTGCTGGGCGGCGAGTCCGTGCCGGACGCGGAGCTGATGGCGCTGTCGTCGGTGCCCGCGGGCGTCGTCGCCGAGGCGCTGCGCTACCTCGTCGAGGGCGGCCCGGACAACCTCGCCCAGCTGACCCGCTTCCTGTCGGACACGGTGCTGATGAGCGGCGAGGGTTTCGAAGCGCCGTGCGCCATGCCGGAGTTCGGGGTCCACGGCGACCGCCCGCACCTCCCCGGCCGCCCGACGGTGGCGGTGCTCTTCTACCGCGCGCACCAACTGTCCGGGAACACCGCGTTCGTGGACACCCTGTGCGACGCGATCGAGGCGCGGGACGCCAACGCCCTTCCGGTGTACTGCGGTTCGCTGCGCGGCGCCGACGAGGGCCTGTACGAGGTGCTGGGGCGGGCGGACGCGATCGTGGCGACGGTGCTGGCCGCGGGCGGCACCACGGCGTCCGGGGCGAGCGCGGGCGGCGACGACGAGGCCTGGGACGTAGGCGCGTTGGCGGCGCTGGACGTGCCCGTGCTCCAGGGCCTGTGCCTGACGTCCTCGCGCGCCGCGTGGCAGGACTCCGACGCGGCGCTGACCCCGATGGACGCTGCGATGCAGGTCGCCATCCCGGAGTTCGACGGGCGCCTGATCACCGTGCCGTTCTCCTTCAAGGAGACCGGCGAGGGCGACGTGCCGGTGTACGTGGCCGACCCGGAGCGGGCCGCCCGGGTCGCCGGCATCGCGGTGCGCCACGCGGCGCTGCGCCACAAGCCGAACGCCGACAAGCGGCTGGCGCTGGTGTTCACCGCCTATCCGACCAAGCACTCCCGCATCGGCAACGCCGTCGGCCTGGACACGCCCGCGTCCGCGGTGCGCCTGCTGCGGGCCCTCGGCGAGGCCGGCTACCGCACCGGCGACCATCCGGACGAGGGCGACGAGCTGATCCACCGGCTGATCGCGGCGGGCGGCCACGACGTGGAGTGGCTGACCGAGGAGCAACTGGCCACCGCCCCCGCCCGGGTGCCGCTGAAGGACTACCAGGAGTGGTTCGGCACGCTGGACCCGCGGTTGCGGGCCGCGATGGTCGAGCACTGGGGAGAGCCGCCGGGCAGCCTGTACGTCGACGACCAGGGCGGCGGGCCGGAGATCGTGCTGGCCTCCCTGCAGTTCGGCAACGTGGTGGTGCTGATCCAGCCGCCGCGCGGCTTCGGCGAGAACCCGATCGCGATCTACCACGACCCGGACATGCCGCCGTCCCACCACTACCTGGCCGCCTACCGCTGGCTGGACCGCACGTTCGGCGCCGACGCGGTGGTGCACCTGGGCAAGCACGGCACCCTGGAGTGGCTGCCCGGCAAGGGCCTCGGGCTGTCCGGGGGCTGCGCCCCGGACGCGGTGCTCGGCGAACTCCCGCTGGTCTACCCGTTCATCGTCAACGACCCGGGCGAGGGCACCCAGGCCAAGCGCCGCGGCCACGCGACCGTGGTGGACCACCTGGTGCCGCCGATGGCCCGCGCCGACTCCTACGGCGACCTGGCCAAGCTGGAGCAACTCCTCGACGAGTACGCGCTGGTCAGCGATCTCGACCCGGCGAAGGCCCCGGCGGTGCGCGGCCAGATCTGGACCCTGGTGCGGGCCGCGGAGCTCCACCACGACCTGCACGTGGACGAGCAGCCCGGCGAGGACGCCTTCGACGACTTCGTGCTGCACGTCGACGGCTGGCTGTGCGAGATCAAGGACGTCCAGATCCGGGACGGCCTGCACGTCCTGGGCGCCGGCCCGGTCGGCGAGCCGCGGGTCAACCTGGTGCTGGCGGTGCTGCGTTCGGCGCAGGTGTGGGGCGGCGTGGGCGCGGCCCTGCCGGGGCTGCGGGCCGCGCTCGCGGCGTCGTTCGGCCTGGTGGAGAAGGAGTTGCTGGCCGAGCCGGGCGCGCGCGTCGAGGTCCCCGCGGCGCTGACCGCGCTCGCGTCGGGCCCGGCCCGCACCGCGTCGGACGCGATCGACCTGCTGGAGGGGCTGGCGCGGCGGCTGGTGGAGGCCATGGAGGCGGCCGGCTGGGCGCCCGGCACGGCCGGCGCGTTGCTGCGTGGGGAGCTGGCCGGGCACGAAGTCCCGGACGCCGCACGGGTGCTGGAGTTCGCGGCAAGCGAGGTGGTGCCGCGGCTCGCGGGCACCAGCGACGAGATCGGGAACGTGCTGCGGGCGCTGCGCGGCGGCTACGTGCCGGCCGGGCCCTCCGGGTCGCCGACCCGCGGCCTGGTCAACGTCCTGCCGACCGGCCGCAACTTCTACTCCGTCGACCCCAAGGCCATCCCGTCCCGGCTGGCCTGGGACGTCGGCACCGCGCTCGCCGACTCGCTGCTGGCCCGGCACCTGGCCGACACCGGCGCCTACCCGGCGTCGGTGGGCCTGACGGTGTGGGGCACCTCCTGCATGCGCACCCAGGGCGACGACATCGCGGAGATCCTCGCGCTGCTCGGCTGCCGCCCAGTGTGGGACGACGCCTCGCGCCGCGTCACCGGCTTCGAGGTGGTGCCGCTCGCCGAGCTGGGCCGCCCGCGGATCGACGTCACGGTCCGCATCTCCGGCTTCTTCCGGGACGCCTTCCCGCACGTGGTGGCGCTGGTGGACGACGCGGTGCGGGCGGTCGCCGAGCTCGATGAGCCCGCCGACGCCAACTTCGTGCGCGCGCACGCCGACGAGGACACCGCGGCGCACGGCGACCGGCGCCGCGCGACCGCCCGCGTCTTCGGATCCAAGCCCGGCGCGTACGGCGCGGGGCTGCTGCCGCTGATCGACGCCCGCAACTGGCGCTCGGACGCCGACCTCGCCGAGGTCTACGCGGTGTGGGGCGGCTACGCCTACGGCCGCGGCCTGGACGGCCGGGCGGCCCGCGGCGACATGGAGGCGGCGTTCCGCCGCATCCAGGTGGCCGCGAAGAACGTCGACACCCGCGAGCACGACCTGGTCGACGCCGACGACTACTTCCAGTACCACGGCGGCATGGTGGCGATGGTCCGCCATCTCACCGGCGCCTCGCCGCAGGCGTACGTCGGCGACAGCGCGCTCACCGACCAGGTCAGGACCCGCACGCTCGGCGAGGAGACGCACCGCGTCTTCCGCGCGCGGGTGGTCAACCCCCGCTGGATGGCGGCGATGCGGCGGCACGGCTACAAGGGCGCGTTCGAGATGGCCGCGACCGTGGACTACCTGTTCGGCTACGACGCGACGGCGGGCGTGGTCGACGACTGGATGTACGAGAAGCTCAGCGCCGAGTACGTCTTCGACGCCGAGAACCGCGAGTTCATGACGCGGTCCAACCCCTGGGCGCTGCGCGGCATCACCGAGCGCCTGCTGGAGGCCGCCGACCGCGGCCTGTGGGCGGAGCCCGACCCGGACACGCTGGCGCGCCTGCGGGAGACCTATCTCGCCCTGGAGGGTGACCTGGAGGGCGACCGGGAAGGGGACGCATGACCGCCCGCGCCCTGACCGGCCCTGCGTGCGGTCCGTTCGCCTGCCGCCACAACCGCGACCACGAGGAGTCGGTGTGAGTACCCCGTACCCGTTCAGTGCCCTGGTGGGCCAGTCGGACCTGCGACTGGCGCTGCTGATCAACGCGGTGTCCCCCGCTGTGGGCGGCGTGCTGGTCCGCGGCGAGAAGGGGACCGCGAAGTCCACCGCGGTGCGCGCGCTGTCGGCGCTGCTGCCGGACGTGGACGTGGTGCCCGGCTGCCGGTTCGGCTGCGACCCGGCGGATCCCGACCTGAAGTGCCCGGACGGCCCGCACGACCCCTCGATCGACGGCATCACCCGTCCCGCGCACATGGTCGAGCTGCCCGTGGGAGCGTCCGAGGACCGCCTGGTCGGCGCGCTGGACATCGAACGGGCCCTGGCCGAGGGCGTGAAGGCGTTCGAGCCGGGCCTGCTCGCCGACGCGCACCGCGGTGTGCTGTACGTCGACGAGGTCAACCTGCTGCACGACCACTTGGTGGACCTGCTGCTCGACGCGGCGGCCATGGGCGCGAGTTACGTGGAGCGCGAGGGCGTGTCGGTGCGGCACGCCGCCCGTTTCCTGCTGGTCGGCACCATGAACCCGGAAGAGGGCGAGCTGCGGCCGCAGTTGCTCGACCGGTTCGGCCTGACCGTCGAGGTCGCCGCGTCGCGCGAGACCGACGAGCGGGTCGAGGTGGTGCGCCGCCGCCTGGCGTACGACGCGGACCCGGCCGGCTTCGCGGCGCGCTGGGCCGCCGACGAGCAGGCGCTGCGCACCCGGATCGCCGCCGCGCGGCGGCTGCTGCCCCGGGTGGAGCTCGGGGACGGCGCGCTGCGGCAGATAGCCGCGACCTGCGCGGCGTTCGAGGTGGACGGCATGCGCGCCGACATCGTGATGGCCAGGACCGCGACCGCACTTGCCGCGTGGGCGGACCGCACGGTGGTACTGGCCGAGGACGTCCGGCAGGCGGCGCTGCTGGCCCTGCCCCACCGGCGCCGCCGCAACCCGTTCGACGCGCCGGGCCTGGACGAGGACAAGCTGGACGAGACGCTGGAGCAGGCGCGCGGCTGGGACGGCGGCCCCGACGACCCGGAGCCTGAGGGCCCCGGCCCCGACGGTCCCGGTCCGGACGGGCCGGGCGGCGGCCGCCCGCCGCAGGACGCGCCCGGCGACGGGGCCGGCGGGCCGGACGCCGCGTCAGGCAGCGGGGAGCAGGGCGGTCCCCAGGAGGGCGCGGGCGGCCCGGGCGGCGGCCCGGCGGAGCAGCCGCCGGCCGCACCCGCGGACCCGTACCGCACCCGCCCGCTGGCCGTGCCCGGCCTGGGCGAGGGCGCCGCGGGCCGCCGTTCGCGGGCCCGTACCGCGCACGGGCGCACCACCGGCGCGCGGCGTCCGGTGGGGCCGCTGACCCGGCTGCACCTGGCCGCGACCGTCATGGCGGCGGCGCCGTACCAGCGCGAGCGGGGCCGGACCGGGCCCGGTCTTGTCGTCCGCAGGGACGACCTGCGGCAGGCGGTGCGCGAGGGCCGGGAGGGCAATCTCGTGCTGTTCGTGGTGGACGCCTCGGGGTCGATGGCGGCGCGGCAGCGGATGAGCGCGGTCAAGGGCGCGGTGCTGTCGCTGCTGCTGGACGCCTACCAGCGGCGCGACAAGGTCGGGTTGGTGACCTTCCGCGGCTCCGGCGCCGACCTGGCGCTGCCGCCCACGTCGTCGGTGGACGCCGGCGCGGCGCGGCTGGCGGTCCTGCCGACCGGCGGCCGCACGCCGCTGGCCGCGGGCCTGCTCCGGGCGCACGAGGTGCTGCGGGTGGAGCGGCTGCGCGACCCGTCGCGGCGGCCGCTGCTGGTGCTGGTCACCGACGGGCGGGCGACCGGCGGCGTGGAGCCGGTGGCGACCGCGGCCCGCGCGGCCCGGCTGCTGGCCGCCTCGCAGGTCGCCTCGGTGGTCGTGGACTGCGAGTCGGGCCCGGTGCGGCTGGGCCTGGCCGGTTCCCTGGCACGGGAGTTGGGGGCGGTCGCGGTGACGCTGGAGGAGCTGCGGGCGGACACGGTGACCGCCCTCGTCAAGGACGTACGGAGGGCCGCCTGATGCCGCAGGGCAAGCCGAGCGTGGTGCCGGACGACGGGCTGACGACCCGTCAGCGGCGCAACCGGCCGCTGACGATCGTGCACACCGGCGCCGGCAAGGGGAAGTCGACGGCCGCCTTCGGGCTGGCGCTGCGCGCCTGGAACCAGGGGTGGCCGGTCGGGGTGTTCCAGTTCGTCAAGTCCGCGAAGTGGCGGGTCGGCGAGGAGCGGGCGCTGCGGGTGCTCGGCGACTCCGGCGAGGGCGGGACGGTCGCCTGGCACAAGATGGGCGAGGGCTGGTCCTGGGTCCAGCGGTCCCCGGAGTCCAACGAGGAGGCCGCGCGCGAGGGGTGGGCGCAGGTCAGGCGGGACCTGGCCGCGCAGACCTACCGGCTGTACGTGCTGGACGAGTTCGCGTACCCGCTGCACTGGGGGTGGGTGGACACCGCCGAGGTGGTCGAGGTGCTGCGGGACCGGCCGGGCACCCAGCACGTCGTCATCACCGGGCGCAACGCCCCCGCTGCCCTGGTGGACGCCGCCGACCTGGTCACCGACATGACGAAGGTCAAGCACCCCATGGACGCGGGCCAGAAGGGCCAGAAGGGCATCGAGTGGTGAGGTCCGTTCCCCGTCTGGTCGTGGCCGCGCCGGCCTCCGGCAGCGGCAAGACCACCGTCGCCACCGGGCTGATGGCGGCGTTCGCGGCGCGCGGGCTGTCCGTGTCGCCGCACAAGGTCGGCCCGGACTACATCGACCCGGGCTACCACGCGCTGGCCACCGGCCGCCCCGGTCGCAACCTCGACCCGTTCCTGTGCGGTGAGGAGCTGATCGCGCCGCTGTTCCTGCACGGCGCCGCGGGATGCGAACTCGCCGTCGTCGAGGGCGTGATGGGCCTGTTCGACGGCGCCTCCGGCCGTGGCGAGCTGGGGTCGACGGCGCAGGTCGCGAAGCTGCTGCGGGCCCCGGTGGTGCTGGTGGTCGACGCGGCGTCGCAGGCCCGGTCGGTGGCCGCGCTGGTGCACGGCTTCGCCTCCTGGGACACCGGGGTGCGGCTCGGCGGCGTCGTGCTGAACCGCGTCGGCTCCGACCGGCACGAGACGGTGCTGCGCGAGGCGCTGGACGAGGCGGGGGTCCCGGTGCTGGGCGCGCTGCGGCGCGACGACGCGCTGCGGGTGCCGTCCCGGCACCTGGGCCTGGTACCGGCCGCCGAGCGGCGGTCGGAGGCGGACGCCTGGATCGAGGCGGCGGCCGAGCAGGTGCGCGCCTCGTGCGACCTGGCCACGCTGTGGGCGCTGGCCCGCACCGCGCCCCCGCTGGACGCGGAACCCTGGGACCCGCGGACGGCAGTGCTTCCGCAGCCGCGGGACGGGCGGGACGGCGCGGGCGCGCAGCCGGGCGAGGACGGGCGCGGGCGGCCGCGGGACGGCCATGCCGGGCGGCCGGGCGAGGGCGGGGGCGGTGTCGCGGTGCGCGGCGGCCGTCCGGTGGTGGCCGTGGCCGCCGGGCCCGCGTTCAGCTTCGCCTACCCGGAGAACGCCGAACTGCTGGAGGCCGCGGGCGCGGAGGTCGCGCAGTTCGACCCGCTGTCCGACGAGGCGCTGCCCGAGGGCACCGCGGGGATCGTCGTCGGCGGCGGTTTCCCCGAGGTCCACGCGCCGGCGCTGTCGGCCAACACCGCACTGCGCAAGCGGATCGCGGCCTTCTCCGGGCCGGTCGCCGCCGAGTGCGCGGGGCTGCTCTACCTCGTACGGGACCTGGACGGCGCCGAGATGTGCGGCGTCGTGGACGCCACGGCGACGATGACCGACCGCCTCACCCTCGGCTACCGCGAGGCGGTCGCGCTCGGCGACAGCGTCCTGGCCGTTGCGGGCACCCGGCTGCGCGGCCACGAGTTCCACCGCACCATCGTGCGTCCCGGCCCGTCGTCCCCCGCCCCCGCCTGGGGGTTCACCCATCCCGAACGCCACACCGAGGGCTTCGTGGTGGGCAGCGTGCACGCGTCCTACCTGCACGTGCACTGGTCCGCCGAACCCTCGCTGGCGCGGCGCTTCGTCGAAAGGTGCGCCGCATGGGCATGCGTCTGACCGGAGTCGGGGTCGGTCCCGGCGACCCCGAACTCGTCACCGTGAAGGGCGTGAACGCGCTGCGGGCCGCCGCCGCCGTGGTGGTGCCGGTGATGGACACCGGCGAGATGGGCCGCGCCGAGGCCACCGTCCGGGCCTACGTCGATCCGGCGCGCATCGTGCGCGTGGTGTTCGCGCTCAACGAGCGCACCGACCGGGCCCGGCGCGAGGCCGCCTGGGACGCGGCGGGCGAGCGCGTCGCCGCACTGCTGCGGCAGCACGGCACGGTGGCGTTCGCGACCATCGGCGACCCCAACGTGTACTCGACGTTCACGTATCTCGCCCACACCGTCGGCGCGTTGCTGCCGGAGGTGACCGTCGCCACGGTGCCGGGCATCACGGCGATGCAGGACCTGGCCGCGCGCGGCGGGGCGGTGCTCACCGAGGGCACCGAGCCGCTGACGCTCGTCCCGGTGACGGCCGGATCCGCGGTCCTCCAGGAGGCGTTGCGCGGCCCGGGCACCGTCGTGGCGTACAAGTTCGGCCGGCTGGCGGAGGAGGTGGCCGCGGCGCTGCACGCGACCGGCCGCACCGAGGGCGCGGTGTGGGGCAGCGCGCTGGGCCTGCCCGGGGAGTCGATCCGGCCGGCGTCCGCGCTGCTGGACGGCCCGCTGCCCTATCTGTCGACGCTGATCGCGCCCGCACGGCGGGACGGGGGCCGGGGCGCCAAGCTCGGCCTGGGAACGGAAGGTGGCGGGCGATGAGCACGCACGGCAAGGGCGCGGGATCCTCCGGCGCGGGCGGGGAAGCCTCCGGCGCGGGCACGGGCTCCTCCGGCGCGGGCCGGGTGACGATCGTGGGCGCGGGTCCGGGCGCCGCCGACCTGCTGACGTTCCGCGCGGCGCGGGCCATCGCCGAGGCCGACGTCGTCATCTGGGCGGCGAGCCTGGTGCAGGCCGAGGTACTGCGGCACGCGCGCGAGGACGCCGAGATCATGGACTCCGCGGCCATGTCGCTGGAGGACGTCGTCGCCGTCTACGAGCGGGCGACGCGCGAGGGCCTGCGGGTGGCCCGGATCCACTCCGGCGACCCGTCCCTGTGGGGTGGCACCCAGGAGCAGGTGGACCGCTGCGCGGACCTCGGCATCGAGGTGGAGATCGTGCCGGGCGTCTCCTCCTTCTCGGCCGTCGCCGCCCTGGCGGGGCGGGAGTTGACGATCCCCGAGGTCGCCCAGTCGGTCGTGCTGACCCGGCTCGGCGGCGGGAAGACGCCGATGCCGCCCGGCGAGGAGGTGCGGGAGTTCGCCCGCCACGGCACGACGATGGCGGTGTTCCTGTCGGCCGCACGCTCCGGGCAGCTCGCCGCGGAGCTGCTGGAGGGCGGCTATCCCACCGACACGCCCGTGGTGGTCGCCCACCAGGTGACCTGGCCCGAGGAACTGCTGCTGCACTGCACGGTGGGCACGCTCGAAGAGACCGTGAAGGCCCACAAGTTGTGGAAGCACACGCTCTTCCTGGTGGGCCCGGCCCTGGCCGCGTCCGGCACCCGCTCGCACCTGTACCACCCGGGGCACTTCCACGGCTTCCGCCGGGCCGACCCGGCCGCCCGGCGCGCCCTGCGGACCTCTCGTGGCTGACGGCGTGATCACCGTCCTGGGCACGGGCACCGGGGTGGCGGCCGGCCCGGTCGACCCGGCCGCGGCGCTGGTCGTCGGCGCGGAACGCCATCTCGACGCGGCCGAACTGCCCGGTGGCGCCCGGCGGTTGGTGCTGGGTCCGCTGGCACCGGCGCTGGACGTCATCGCGGAGTACGTGGCGCTGGGCCGGCCGGTCACCGTGCTCGCCTCCGGTGATCCCGGCTTCTTCGGGATCGTGCGGGCGCTGGGCGCGCGGTTCGGCGCGGGCGCGCTCGACGTGCGGCCGTCGGCGCCGTCGGTCGCGGTGGCGTTCGCCCGGCTCGGGCTGGGCTGGGACGACGCGGTCGTGGTGAGCGCCCACGGCCGCGATCCGCGCACCGCCGTCAACGTGTGCCGGGCGCACCCGAAGACGGCCGTGCTCACCGGTCCGGGCGCCGGACCGGCCGAGCTGGGCGCGGAGTTGGCGCGCGCCGGGGTGCCGCGCACCCTGGTGGTCTGCGCCGCGCTCGGCACACCCGCGGAGTCCGTCGTCGAGGTCGGCCCCGAGGAGGCGGCCGGCCGCGACTGGTCCGCGGGCGTGTCCGTGGTGCTGTGCCTGGCACCGGGCGCCCGGCGGCCCGCGGCGGACGCCCGTACGGTGGCCGGGCCGGCGCCCGCACCCGCCGGATGGGCGCTGCCCGAGGCGGAGTTCGCGCACCGCGACTCGATGGTCACCAAGTCCGAGGTGCGGGCCGTGGTGCTGGCCCGGCTGGGTCCGCGCACCGGGGAGCTGGTCTGGGACATCGGCGCGGGGTCCGGCTCGGTGGCCGTGGAGTGCGCGCGGTTCGGCGCCGCCGCGGTGGCCGTCGAGCGGGACGCGGACGGCGTGGCGCGGATCCGGGCGAACGCGGCGGCGCACGGTGTGGACGTGCAGACCGTCCATGCCGCCGCACCCGAAGTCCTGGCCGAACTCCCCGACCCCGACGCGGTGTTCGTCGGCGGCGGCGGCGCCGGCCTCCCGGCGATCGTCACCGCCTGCGCCCTGCGCGCCCGCCGCACCGTCGTCGTCACCCTCGCCGCCCTCGACCGCGTCCCCGCCGTCCGCACCGCCCTCCGGGCCGCCGGCTTCACCTGCGACGGCATCCTCCTCCACTCCTCCCGCCTCACCCCCCTCCCCGACACCACCACCCGCCTCTCCCCCACCAACCCCGTCTTCATCCTCTGGACCACCCGCCCCGAGCACCCGCAACACCCCGCCCCACGCCATCACCACACCACCGCCGAGGGGGCGCGGGGCCTCCCAGACGGCACCACCCCCGAAGTGGTGCGAGGCCTCCCAGACAGCACCACCCCCGAAGGGGCGCGGGGAACCGCACACCCAGCCAGCCACGCCCCGCACACGGCAAAGCACCCTGCGGGGCACAACGCCCCCCGCGGGGGC
The DNA here is from genome assembly GCF_044333795.1 of Streptomyces sp. NPDC020917. Lineage (NCBI taxonomy): Bacteria > Bacillati > Actinomycetota > Actinomycetes > Kitasatosporales > Streptomycetaceae > Streptomyces > Streptomyces sp. NPDC020917. Next base: position 836,412 of record NZ_JBIRRR010000001.1, on the reverse strand, counting down.
GCGGGGAACTGCGCGCCCCACAACAACGCCCCGGCAGACGGCCAAACACCCCCAGGGGCAGCCCCGTTGCCGCCAGGGGCGCGGGGAACTGCGCGACCAGCCACCCATCGGCTCGCAGACGGCACCCCGCCCCAGCACCACACCACCACCCCCGAAGAGGCGCGGGGAACCGCACGCCCAGCCAGCCACGCCCCGCACAGGACAACGCACCCCGCGGGGCACGACGCGCCCCCGCACGAGAGGGCGAGCAACCCCGCCCCCACCCCCGAAGCCCAGCGCAGCGGAAAAGCGCGACGAGGAGACAAGGAAGTGACGACGTGATCGGCCTGGTGGCGGCGACAGCCGCGGGACGGCGCGGGTGCGAGCGACTCGCCGCCGCGTGGGGGCCCGAGCGCGCCCGCGTCTACGACGGCCCCGTCCGCGAAAGCCTCACCGAGGCCTTCCGCGGCTGCGACCACCTCGTCGTGTTCCTGGCGACCGGCGCCACCGTGCGCCTCCTCGCACCGCTGCTCGGCGGCAAGGACGCGGACCCGGGCGTGGTGACCGTCGACGAGGCGCACCGTTACGCGCTCGCCCTGCTCGGCGGGCACGGCGGCGGCGCCAACGACCTCGCCGCCGACGTCGCCGCGGTGCTGGGCTCCGAGCCGGTCGTGACCACGGCCACCGACGCCACCTCGCACACGGCGCTGGACACCCTCCCGTACCCGGTCGAGGGCGCCGTCGCCGCCGTGACCCGGGCGCTGCTGGACGGCGACCCCGTCGCCCTGCGCGCGGACCCGCCGTGGCCGCTGCCGCCGCTGCCCACGACCGCCTGGCAGGCCCCGGACGCCGGGCAGCCCCTGGTGTGGGTCACCGACGAGACGCACGGCCCGCGCGAGGACACCGTGTTCGTGCGGCCGCCGTCGCTGGTCGTCGGGGTGGGCGCCAGCCGGGGCGTGACGTCCGCCGAGGTGCTGGCCCTCGTCCGCGCGGCGCTGGCGGAGGCCGGTCTCGCCGAGGCGAGCGTCGCCGCGCTGGCCACCGTGGACGCGAAGGCGTCGGAGGCCGGCATCGTCGAGGCGGCCGCGCACCTCGGGGTGGAGCTGCGGACGTTCCCGGCCGGGGCGCTCGCCGGGGTCGCCGTCCCGAACCCGTCGGACGCGCCGCTCCAGGCGGTGGGCACGCCCTCGGTCGCGGAGGCCGCCGCCCTGCTCGACGCCCGCGGCCCCGGCGCCGCGACCGGCACGGCCCCCGGCCCCGAACTCCTCGTACCCAAGCGGAAGTCGGCGATGGCCACCGCAGCCGTCGCGCGCCGCCGCCCCCGCGGCAGACTCGCGGTGGTCGGACTCGGCCCGGGCGCCCGGGACCTGCTGACCCCCAGGGCCTCCGCCGAGCTGCGCCGGGCCTCGGTCGTCGTGGGCCTCGACCAGTACGTGGCGCAGATCCGGGACCTGCTGCGGCCCGGCACCCGCGTGCTGGAGTCCGGGCTGGGCGCCGAGGAGGAGCGGGCCCGCACCGCGGTGGCCGAGGCACGCGCGGGCCACGCGGTCGCCCTCATCGGCAGCGGCGACGCCGGGGTGTACGCGATGGCCTCGCCCGCCCTCGCCGAGGCAGCGGACGACATCGACGTGGTGGGCGTGCCGGGCGTCACCGCGGCCCTCGCGGCGGCGGCCCTGCTGGGCGCGCCCCTCGGCCACGACCACGTGTCGATCAGCCTGTCCGACCTGCACACGCCGTGGGAGGTGATCGAGCGCCGGGTGCGGGCGGCCGCGGAGTCGGACCTGGTGGTGACGTTCTACAACCCGCGCAGCCGCGGCCGGGACTGGCAGCTGCCGAAGGCCCTGGCGATCCTCGCGGAGCACCGGGCCCCGCACACGCCGGTGGGCGTGGTGCACGCCGCGTCCCGACCGGACGAGCGCGCCGCGGTCACCACGCTGACCGCCCTGGACGTGGCGGCGGTCGACATGGTCACCGTCGTGACCGTCGGCAACACCGCGACCCGCACCGTCGCCGGCCGCATGGTCACCCCGCGCGGCTACCGGTGGCAGTCGTGACCGCGCCCCGGCCCGCACCCGGCGCACGCCCCGCCCGCGCCACGACCGCGACACCCGCCGGCCCGGCCCGCACCATGCCTTCAGCAGCCGCCGGAGCGGCCCGCACCACGACCGGAAGGAGCATCGTGACCCGCACGGTCCACCCCATCGAGCAGGAGTCCTTCCGCATCCTGCGCTCGCGGCTCGACACCTCGCACCTGCCGCCGCTGCGGCGCGCGGTGCTGGAACGGGTGATCCACTCCAGCGCGGATCTGGCCTACGCCACCGACCTCGTCGCGGACGAGGACGAACTGCGGTCCGCGCACGAGGCGTTGCACGCCGGCGCGCCGGTCGTCGCGGACGTCGAGATGGTCGCCGCGGGCATCACCGCGCGGCGCGCCGTCTGCCGGCTGCCGGACGCTTCGGCCTGCGCGGGGCTGACCCGCAGCGCGCACGCGGTGCGCCTGGCCTACGCCGAGGTGGGGCCGGGCGCGGTGTGGGTGATCGGCTGCGCGCCGACCGCGCTGGAGGAGCTGATCGCGCTGAACGCCGCGCCCGCCCTGGTCATCGGCATGCCCGTCGGCTTCGTCGGCGCCGCGGAGAGCAAGGCGCACCTGCGGGCGTCGGGGCTGCCCGCGGTGAGCAACGTCTCGGAGAAGGGCGGCTCCGCGGTGGCCGCCGCCGCCCTCAACGCCCTGCTGTACACGCACCATCCCCTGAAGGAGAACGACCGGTGAACCCGCCTGCACTGCTGCTCGTCGGACACGGCACACGTGATGCCGCCGGCGCCGCGGCGTTCCGCGACTTCGTCGCCCGACTGGACGCCGCGGAGCCCGGGCTGCCGGTCGGCGGCGGCTTCATCGAGCTGTCGCCGCCGCCGCTCGCGGACACGGTGGCCGCCCTGGTGGACGCCGGGGTGCGGCGCTTCGCCGCGGTGCCGCTGGTGCTGGTGTCGGCCGGGCACGCCAAGGGCGACATCCCGGCGGCGCTGGCCCGCGAGGAGCAGCGCCATCCCGGTACCTCGTACGCCTACGGGCGCCCGCTGGGCCCGCATCCGAAGCTGCTGCAGGTGCTGGAGCGCCGGCTCGACGAGGCTCTGGCCGGCGCGGACCGCGCGGGCACGACGGTGCTGCTGGTGGGCCGCGGCTCGACGGACCCCGACGCCAACGCCGAGGTGTTCAAGGCCGCGCGGCTGCTGTGGGAGGGGCGCGGCATCGGGGGTGTGGAGACCGCGTTCGTGTCGCTCGCGCAGCCGTCGGTGCGGGCCGGCCTCGACCGGTGCCGGGCGCTGGGCGCGCGCCGCGTCGTGGTGCTGCCGTACTTCCTCTTCCCCGGCGTGCTGCCGGACCGGGTCCGGGACCAGGCGCGGGAGTGGGCCGCGGGGCACGACGGCACGGACGTGCGCTGCGCCGGCGTGATCGGCCCGGAGCCCGAACTCGCCGAACTGGTCATGGAGCGCTACCGCGAGACGCTCCGGGGCGACCTGCGGATGAACTGCGACTCCTGCGTGTACCGGATCAAGCTGCCCGGGTTCGAGGACCGGGTCGGCCGGCCGCAGCAGCCGCACCACCACCCGGACGACCCGGGACACACGCACGGCCCGCACGACCACGGCCCGCACGACCACGAACCCCACACCCACGAACCGCACGCGGACCAGCCCCAGGAAGGGGACCACCGCCATGCGCCCACCCGCTGAGGCCGAGGCGGAGTACGACCTGCGGCACCACGGGGACGCCGAGGTCGGCGACGGTCTGGTCGACCTCGCCGTCAACGTCCGCGCCGGCACGCCGCCTTCATGGCTGGCGGAACGGATCGCGGCTTCCTTGGCGGGACTTGCCGCCTATCCGGACGGCACCGCGGCGCGGCGCGCGGTCGCCGCACGGCACGGTCGGCCCGAGTCCGAGGTGCTGCTGACCGCGGGTGCCGCCGAGGCGTTCGTGCTGCTCGCCCGGGTGCTGCGGCCGCGCCGCGCGGTCGTGGTGCACCCGCAGTTCACCGAGCCGGAGGCGGCGCTGCGCGCGGCCGGGCACACGGTGGACCGGGTGCTGCTCGACGCGGCGGACGGCTTCCGCCTGGACCCCGCGGACGTCCCCGAAGACGCCGACCTGGTGGTGCTCGGCAATCCGACCAACCCCACCTCGGTGCTCCACCCGGCCGCTCTCGTACGGCGGTTGGCGCGTCCCGGGCGGACGCTGGTGGTGGACGAGGCGTTCATGGACGCGGTGCCGGGCGAGCGCGAGTCGCTGGCCGGCGGGACGCCGGAGGAGGACGTCCCCGGTCTGGTCGTGCTGCGCAGCCTGACCAAGACCTGGGGGCTGGCGGGCCTGCGCGTCGGCTACCTGCTGGCCGGCGCCGGTCTGGTCGCCGCCCTGAAGGAGGCGCAGCCGCTGTGGGCGGTGTCCACCCCGGCGCTCGCCGCGGCCGAGGCGTGCATGGCGCCGGAGGCGCTGTCCGAGGCGGCGGAGGCGGCCCGCACGGTCACCGCCGACCGGGCCTATCTGGTGGAGCGGCTGCGCGGCGTGCCCGGGGTGCGGGTCGCCGGGGACACCCCGGCCGGTCCGTTCCTGCTGCTGCACCTGCCGGGCGGGGCCGAAGCGCGCCTGCGGCTGCGGGAGTCGGGGTACGCGGTGCGCCGCGCGGACACCTTCCCGGGGCTCGGTCCCGACTGGCTGCGGGTCGCGGTCCGGGACCGGCGGACGACGGACGGCTTCGCGAACGCCCTCGCGATGGCCACCGTCGCCCTCCCGGACCTCCCCGGCCTGCCGCCCCTCCCCGCTCGCGCGGGCGGGGCCAGCCCCTCCTCCGGGCACGCCGGTGCGCCGGAACTCCCCGGTTCCCCCGGCGATCCGGGCTCCCCCGGTTCCGCATGCGCTCCCGGCTCCGACGGGCTTCCCGGCCGTTCCGCGGCCACGGCTCCCGGCCGTTCGGGGCAGGGGCACTGAGACGGCGGGCGGTGCGGGGCCGGCCTCCCCGGCGCCGCCCGCACCCCGCACCGCCGTCCGCGGCGCGCGCCTGTTACCTGCCGTCGCGCGCGGCCGCGCTCTTGCGGCGCCGGCCGGCGACCAGCACCACGCCGGCCCCGGCGGCGACGAGGACCGCGGCGCCGCCCGCCAGGTAGGGCGTCGTCGAACTGGCGCCGGTCTCCGCCAGGTTGCCGGTGTCGGCGACCGTCTGGGTCCGGGTGTCGCCGCCGGACGAACCGCCGGCCGTCGTCGAACCGGACGTGCCCGTCGAGCCCGAGGTGCCGGACGAGCCGGCCGTCGAACCGCCGCTCGTGGAGCCGCCCGAGGTCTGCCCGCCGGACACCGTGCCGCCGCTGGTGGAACCGCCGTTCGACCCGCCGTTCGTCGATCCCCCGTTCGTCGACCCGCCGCTCGTGGAACCGCCATTGGTGGAACCGCCGTTGGTGGAACCGCCGTTGGACCCGCCACCGGTCGTGCCGCCGGTCGAACCGCCACCGCCGTGCGGGGTGTGGCAGGTCGCCTGGGCGAGGACGATGTCACCGCTGACGTCGGCCACCCCCAGGTTGAGCGGGTTGACGTGCACGTTCAGGTGGAGGGCGGTCGCCGCGGCGCTGCTGGACGTGACCACCTTGTGGGTCAGTTCGAGGCTGACCCGGCCGACACCCGGCACGTCGAGGTCGGTCGTGCCCACCGCGTCGAGGGCGATGTGCCGGCCGAGCACGGTCACCCCGGCCAGGCTGGAGGAAGCGGTCGGGGTGCGGCCCACCGTGCAGGTGGCCTTGGACGAGATCGCGTCCAGCTTGACCAGGGACAGCAACGGCAGTCCTGGCAGGTGGAGTTGGGCGTTGGCGATGTTCGCGTAGCCCTGTGCGGTCCCGTGCTCCACGGTGGCGTTCGCGGTGGCCACCGCGGCCCGCAGCAGGTTGACCGGGCGGCCGGACTCCACGCCGTGGCCGACGGTCACGGTGAGCGCGGTCTCCCGGGCGTTGCCGGGCGCGTGGACGTCGTTCAGCGAGACGTTGACGGGGACGTCGACGGTCTTGTTGAGCAGCGAGACGTCCAGGCCGGCACGCAGCACGGTCGCCGTGGCCGTTCCGCCACCGTGCGTGGTGGCCGGGGCGGCCTGCACGGCGGGTGCGAAGGCCGCGGAGCCGGCCGCGAGGGCGACGGTCGTTCCGATGGCGGCGAGCGTACGGCGAGCCGAACGGCTGCTGGGAGCAACGAAGTTGATAGTGCGATACACGGTAGGCGAACCCCTGTGGATGGCATGGCATCCCCGGCGCGCGCTGATATGGGGACAGCTCGCCGGGGACCTCGACCCGGCAATGTTTACGCACTGAGGGTGAACTGTCGGCTACACGAAGCTAGTTCACCCTTATGGGTGGTTTCCGCGCGTTTTTTCGATTACTCCACGCACGGCCGTTCTCTCCCGTCACTCCCGGAACGGGACGAGTGCCGCAGCTCCGTTGACGTGCCCGGCGTGCGTGGAAGTGCTCAACGCGCGAAGGCACCACCGCGTCACGCCACGTCAACAGGACCGGCCGACACGAGGCGGCGGACCCGGCCGGGACGGTGCGGCGACGGCGAACAGCGCGGCGGTCAGGCCACGACCGCGCCGCGCAGCACGACCCGGCGGGGCGCGCGCAGCACCGCCACGTCCTCGCGCGGGTCGGCTTCGTACACCACCAGGTCGGCGGACGCGCCCTCGGTCAGGCCCTCGCGGCCCAGCCACCTGCGCGCGCCCCAGGTCGCCGCGGACAGCGCGGCGGTCACCGGCAGCCCGGCGCGGACGAGTTCCGCCACCTCGTCGGCGATCAGCCCGTGCGGCAGCCCGCCGCCGGCGTCCGTGCCGGCGAAGACCGCGATGCCCGCGTCGTAGGCGTTGCGCACGGTGTCGTGGCGCCGGGCGTGCAGCCGCTGCAGGTGGTGCGCCCACCGCGGGTACTTCGCGGCGCCGGCGGCCGCGATCTGCGGGAACGTCGCGATGTTGACCAGGGTCGGCACGATCGCCACACCGTGCTCGGCGAACAGCGGGATGGTCGCGTCGGTCAGGCCGGTGGCGTGCTCGATGCAGTCGATCCCGGCGGTGACCAGGTCGGCCAGCGAGTCCTCGGCGAAGCAGTGCGCGGTGACCCGCGCGCCCTCCTGGTGCGCGGCGGCGATCGCCTCGGCCAGCGCGTCCCTGGGCCAGCACGCGGCCAGGTCGCCCGCGTCGCGGTCGATCCAGTCGCCGACCAGCTTGACCCAGCCGTCGCCGCGCCGCGCCTCCTGCCGCGCGTACGCGGCGAGGTCACCGGGCTCGATCTCGTGGGCGTAGTTGCGGATGTACCGGCGGGTGCGGGCGATGTGGCGGCCGGCCCTGATGATCCGGGGCAGGTCGTCGCGCGTGTCGACCCAGCGGGTGTCGCCGGGCGTCCCCGCGTCGCGGGCAAGCAGCATCCCGGCCTCGCGCTCGGTGAGCGCCTGCTTCTCCGTGGTGTCGCGGTCGACGGCGCCGTGCGCGTCCAGGCCGATGTGGCAGTGCGCGTCGACCAGGCCGGGCAGCACCCAGCCGTCGACCGTCACGTCGGGCGCGGCGGCGGGCCGGGTGTAGGTGATCCGCCCGCCGACGACCCACAGTTCGTCGTGGACGTCCTCGGGCCCGGCCAGGACACGGCCCCTGATGTGCAACACCTCGCGTTCAGCCATGCACCGCACTGTACGAGGCGCCGGTTAGGGTCGGGGCGTACGGCCCTGATCTTCCCGAGGAGCACCACTGTGTCCGCTGCTGCGTCCCCCGCGTCGTCGCACCCCCATGCCGGCCTGCTCGGCCTGCCGCCGCTGACCGCCGCGGACTTCGCGGCCATCGAGCGGCGGGTGGCGTCGCTGCTCTCCACCCGGCAGGACGTCGTGATCATGCAGGGCGAGGCCCTGCTGCCGCTGGAGGCGTGCATCCGCGGTGCGGCCCGGCCTGGTTCCACCGCGCTCAACGTGGTGACCGGCCCCTACGGCAACACCTTCGGCGGCTGGCTGCGGGACGCCGGGGCGAAGGTGGTGGACCTCGCCGTCCCGTTCGACTCGGCGGTCTCCGCGGAGCAGGTCGCGCAGGCGCTGCGCGAGCACCCGGAGATCGACTTCGTGTCGCTGGTGCACGCAGAGGCCGCGACCGGCAACACCAATCCGGTCGCGGAGATCGGCGAGGCGGTGCGGGGCAGCGGCGCGCTGTTCATGCTGGACGCGGTGGCGTCCGTCGCGGCCGAGCCGCTGCTGCCCGACGCGTGGGGCGTGGACCTCTGCGTGATCGGCGGGCAGAAGGCGATGGGCGGGCCCGCCGGGGTGTCCGCGGTCGCCGTCAGCGAGCGGGCGTGGGAGCGGATCGCCGCCAACGAGGCGGCGCCGCGCCGCTCCTACCTGTCGCTGCTGGACTGGAAGGAGCGGTGGATCGACGGGGGCCGGCGCACCCTGCTGCACGCGCCGGCGCAGCTGGAGATGCTGGCGCTGGACGCGTGCCTGGCCCGCATCGAGGCGGAGGGGCTCGACGCGGTGACGGCCCGGCACCGGGCCGCGGCCGCGGCGGCCCGCGAGGGCGCGCTGGACCTGGGCCTGGCCCCGTTCGTCACCGAGGCCGCCCATGCGGCGCCGGTCGCCACCACCATCCGCACGCCCCAGGGCATGCATGCCGCCGAGCTCGTCGCTGCCGCTCTGGCCGCCGACCCCACCGCGCCCCTCGCCCCGGGCGGCGGCGCCCTGGCCGCGGACATGCTCCGCATCAACCACTACGGCCCCGACGCCACTTCCTCGGCTGTCACCCGCTCCCTGACGGCTCTCTCCGCCGCTCTCCACCGCTAGGGCCCCCTCGGGACCCCGACCAGCCACCGTCCGGTCGCCCGGAGCGCCCCGTGACTCCCCGCGGCGCCCGGCCCGACTGACCGCGCCCTTTCCCCGCGCCCCTGCGGCTTCCGGGCTGCCCCGGGGGTAGGTTGCCGGGTGCGGATCCGTTGTGGCTTGTCGCGCAGTTCCCCGCGCCCCTGCGGGATCTGGGCAGCCCCCGGAGGTGCTTTGCCGTCTGCGATGTGCATGGGTGGCTCGGCGCGGAGTTCCCCGCGCTCCTGGGAGCATCGCCCCTCCGGGGCGGGGGTCGGGGGTGCCCCCGAATGGTGCGCTGCCGGGTGCGGACCGGCTGTGGCTGGGCGCGGAGTTCCCCGCACTCCTGGAGCATCGCCCCTCCGGGGCGGGGGTCGGGGGTGCCCCCGGGCCGCCGTTGCCGGGTGAACCGTACGTGGTGGCTGGTCGCGGAGTTCCCCGCGCCCCTTGGGTGCACCCGGTGGGCAGGGAAGCCCAGGCCACTACCTCCCGCAGACGGGGGCCGGCCCGGGAGGGGACGGTGCGGGAGTGTCCCCGCAGGAACTGTGCATGCGCCCGGCCCACCCCACGGACAAAGGTGCACGCACAGTTCCGAGGAGACACTCCCGTGGCGGCCCCGACCCCACCCACCGAACGTGCACCGCCAGGGGCGCGAGGTCCCCCAGCGCTTCGCCTGGGAGGTGCCCCCAGCGCGCGCAACCCGCCACCGGGCGGTGGTCCGGGGACGGCGCCGGCCACCCCACCCGGCCGGTCCCCCCGGCGGACAGGGGAGCGGAAATTCGGGGGCCCGGCCCGCGTCGGGTGCATAGGGTCACAGGGTGAGCCAGGACCGCGACGTCGTGAACGTCATCGATGTGGAAGCGACCTGCTGGGACGGGCAACCGCCCGCCGGCTCGGCGAGCGAGATCATCGAGATCGGCCTGACCCCCGTCGACCTGGCGTCAGGCCGCCGGCTCAGCCGGCACTCGATCCTCGTCCGCCCCGCCCACTCAGCGGTCAGCGCCTTCTGCACGGAACTGACCGGCCTGGCCCAGGCCGAGGTGGACCGCGGCGTGCCCTTCGCCGAAGCGTGCCGGATCCTGGCCGACGAGCACGGCGCGGGCCGCCACCCGTGGGCGAGCTGGGGCGACTACGACCGCCATCAGTTCACCCGGCAGTGCCGGGCCGAGAACGTGGCCTACCCGTTCGGCCTCCCGGCCGACCGCACCCACACCAACGCGAAGGCCGTGTTCACCACCGCCTACGGGCTGCGCAAGCGGCCGGGGATGAAGCAGGCGCTGGAGATCGCCGGGCTGCCGCTGGAAGGGCGCCACCACCGTGGCGTGGACGACGCCTGGAACATCGCCGCCCTCGTCCTCGACCTCCTGGAGCGCGCCGCATGGCCCCGGGCGGGCGGCCACGCCGCCTGACGCGCCGGCCGCCCCCGCGGGAAGATGCGGGAAGCGGCACACCGCGGCCCGGGAGCCGCCCGCGCTACTCCCGGACGCCGTCCACCCGGCGCGGCAGGCCGAGCGGGTTGCCGTCGCGCAGCTCGGGCGGCAGGAGCGCGGGCGGGGTGTCCTGGTAGGCGACCGGCCGCAGCCAGCGCTCGATGGCGGTGGCGCCCACCGAGGTGGACGTCGAGGTGGTGGCCGGGTAGGGGCCGCCGTGGTGCTGCGCGCCGGTCACGGCGACGCCGGTGGGCCAGCCGTTGACCAGGACCCGGCCGGCCAGCGCGGTGAGCCGGCGCAGCAGGTCCGCGGCCGGGCCGCCGTCCTCGCCGGCCTCCGCCGCGCCGAGGTGGGCGGTCGCCGTGAGGTTGCCGGGCAGCCGGTCCAGCACCGCGTCGAGCGCGGCGGCGTCCGCGTACCGCACGATCACCGTGAGCGGCCCGAAGCACTCCTCCAGCAGCAGGTCGGAGGCCCCCTGCTCGGTGAGGTCGGCCGCGTCGACGACGACGTACCCGGCGCGCACGTCCTGGCCCGCGCCCTCGGCGTCCGCGTCCTCGCCCGCCCCCGGCGTGACGGGCGCGGTGACGCCGGGCAGGGCCACGCGGGCGGCGGCGCCCTTGAGGAAGTTCTCCCGCATGCGGGAGTCGAGCAGCACCCCGGCGGCGGCCTGGCGGGCGGCGCCGGTCAGCGCGGCCACGAGCTGGTCGCCGCCGGCGCCCGCGGGCGCCAGGACCAGGCCGGGCTTGGTGCAGAACTGCCCGTTGCCCAGGGTGAAGGAGCCGGCCAGCCCGGTGCCGATCTGCTCGGCCCGTTCCGCGGCCGCCGCCTCGGTGACCACGACCGGGTTGAGGCTGCCCAGCTCGCCGTGGAAGGGGATCGGCCGGGGCCGGGCGGCGGCCGCGTCGAACAGCGCCCGCCCGCCGGGGATGGACCCGGTGAAGCCGGCCGCGGCGACCAGCGGGTGGCGCACCAGGTCGACGCCCGCCTGGAAGCCGTGCAGCAGCACCACGGTGTCGGCGGGCAGTCCCGCGTCGACGGCGGCCCGCCGCAGCACGTCCGCGCACAGCTCGGAGGTGGCCGGGTGGTCGGGGTGCGCCTTGACGACGACGGGGCAGCCGGCGGCCAGCGCGCTGGCGGTGTCGCCGCCGGGCACGGAGAAGGCGAGCGGGAAGTTGCTGGCGGCGTAGACGGCGACGACGCCCAGGGGGATCTTGTAGCGCCGCAGGTCGGGCCGCGGGATGGGCACCGCCTGCGGATCCGGGTGGTCGATGATCACGTCGAGGAACGCGCCCTCCTCGACGACCTCGGCGAAGGTTCGCAACTGGAAGGCGGTGCGGGCCAGTTCGCCGGTGAGGCGGGGCGTGCCGAGGGCGGTCTCGGCGTCGGCGGCGGCGATGATCGCATCGGCCGAGTCCTCCAGGAGCGCCGCGGCGCCGCGCAGTAGCCGGGCGCGTGCGGCGCGGTCGGCGAGCGCGGGCAGTGCGGCCGCGGCCGCCCGCACCGCGGCGTCCACCTGCTCCGGGGTGGCCTCGGTGGCGACGGGACCGTCACCGGCCCGCTGCTTCCCGGTTCGGGGGTCGACGCTCCAGACTGGTACTGCCACCGGAATTACCTCCATCTGTCCACGCCTGCGACCTGTGACGGTACGGTCGGGGTGACCGACCAGGGGGTGAGCGCGGCCCGCTGCGGACGCTGCACCGCCGTGCGTGCCTGCTGCCGCCGCTTCCGCCGCCGTACCGCACCCACACGGTCCGCGGTTTTCTGTACTGTTTTCTATACTGAACGACGTCTTCACATGTGAACCTATCCCGGGAGCCTACGTCCGTGCCTCCCAGGCGAACAAGAGGGGTCTGACGCGATGGCTGCTGCCGAGGGAGCGGGTTCCCAGGTCAAGTCCGCGGTCCGCACGGTGGAACTGCTGGAGTTCTTCGCGAACAGCCCCGGCATGCACAGCCTGGCCGCCGTGCAGGAGTCCGTGGGCTATCCCAAGTCCAGCCTGTACATGCTGCTGCGCACCCTGGTGGAACTGGGCTGGATCGAGACCGACGCCACCGGTACGCGGTACGGCATCGGGGTGCGCGCGCTGCTGGTCGGCACCTCGTACATCGACGGCGACGAGGTGGTGGCCGCCGCCCGGCCGACGCTGGACCGGCTGTCCGACGACACCAGCGAGACCATCCACCTCGCGCGGCTGGACGGCACCAACGTGGTGTACCTGGCGACCCGGCAGTCGCAGCACTACCTGCGGCCGTTCACCCGGGTCGGCCGCCGGCTGCCGGCCCACTCCACGTCGCTGGGCAAGGCGCTGCTGGCCACGTACACCGACGAGCAGGTGCGCAAGATGCTGCCGGAGACGCTGGAGCCGCTCACCGAGCACACCCACACCGACCGCGAGAAGCTCATCGAGGAGCTGGCCCAGATCCGCGAGCAGGGGTACGCGGTGGACCGCGAGGAGAACACCCTGGGACTGCGCTGCTTCGGCATCGCGATCCCCTACCGGACGCCCGCGCGGGACGCGGTGAGCTGCTCGGTGCCGGTCGCCCGGCTCACTCCGGGGCACGAGCAGATGATCAAGGACACCCTGTTCGACGCCCGGGACCGGCTCCTTCTGGCCACCCGCCGCCTGTAGCCCGCGCCCGGTGCGTAGGGTCGGTGGCATGGCCACCGACCGCGGTCGCGCACCGCACAACGAAGCCCGCACGCCGTCCGACCCCGAGCTGCACGCGCGGCGCGCCTCGTCCTTCGGCGCCGAGGCCGCCGCGTACGCCGAGCACCGGCCCGACTACCCGCGAGAGGGCGTGCGTTGGGCGCTGGCACCGGTCCTGCCCGCACCGGACGCCGCCCTGGACGTGCTCGACCTGGGCGCCGGCACCGGCAAGCTCACCGGCGTGCTGACCGACCTCGGCCACCGGGTGACCGCGGTGGAGCCCGACCCGGGGATGCTCGCCGAGCTGCGCGTCCGGTTCCCCGGGGTCACCGCGCAGGCCGGGGGCGCGGAGGACATCCCGCTGCCGGACGCCTCGGTCGACGCGGTGCTCGTCGGGCAGGCCTTCCACTGGTTCGACCAGGACAGGGCACTGCCGGAGATCGCCCGCGTGCTGCGGCCCGGCGGTGTGCTCGCCGCGCTGTGGAACGGCGACGACGACCGGGTGGAGTGGATCGCCGAGCTGGGCCGGATCTCCGGCAGCCGGGTGTCGTTCGTGGACTGGCCGTCGAGCCACGGGATCGGCGCGCACCCGGCGTTCTCCCCGGTGGAGGGCACCCAGATCCCGCACCAGCACCGGCGGACCGCCGAGTCGCTGGTGGCCAACGTCGCCACGCACTCCAGGCTCCTCGTGCTGGAGCCCGCCGAGCGCGAGCAGGTCCTCGGCCGGGTCCGGGACCACCTGGCCGCCCGGCCGGAGACCTCCGGCGGTGCCTTCGACTTCCCGATGGTCACCCTGGTGGAGCGCTGCGTGCGTAGCGCCGCCTGACACCGCGCACACCCGCCCCTGGCACCGGCGCGGGTCACTGCCCGCAACCCCGCGGCCACCTCGGCGAATTCGCTGATTCCCGACCTCTGCCCAGGCCGTTTCCCCGCTGCTACGCTCACGCCGCGCCGTGGCGGGGAGGTCCGGGCAGGAAGAGGTGACCGTGGGCACTGTCGGCGACGACGAAACGGCGGCGTTCCACGCGTTCTTCGAACGTCACTATGCCGAACTCGCCCGCCTCGCCCATCTGTTGACCGGTGAGGCGGACGCGGCGGACGATCTCGCGGCCGACGCGCTGGTGGCGCTGTGGCGCCACTGGGACCGGGTGCGGGGCGCCGAGAACCCGGTCGCCTACGCCCGCGGCGTGGTGGCCAACCTGGCCCGCTCGCGCATCCGCAGCGCGGTCCGCGAGCGGCGGCGGATCGCGCTGTTCTGGTCCCATCGCAGCGAGCATGTCGACGGCCCGGACGTGCCGGCGGTGCTGGACCTGCGCGAGGCGCTGCAGCGGCTGCCGTTCCGCAAGCGTGCGTGCGTGGTGCTGCGGCACGCCTTCGACCTGTCCGAGCGCGACACCGCGGCGGCGCTGGGCATCTCGGTGGGCACCGTGAAGAGCCAGACCTCGCGCGGCGTCGCGGAGTTGGAGCGCCTGCTGGCACCGCGGACGGCCGAGCCCGATACGGTTCCGGCGGGACCGCGCGCGGGGGCACAGGACCCCGGCGCGGCACGGATCCTGGGGGCGCCCGCCCAGCCGGCGCGTGCCGGTACACGGACGGGACGGGGAGTGTGATGGCCGAACTGCCGGAGCGGTTGCGGGAGGCGGCCGTCGCGCACCGGCCCGACCGGGAGCGCATGCTGGCCCGCGTGGAGCGGGCGATGGCCGCTCCGGACGCGGACGCCGACGCGGGGCCGCACGAGCACCCGGCGGCGCGGGACCGCCCGCCGGCGCCGTGGATGCGGGTGACGGCGGTGGCCGCCGCGGTCGCCGGGGCCGTGGGCCTGGGCGGTCTGGCGGTGGGCGCGGTCACCGGCAGCGGCACCCCGGGGCAGAGCGTGGTGTCACCGGCCGGCAACGGCGGCGGCAGCCCTCCGGCGATCGGTTCGGGGACCGCGGGGACGGCGACCAGCCGCCCGCACTCCCCCGGCCGCCAGGGCACCACCGCGCCGGCGCAGCCGAACCCGGGCGGCGGGCACAGCCCCGGGCGCGCCACGGTGACACCGGGCTCCGGCGCATCGGACGGCCCGGCGGACACGGCGGTCCCGCCCGCCGGCACCGGCGGCTCCGACGGCTCGCCGTCGTCGTCCGCGTCCGGCCCGGCCAATGGCGTGTCGTCGGTGGGCACGATCGACTCCAGCAGCAACGGCTACTGGACGCAGACCGACGTCCGGCTGACCGTCACCACGGAACTGACCGAGCTCACCGTGGAGTTGAGGATCGCCAGGACGGCCGGGGTGAGCAGCACCGGCTCCTTCGACTCGGCGTCCGGGCAGACCAGCGCCTCGGTCACCGTCGAGGGGGCCGACCTGGTCTACCGGTGGCAGCTCAACCCCGGGCAGGCGCTGGCCCCGGGCACGTACACGTTCGCGGGCCAGTTCAACCACGCGCAGGGCGACCGCGACACCAGCGGCGACCGGTACACCGCGGTGGCCAACGGACCGGGCGGGCCGGCCACGCTCGGCGGCGATTACTGACCCGCGCGGGCGCACCACCGGGACCGGCCGGCGACCGGGCCCGGCGCCCCGCCGGCCTGCGGCGGCCGGCGCTCGGCCCGGCCGGCAACCGGAAGAACGGCCGGACCGCGCGGACCGGCAACACGATTGCCGGGAAAGCGGGTGACCCCGGGCTACCGCCTGGTAACGTCCCGGGAAAATTGCCCGTTGCCACGGCAACCTCCTGAGTCCCGGTGGCGACTTGGGTATGCACGGCCCTCCCGCCCCAGCGGGAGGGTGGCACCCCGGGGCGCGGCGGTACCCCCATGATCGCCGCTCCCCGGGTGCCAGGCCCTTGCCGGCCCCGCCGACCAGCCCACGGCAACCCACCCTGGCCTGCGGCTCGTTCGGGCCGGGCCGGCCGGAGGCACGACTCGGCTCCGTGTCCGTCCGGCGCCCGGTCGGGGCCCGTTCAGCCCCCGGTCAGCACCTGCCGCACCGCCGCCAGGTCAGCGTCCGAGGCCAGTCCCGCGTGGTACAGGCGGAGTTGGTTGGCCCCCAGCTCCGCGGCGTGCGCGGCGTCGGCGGCGAGGCCGGCGGGACGGCCGCCCATTCCGGCGACGACGGTGAAGTTGGCGGCCAGCACGGTGTCCTGCCGGGCGTGCGGGACGGTCGGGCCGAGCATCGCCTCGCGCACCTCCGGGCCGCCGGTGCACGGCAGCACCAGCCCGTCGACGTGGCCGAGGATGTGGGCGGGCTCCACACCGGCGTTGGCGCCCCAGTGGTACGGCGCCGGGTCGGCGTGCATCAGCACCTGGAATCCCGGCGGCGCGGCGGCGCGTACCGCGGCGACGGCCTGCTCCTGGAGCGAACGGGCCTGCTGCGTACGCCAGTTCAGGGCCAGAGCGGCAGGCTCCGCGCCGAGCAGCTCCTCCACGGCCGCCGGGCCCGCGGCCGTACTCCCCCGCACCCACGCGGGTTCGAGCGCCCGGCGCACCTCGGCCGCAAGCCGGTCGGGGTCGGCGCCGAGTCCCCGGTAGCCGTCGCGGCAGTGCGCGCAGAAGCACAGCGACATCAGGTACTGCGCCGCGTCGCCGAGCGGCACACCGCCGATCTTGTCGTGCGCGTGCAGGTGCGCGAGCCCGTACCAGCCCAGGGACTCCAGTTCGGTGCCGTGGGCGCCCGGCCGGACCGCGGCCTCGGCCGCGAGGTCCAGCAGGTAGCGGCGCACTCCGGGGTGGGCGATGCACGGCGCCCACGGGTAGCGGTCACCGTAGGCGTTGACCACGGTGGTGTCCGGATGCTCCTCGCCCATACGCGAGTTGTGGGCGAGCACCACCCAGGTGTGCACGTCGAGCCCGGCCGCGTCCAGGGCCGCGGCCGCCGTGCCGAACGCGTCCGGGCCCTCGGCCCAGGCGCCGGCCGGCCGCGGGCGCAACTCCCGCCCCTGCCAGAGCTGTTCGCCGGGCGGGTAGAGCACGGCGGCGTACTCGGCGGTGACGACGCGGTGCCGCGGGTGGCGCGGGGTCAGCGCCCGCGTGGAGTGGTAGGCGGAGGCGAGGGTGACCTGGCGGACCCCCAGGTCCGCGACGCGGGCCGCGGCGGCGGGGTCGCCTACGACGTCCCACGGGTACAGGAACGCGGAGGCCTTCAGGGCCGAGGTCTTCGCGTCGGGCATCTTCACGTCGGGGGTCCTCGCGTCGGAGGGGGCCGCGGCCGGGGGCTGCGGGTCCTGGTGCTGCGGGGCGGGGTTCGGGTGGGTCATGGCGGCGTCCGGCCTTGCGCCGGCGGTCAGTTGTCGCCGAGCAGGGCCAGGCCGCGCTCGATGAGTTCGCCGAGTTCCTTGACGTGCGCGGGCGTCGGTTCCGACAGCGGCGGCCGGACCTCGCCGACCTCCAGGCCGCGCATCCGCACCCCGGCCTTGACCAGGGAGACCGCGTAGCCGCGGCCCTGGTTGCGCAGGTCGACCAGCGGCCGGTAGAAGCCGTCCAGCAGCCGGTTGACGGTGGCGTCGTCGCCGCGGACGAGCGCCCGGTGGAAGGCGAGCGCGATCTCGGGCGAGAACGCGTACACGGCCGAGGAGTAGAGGGAGACGCCGATGCCGCGGTAGGCCAGGCCGGTGAGTTCGGCGGTGGGCAGGCCGTTGAAGTACAGGAAGTCGCGGCCGGGCAGCGCACTGCGGACCGCGCTGATGATCCGCTGCATCAGGTCGAGGTCGCCGAGGCCGTCCTTGAGGCCGATGATGTTGGGGACCTGGGCGAGCGCGACGACGGTCTCGGGGGCGAAGACCGCGTTGTCACGCTGGTAGACGATGATGTCCAGGCCGGTGCCCTCGGCGAGCGCGGTGTAGTGGCGCAGCAGGCCCCGCTGGTCGGCGACCACCAGGTAGGGCGGCATGGCCAGCAGGCCGTCGGCGCCGGCCTGTTCGGCGATCCGGGCGTACTGCAGGGCCAGCGCGGTGCCGTAGCCGGCGCCGGCCACCACCGGGACCCGCCCGGCGGCCTCCTCGACGGCGGCCGCGACGCACGCGCCGAACTCCTCGGGCGACAGCGCGTGGAACTCACCCGTGCCGCAGCAGGCGAAGACGGCCGCCGCACCAGCCTCCACCCCCGCCCGCACATGCGCGCGGAAGGCGTCGAGGTCGAGGCCGCCGTCCTGGCCGAAGGCCGTCACGGGGAAGAACAGCAGGCCGTCGAGACGCTCGGCGAGCGCGGGTGAGGTCATCGTGGTCCCCTCTGCCTGAGGCGCAGGATGTGCGCCCATCTGATCCACGTCCATATTCGTGAACGCTGCCACGCTAGGCGAGGTGCCCGGCGCGGGTCAAGCCGACGAACGGCCCCCACAACGCGATTCACTCGTGCCCCACTTGTCTACGTACATGAACTGCATCCATGGATATACTCGGCGGGTCGTCCGGCACCGAGGAGGCCCCAGAATGCCCGCTCCCCGCACCGTCCTGCTCACCGGCGCCGCCGGCGGGCTCGGCACCCTGATGCGCGGCCTGCTGCCGTCGTACGGCTACGACCTGCGGCTGTTCGACGTCCGGCCGATCCCGGACGAGCCCGGCGCGATCGTCGCCGACCTGGGCGACCGCGACGCGCTGCGCGAGGCCGTGCGCGGCGCCGACGCCGTGCTGCACCTGGCCGGCATCTCGCTGGAGTCCACGTTCGACAAGGTGCTGCGCGCCAACGTCGAGGGCACCCACAACCTCTACGAGGCCGCCCGCGAGGAGGGGGTGCGCCGGGTCGTCTTCGCGTCCAGCAACCACGTGGTCGGCTTCACCCCGCGCCCGCGGGGGGAGTACCCGCTGCCGCAGGAGGCGCTGATCCCGATCACCGCGCCGCGCCGCCCCGACACCTTCTACGGGCTCTCCAAGTGCTACGGCGAGGACCTCGCCCAGCTCTACGCCGACCTGCACGGCATCGACACCGTCTCGGTGCGCATCGGATCCTGCTTCCCCGAGCCGACCACCGTGCGGATGCTGTCGGTGTGGATGAGCCCGGGCGACGGCGCGCGGCTGTTCCATGCCGCGCTCACCGCCGACGTCACCGGCCACACCGTCGTCTACGGCTCCTCGGCCAACACCCGGCTGTGGTGGGACCTGTCGGGGGCGCGGGCGCTGGGCTACGAGCCGCAGGACGACTCCGAGCCGTTCGCCGCCGCGCTGGTCGCCGCGCAGGGCGAACTCGACCCGGACGACCCCGCGCACGCCCACCTCGGCGGCGTGTTCTGCACCACCCCGCCCATCTGGCCGTACTGACGGCTCCGGCGCCGGCCCGCGCGCCCGCCGATCCGGCGCCGCCGCCTGCCGCGCGCGCCGTCCTGCGCGCCGGGCGCCCGCGCCGTCTGCTACCAATGACCCCGGCGGGGCTGGCCCGCGGAAGTGGGGTGCACGGTGGCCGCAGAGCGGGCGTACCGGGGGTTCGTGGTGCGGCGGCCGGCCGACCGGCCGGAGGCCGCGGTGCTGGTGCTGCACGGCGGCGCGGAGCACGGCCTGCGGCCGCCGACCCTGCTCAACGCGCCCTCCTGGCGGATGCGGCCGTTCACCAGGGCCCTGGACCGCGCGGCCGGTACGCGGGCGCTGCTGGTCGCCGAGGTGCGCTACCGGCACCGCGGCTGGAACGGCGAGCGGGCCGACGCGGCGAAGGACGCGGAGGCCGCGGTCGCGGAGCTGGCGGAGGTCACCGGCGGCGTCCCGACCGTCCTGCTCGGGCACTCGATGGGCGGCCGGGCGGCGCTGCGGGCCGCGGGGGCCGGCGGGGTCGCCGGCGTCGTGGCCCTCGCGCCCTGGTGCCCGCCCGGCGAGCCGGTGGCCCATCTCGCGGGCCGGCGGCTGGTGTTCGTGCACGCCGCGGCGGACCGCATCACCTCGCCCCGCGAGTCGCTCGCCCTGGCCGGGCGGGCCCGCGCGGCCGGCGCGCAGGTCTGCCGCTACGAACTGGCCCGCGGCGACCACGCCATGGTCCGGGAGGCCTCGGTGTGGCACTCGCTGACCGCCGACTCGGTGGGCGCGCTGCTCGGGTTCACCCCGCTGCCGGCCGAGACCGCCGCCGCGTTCGACCTGCCCACCGCGGCCACCGAGGGCCTGTCCCTGCCGGTGCGCGGCTCGGCGCTGCGCGCCTCCTGGACCTGACGAGGCCGCCCGTCACCCGTCCGCGCGGGTCATGGAACCGTAAAGCCGGGCCGGACGTTTACCCGGGCATGACCGCAATGACGCCTGGCTCGAATGTGCCGCTGTCCGTGCCGCGGGTGACGGTGGAGGTCACCGCCCCCGTGCGGCTCGACGTCTCGGGCCTGCTCCTCGCCGCCGACGGCAAGGTGCGCTCCGACGACGACTTCGTCTTCTACAACCAGCCCCAGGGGCCCGGCGTGTCGCACCGCTCGGGCGGTGGCTCCGCCCCCGACGCGATCACCGTCGACACCGACGGGGTACCGCCCGAGATCGAGAAGATCGTCGTCACGGCGAGCATCGACGGCGGCGGGGCGTTCGCCGGCACGACGCCCACCGCCACGGTCAGGGGCGCGGGCGACGGCGCGGAGATCGCCACCTTCGCCCCCAGCGGGCTCGGCCCCGAGACGGCCCTGATCGTCGTCGAGGTCTACCGGCGCGGCGGCGCGTGGAAGGTCCGCGCCGTGGGCCAGGGCTACGCCGACGGCCTGGCCGGGATCGCCACCGACTTCGGGGTGTCGGTGGAGGAACCCGCGGCGCCCGCAAGCCAGGCCGCACCCGCCGCACTCGCGGCCCCGCCCGCTCCCCCGGCGCCGCCGCTGCCGGCCACCGTTCCGCCGCCGCCCCCGGCCGCGTTCCCGCCGCCGGGCGGCCCCGCCCCGACCGGACCCGCGGCCACCCACCTGCCGCCGCCGCCCGCGTCGGCACCGGCCGCCCCGCCGGCGCCCGCGGCGCCCCCGGCGCCGGGCCGGATCAACCTCGACAAGGGCCGCGTCAACCTGCGCAAGAACGAGACGGTGTCCCTGGTCAAGGGCGGCCGGCCGCTGCTGACGGCGGTCCGCATGGGCCTGGGCTGGGAGCCGGCGTTCGGCGGCCGCGCCATCGACCTGGACGCCTCGGTCATCGCCTACGGCCCGCAGCGCAACGCCATCGCCACCTGCTACTTCGGCAAGCTCAAGGTGCTCAAGGGCGCGATCGAGCACTCCGGCGACAACCTGACCGGCCAGGGCTCGGGGGACGACGAGTCGATCACCGTCCACCTGGGCAACCTGCCGCCGGAGGTCACCGGGCTGGTGTTCACCGTCAACTCCTACTCCGGCCAGAAGTTCAACAAGGTCGCCAAGGCGTACTGCCGTCTGCTGGACGCCGGCAGCGGCGAGGAACTGGTCCGCTTCGACCTCACCAACGGCGAGGCCCGCACCGGGGTGCTCATGGCCAAGCTGATCAAGCAGTACTCGGGCGAGTGGGAGATGACCGCCCTCGGCACCTTCGTGGACTCCCGCACCGCCCGCGGCATGGAAAAGCCGGGCGCCGCCGCGCTCTGACCCGAAGCAGGTCGGGCAGCCGACCCCTGACCGCGGAGTGACCCGGGCACCGAACACAGGGTGCACGGGCCTTCGCCTGCCAACGATGACGGGCCCCTCCCTACGATGAGGGCTTCTGCCGGAGGGCGGAAGGCCCCCCAGGCCGCAGACGAGGTGGCGGCTGCCGTCGACAAGCTCGCCGACGACGGCCCCACCCTGGGACGCCCACTCGCAGACCGCATCCACGGTTCACGGCACCACCACATGAAGGAGCTGCGACCACGCACCAGCGGCACCAGCGAGACCCGCATGCTGTTCGCCTTCGATCCTGAACGCCAGGCTCTGGTCCTCGTCGCCGGCGACAAGCAGGGAGCCTGGGAGTCGTGGTACACAACCAATATCCCCATCGCAGATGATCGCTTCGACGCCCATCTGCGAAGACTGAAGGAGCAGAAGCCATGAGGTCCTGGAAGGAGATCCGGCCCGAGGTCGTGACCGACCTGGGCCGGGTGGCCGAGCACCGCAAGAAGCTCGACGCGGAGGTCCGCGCATATCGGCTTGCCGAGATCCGCAAGGAGCAGGACCTCACGCAGTCCGAGGTCGCGCAGATCATTGGCATCACGCAGCCGAACGTGTCCCGCCTCGAGAAGGGTGAGATCGACGCTGCCGCCCTGTCGACGATTCGCGCCTACGTGGAAGCACTGGGCGGCAGCCTGCGCATGGTGGCCGACTTCGGCGATCGCCAGCTGCTCATTCAGTGATCGATGACACCACGCCCCCGGTCTCTGCGATCGGGGGCTTCGTCATGTTTCGGGCAGCGCGTCTGCAGCTGGCGGTGAACTCCCTGCCGCGGGCGCGTCCACAACGGCCCGGCCCCGTAAGGGGGTCGGGCCGTCGGTGTGTCCGGGGCGGGGCGGCACACCTGGGGCTGTCATGTTCACCTAATTTTCACCGCTGACATCTACCCGCATAGACCCGGGGCCGGGACGCTGGTCGAGCACTGCCGTACCACCACGACCCCTAGTCACGGGAGCGCTCAGCCATGCCCAAATACCGTCTCCTGCACCGCATATGCGCCGTCATCGGCTCGGCCCTGCTCGCGATGACGGCGCTGCTCCTCGGCAGCGGCACCGCACAGGCCGCGCTGCCCACCCCCATCGCGGCGTCCACCGCCCGCAGCTACCTGTCCGGGATGGCGGCCACGCCCGAGAGCCACGCCTCCACCTATGACCGCAGCCTCTTCCCGACCTGGATCACCATCTCGGGCACCTGCGACACCCGCGAGTACGTGATCAAGCGCGACGGCACCAGCGTGGTGACCGACAGCTCCTGCAAGGCCACCTCGGGCCACTGGAGCAGCCCGTACGACGGCGTGACCACCACCAGCGCGTCGACCTTCGACATCGACCACCTGGTCCCGCTGTCCGAGGCGTGGGACTCCGGCGCCTGGTCGTGGACGACCGCGCAGCGCCAGGCGTTCGCCAACGACGTGACCCGCCCGCAGCTCCTCGCGGTGTCCGCGTCCTCGAACCGCTCCAAGGGTGACAGGGACCCGGCCGAGTGGCTGCCGCAGGCGTCCTACCAGTGCACCTATGCCCGCGCCTGGGTGCAGGTGAAGCACTACTACGGGCTGAGCGTGGACAGCACGGAGAAGTCGGCGCTGTCCTCCCTCCTCAGCGGCTGCTGAATCGTTCCGCCCGAGCGGGACCACGGACGTCCGGCCGCCCTGGTGAAGCTGGCCCCGGGGCGGCCGGACCGCGTCAGCATGCCCTCCAGCAGGTACAGGTGACCAAGCTCGGGGTCGACCACCACGGCCTCGTGCGCGTACCGGCCCAGCGCCTTGACCGGCTTCGGGTGGCGAACGGGAGCCGCCCAGCTCGTGGTTGTTCACCGGCAGGGTGGCGCCGCGCTGCCCGGGGAACGCGGCGGTGCCGTCGTCGTTGGACGGCGTGGACTCGCCGGACTCCAGCGTGGTGGTGCCCGGGCGGGTGACGACCCGCCAGCAGGCCGACCGGGTCGTCGACCAACGGCCCCTACCCCGGGGCGTGCTGGTCCTTGCGGCCCTCCGCCTGCGGCGCGCTCACGGCGACGGCGCCGCGGGCGAACCCGCCCCCCCCGTCGCTGGTCGCGCAGTTCCCCGCGCCCCTTCGGTATCCGGGGTGCCCCCTGGGCGCCGCTGCCGTCTGCGACATGCATCGTGGCTGGGCGCGGAGTTCCCCGCGCTCCTGGAGCATCGCCCCTCCGGGGCGGGGGTCCGGGGTGCCCCCGGGGGTGCGTTGCCGGGTGCGCGGTGCCTGGATGGCTGGTCGCGCAGTTCCCCGCGCCCCTACGGGGTGACCCCCGTCCCCATCCCTCCCGCAGACGGGGGCCGGCCCGGGAGGGGACGGTGCGGGAGTGTCCCCGCAGGAACTGTGCATCCCCCCGGCCCACTTCACGGAAAAAGGTGCACGCACAGTTCCGAGGAGACACTCCCGTGGCGGCCCCGACCCCACCCACCGAACGTGCACCGCCAGGGGCGCGAGGAACTGCGCGACCAGCCACGACGGACCGTTCGCCGGGAGCGGCGGCCAAGGGGCACCCCGGATACCGAGGGCGGGACGGGAACGGGCGGGGGTGGTCCGCCCATGGGGCGGGGTAGCTCAGAGGGCGGAGGAGCCTAGCGAGAAGTGCGGGAACGAGCCTTGAAAGCTGCCTTACGCGCATCCTTCGCCGCACCCCGATCCGGATGCAGCCGCCCCATCGCCTCGAGCACGTCCGCCGTCGCGGGATGGTCCACCCGCCACGCCGCCTCGAAGAAGCCGTCATGCCGCGCGACCAGGTCGCGAACCAGTTCGCGCAACAGCTCCGGCGACTCCTCCGCGTCCGCGCCGAGCTGCGCCGCCACCGTGTCGATGGTCAGCCAGAAGACCATCGCCGCATCGGGAGCGGGCACGTCCGCCGCGCCGCGCTCCGCGAGCCACACCCGGGCGAGCCCGCCGAGCTCGCGGTCGTCCAGCACCTCCCGCAGAGCGGGTTCGGCGGCCGGGCCGAGCATCGCCAGGGCCTGCTGGGCCATCAGACGGCGCCGCGGCGCCTCCTCGTCACCGCCGCGCCCGGCAGCGAGCAGCTCCCGTGCCGCGTCGGCCTGTTCGCGCCCCGCGAGCCACAACTCGGCCTCGGCACGCGCCGCGTGATCGGGGAATCCGCCGAGCGCGGCCAGCAGCTCGGCCGCCGGCTGTTCGGCCAGATCGCCGAGCGCGGGCGCCTCCGCCCCGGAGTCGTTGAGCCGCTCGCGCATGCCGTGCACGCCGAGCGGGGTGAGGCGGACCATGCCGTAGCGGGAGATCTCCTCGGCGTCCAGGTCCTCCGCGTCGCCGGGGCCCTCCTCGCCCTCCTCCTCGATGAGCGCCTCATCGACGGGCTGGTACTCCAGCAACCCCGTGGGGGCGAGCAGCCGGAAGTGGTCGTCCAGCCGCATCATGACCTCGGTGACCTCCTCCAGCACCGCGTCGCTGGGCTGCTCCATCTCGTCGGGCACGACGAGCGACGCGGCCAGCACCGGCAGCGGCACCGCGCCGGGCTCCGTCGGCCCTTCGGCCGTGTCCATGGCCATCAGCGCGTAGAGGTTGGCGAGCGCCATGTCGAGGAACTCGGCCTCCTCCTCGGGGTCCCAGTCCGCCTCGTCCAGCAGCACCTGGTCGCCGTCGTCCAGCACGTCGCGCAGGCCGTCGTAGTCGGGTGCGGCGGCCTCGGCCAGCGCGGACTCGGCGGCTGCCAGCCACAGGTCGAGGATCTCGTGCGGGTCGCCCTTGCCGACCCGGTCCAGCGTCTCGCCCGGGAAGGCGCGGCCCGCGGCCTCGCCGGGCTGCGTGGCCTCGGCGGCGGTCTCGGGGATCTCCAGGGACACCAGCCCGGTGTCGACGGCGACGTCCCAGGCCTGGGCGGTCCAGGCGAGCCCGTCCTCCACCACCTCGTCGCCGTCCGCGTCCACCAGCCCCAACTCGACTGCGGCCAGCGCCAGATCGTCGTCGAGCAGCTCTCCCATGGCGTCGACCTCGCGGTGCGGCGCGGCCCACCTGGCCAGCCGCAGCGCCCGCTCCAGCAGGGGCGCGGCCAGCGCCAGTTGTGCCAGGTCGTCCGCGGGAAGCAGCCGGACGGGCGGCAGGACGAGAGGACTTGCGGACATCGGACGTGCTCCCATTCGGCGTTCTTCCGGGGACTTGGGGGTGCGACGGCGTCACGGCGCCGTGCACGGCCGGCACGGTGCCTGCGGGCGGTGCGCAGGCGTGCCCGTGGTCCAGGGTATTGCCTCGGCGGGTCCGTCCGGTCGCGACCGCGCGTACAGGACACGGCCGGCTCGTGCATTCCGGCCGTCCTCGGGGCGTCGCGGACGGCCGGCGACCGGTGCCGCGGGCCGTGGCCGCGCCCCCCGGGCGGGCCGGCGGACGCTCAGCGCACGCCGTCCCACAGGGCCCGTTCGGCCGCCCCCGGGTCGTCGAGCAGGCGCGGCACGGCCCGGTCGGGACCGCCGAAGCGCAGGGTCGCGCGCCGTTCGGGCGTGTAGGCGGGCCACCCGGGGTCGTCGCCGGTGGCGAAGGCGACCCAGGCCGCGTGCATGGCGTCGGCGAGTGCCTGCGGGGCGGGGTCGGGGCCGAGCAGACCGCCGGCGGTACCGAGCGTGTCGAAAACGAACGGGACGTCGCTGCCGTGGCAGGCACCGAGCCTGCCGTCGCAGGCGGAGGAGGGCCAGCCGAACTCGTAGACGTGGGCCCGGCGTGCCGCCTCGGCGAGCCGCAGGGCGGGGACGCGGAAGAACCAGTCGGTGAGGATCGCGGACATGAGGTCGCCGGGGCCCGCTCCGGGGCGGGCGGCCGCGTAGACGGGCAGCGCCGTGTCCGGGTCGAGGCCGTAGCGGGCGGCGGTCTGCCGCAGCCGTGCCGTGGTCACCCGGTCGACCACGCCGGTGGGCACGGTGAACAGGCGGTACTCCTCGGTGGTGCTGCCGACGAGCAGCGGGACGCCGGGGTCTGTCGCGGCCCGCAGGGCGGCCGGGTCGTCCGCGATCGGAGCGAACGGGAGCATGGTCAGCGCCGTCTCGCCCCACAGCGCGGGGTCGGCGCCCGCGGCGGCCTCGGCGCGCAGCAGGGTCTGCGCCGGTCCCAGGGCGGCCGCCGGCAGCGCGGCGAACGCCGCCGCGGTGGGCTCGATCTCCAGCATCGCGGCGAAACGGGCGGTGATCCGGCGGGCGGTGGCGGGCGTCACGGTCATGCCGTGGGCGCCGCTCTGCAGGATCGCCCGGTGGAACAGCCCGCGGGCGGCGGGCGCGGCCAGCAGGAAGGCGACGCTCATCGCGCCCGCGGACTCGCCTGCGACCGTGACGCGGTCCGGATCGCCGCCGAAGGCCGCGATGTTGTCCCGCACCCAGCGCAGGGCGGCGATCTGGTCGAGCACGCCGCGGTTGTCCGGCGCGCCCTCCAGGGCCAGGTAACCGTCCGTCCCCAGGCGGTAGTTGGCGGTGACGCAGACCACGCCGTCGCGGGCGAAGGCCGTGCCGTCGTGGGAGGGCACCGCGCCGGAGCCGTTGACGAACGCGCCGCCGTGCAGCCACACCATCACCGGCGCCCGGCCGACGGCCGACGGCGTCCACACGTTGAGGTTGAGGCAGTCCTCGCCCGCCACGGACGGCTCGGGCAGCAGGGCGTCGAACGGCGGCGCGTAGCCGCCCTTGGGCGCGGTGGGCCCGAAGGCGGTCGCGTCGCGCACGCCGTCCCAGGCGGGCGCGGGCTGCGGGGCGGTGAAGCGGCGCGGGCCGAACGGCGGTGCCGCGTAAGGGATTCCGCGGAACACCTCGATCCCGTGCGGCCCTTGGACGCCGCGTACCCGCCCCTGTCGGGTGACGCCCTCTGGTGCTGCCATCTGCCGCGGCTCCTCCCACCGGCCGGATCCCCGCGGCCGCACGCTACCGCCGCGCGCCGCCGCCGGGGAGGGGCCGGGGCGGCCCCGCCGGCCGGGGTCCGGGCGGCCGGGGCCCGGGCGGCCGGGGTCCGGGCGGCCGAGGCAGTCAGTTCGGCCGGCGCCGAACGGGCGAGCCGCGGCACGTCGTGCCCGAACGGTCCGATGGGACGACGGGAGGCCCGAACGGCCGGACCACGACGGCCGGCCCGCGGCGGGTCAGCGCCCCGGGCCGTGCGCGGCCATCGCCCGCCCCATCCTGGCGAGGGCCTCGCGCAGGATGCCGGGCGAGGTGCCGAAGTTGAGTCGGACGCAGCCGGCGCCGCCGGTGCCGAAGACGTGTCCGGAGCTGAGCGCGACCCGGGCCTCGTCGAGGAACATCCGCGCCGGTCCCGCCAGGTCGCTGACGACGCCGGGCCCGTCCATGGGCGTCTCCTCGTGCAGGCCGAGCCCGGTGCAGTCCAGCCAGGCCAGGTAGGTGCCCTGCGGCGGGACGTACCCGACGCCGGGCAGGTGCTCCTCGATCAGGCTGCCGAGCAGGGTCCGGTTGGCGTCCAGCCCGGCGAGCAGCGCGTCGAGCCAGCCGGTGCCGTCGCGGAACGCCGCGGTGTGGGTGAGGATCCCGACGTGGCTGGGGCCGTGGCCGACCTCCTCGGGCATGCGGCTCAGGTCCGCGGCGGCCTCGGTGCCGGCGACGGCGACGGCCGCCTTGAGGCCGGCGAGGTTCCACGCCTTCGACGCGGACGTGAGGGCGAAGCCGTTCTCGGCGCCGGGCACGCTCAGGAACGGGGTGAAGCGGGCGCCGGCCAGCACCAGCGGCGCGTGGATCTCGTCGGCGACGACCCGGACGCCGTGCCGGCGGGCGAGCGCGGCGACCGCCTCGAGTTCGGCGGGCGTGTGGACGACGCCGGTCGGGTTGTGCGGGTTGCTGATCAGGAATGCCGCCCGCCGGCCGCCGCGGCGGGCGCGGGCGAACGCCTCGTCGAGCGCGTCGAGGTCCAGGCGCAGGGCGGGGCCGAGCGGAGCCTCGACGACCTCCCGGCCGCTGTGCGCGACGAACGCGTAGAACGGCGGGTAGACGGGCGGGCACACCACGACCGCGTCGCCGGGGCCGGTCACGAGCCTGAGCACCTCGACGATCCCCATCATCACGTCGGGCACGATCGCGGTGTGCTCCACGCGCAGGCCGTCCCAGCCCCAGCGGTCGGCGGCGAACGCGGCGAGGGCCTCGGCGTAGGCGGTGCCGTACGGGTAGCCGGTGTCCCCGAGGTCGGCGATCCGGTGCAGGGTCTCCACGACGGCCGGGGCGAGCGGCACGTCCATCTCGGCCACCCACAGCGGGAGGACGTCCGCGGGGTGGGCGTGCCACTTCATGCTGCTGCGCCTGCGCAACTGCTCCAGCGACAGCTGCACCAGCGGGTCGGTCCGCCCGCGGTCGGCCGCCGCGGGCGGGATCTCGGGCACGGCGGGTGCGGGGTGGCCGCCGGGTCCCTGGCGGCCGGAGGGTGCGTGGTGCTCGGGTTCGCTCACGCGCTGCTCCCCTTTCTGCGCTTCTGCGGTTCTGCGGTTCTGCGGTTCTGCGGTTCTGCTGCTCTGCGTGCGGCGGCTCTGTCCGGGCCCCGGGTTGCGGGTCCCGGGGCACGGCCCCGGCTCGCGGGTCCCTGGTCCGGATCACCGGTCCCGGGTCACCGGCTCCCACGGCCGATCATGCGCCCCGCGGCCGCGTGCCGTCGCGGAAACCCCCTGCCGGAGGCGGAACGGGCCCGGGTAACCTGTGAGTTCCCGACGGGGACTCACTCGGGACGGGCCCCGCAGGTGCGAAGGGCGGTACCGCGGTGCAGGAGATCACCAGCGAGGCGGAGCTGCGGGAGCTGATCGGCGAGCCGACGCCGCGCGACGCGGGCAAGGTCCGCACCAGCCTGGACGCGCTGGACCGCGCGTGGCTCGCGGCGGCGCCGTTCTGCCTGGTGGCCACCTCGGACGGCGCGGGGGCCTGCGACGTCTCGCCGAAGGGCGACCCCGCGGGGATCGCGCTGGTGCTGGACGACCGCACGCTGGCGATCCCCGAGCGGCCGGGCAACCGGCGGGCGGACGGGTTCCGCAACATCCTCGCCAACCCCCATGTGGGGCTGCTGTTCCTCGTTCCCGGGCGCGGCGACACGCTGCGTGTCAACGGCCGTGCCCGGCTGCTGCGCGACGCGGACTTCTTCGACCGGATGGCGGTCAAGGGCCACCGGCCGCAGGTGGTGCTGCTGGTCGAGGTCGACGAGGTGTTCTCGCACTGCTCCAAGTCCTTCCTGCGCAGCGCCCTGTGGAAGCCGGACACGTGGCAGCCGGAGGCGGCCCCGTCGCGCGCCCGGATGGCCGCGGGCCAGGAGCGCAGGGGCGAGTCCGTCGAGGAGCTCGAGGTGTACTACGGCCCCGGGTACGGCAGTCGGCTCTACGGCTGACGGCCGGCCCGGGGCCGGGTGCTGCGACGGGCCCGCGGGCGCGGGTCAGTTGTGGCTGTGCAGGACGGCGTTGAGCCCGCCCCAGGAGCCGGTGCGCTGCAGCACCTCCACCTTGCCGGTGGTGGAGTTGCGGCGGAAGAGCAGGTTGTCGGCGCCGGACAGCTCGACGGCCTTGACGATCTCGCCGTCGGGCAGGGTGACGCGGGTGCCGGCGGTCACGTACAGGCCGGCCTCCACCACGCAGTCGTCGCCGAGCGCGATGCCGAGGCCGGACTCGGCGCCGAGCAGGCAGCGCTCGCCGACCGAGACGATCTGGGTGCCGCCGCCGGACAGGGTGCCCATGATGGACGCGCCGCCGCCGACGTCGGAGCCGTCGCCGATGACGACGCCCTGCGAGATGCGGCCCTCGACCATGGAGGTGCCCAGGGTGCCGGCGTTGAAGTTGCAGAAGCCCTCGTGCATCACGGTGGTGCCCGCCGCCAGGTGCGCGCCGAGGCGGACCCGGTCGGCGTCGGCGATGCGCACGCCGGCCGGCGCGACGTAGTCCGTCATGCGCGGGAACTTGTCGACGCCGTGGACGGACAGGTGCAGGCCCTCGGCGCGGGCCGCCAGCCTGGCCTGCTCCAGCCGCGGCACCGGGACCGGGCCGATCGAGGTCCAGGCGACGTTCGCCAGCAGGCCGAAAATGCCGTCCAGGTTCTGGGTGTTGGGCTTGGCCAGGCGGTGGCTCAGCAGGTGCAGCCGCAGGTACACGTCGTGGGTGTCGAGCGGCTTGTCCTCGGTCGAGGCGATGACCGTGCGGACGGCGACGACCTCCACGCCGCGGCGCGGGTCGGGGCCGAGCGCCTCGGGGGCCGCGCTGCCCAGGGCCGCCGCGGCCTCGTCGGCGGTGAGCCGCGTGGTGCCGGCCGGGCCGGGCTCGTCGGCGAGCTCGGGGGCCGGGTACCAGGTGTCGAGTACGGTGCCGTCGTCGGCGACGGTGGCCAGGCCGACGGCGATGGCGCCGGGGGCGCGGTTCTCAGTCATGGCAGCACGCTAACGCGTGGGGCGGGCGCCGACCGAACCGGCTCACCATGCGAAATGCCGCCGCCGGGCCCGCGGGCGGGTCGCGGCACGGCCCTTCAGCGCGGGGCGGCGGCGGCCGGAGCGGGATCGTCCGCGGGCAGCGGCGCGGGCCGGCGGGCGGTCGAGGCGGCGAACAGGCCGAGGGCCGCGGCCAGCGCCAGGCCCGCGCACGTGGGCCAGAGGGCGGCGGGCGCGGCGGCGTACAGGGCGGCCCCGAGCGGCGGGGCCAGCACCGTGCCGGCCACCGACGCCCCCGCGTACAGGCTCTGGAAGCGGCCCTCCATGCCGGGCGGGCTGTGGTCGGCGACGTACGCGGTGGCGGGCGTCTTGTAGAGGATCTCGCCGGCGGTGAGCAGCACCATCAGCGCGAGCGCGGTGGCGGTGGAGGCGCCGAGCACCAGGGCGCCGTAGCCGAGGCCGACCAGGGCGAGCCCGCCGGAGATGATGCGCAGTGGCGCCGCGCGGCGCAGGGCCAGGGTCACCGGGATCTCCAGGCAGAGGATGACCCCGCCGTTGACGGCGAGCAGCGCGCCGTAGAAGGCGGTGGAGAAGCCGTGGCCGGTGAGGTAGACGGGCAGGGTGCTGTACTGCTGGCGGTAGACGGTGTCGGTGACCACGATCGCCGCGAGCAGCGCCAGCACCGCGGGCCTGGCCCGCAGTTCCGCGAGCAGCCGGACGGGTGCGCGGGCCGGCTGTGCTTCTCCGGTGGCCGCGCCCGCGGTGGCGGTGCCGCCTTGGTCCGCGGCCGCCCGGCGGCTGCGGCCGTGCGCGGGCAGGATGCGTGCGGCGTACGCGGCGAAGCACAGGGTGCCGGCTCCGTCGGCGACGAACAGCCATCCGTAGGAGAAGTGCGCCGCGAGCAGGGCGCCGATCGGCGGCCCGAGGGTGAAGCCGGCGTTCGACGCGAACCGCATCACTGCGTACCCCTGCCGCCGCGCGCCCTCCGGCACCGAGACGGCGACCAGCGCGGAGTTGGAGGCGCGCACCGCGCCCGCCGCGTACTGGGCGACGGGCAGCACCAGCAGCAGCCCGGCGAGCGGCAGCAGCGGCAGGCAGACCAGTCCGGTCCCGCTGACCACCGCGGCGGCGACGAGGGTGCGCCGGTGCCCGTGGCGGTCGCCGAACCAGCCGCCGGTGAAGTTCCCGGCCACCAGGCCGGCGCCGCCGAGCCCGGCGATCAGCCCGGCCTGGGCGACCGGGAGGCCGCGCGGCCCGGTCAGGTACAGCACCAGGTAGACGAACGTGTACGCGACCACCATGTTCGCGAACGAGCCCGCCGCCAGCAGCCAGACGACCTTCGGTACCGCGCGCATCCCCCCGCCTCCCCCGTCAGTTCCCATTCGGAACTGACACTCCCAGCCGCCGGGGGTTATCGTCAACCGCACAGCGACGAGGCAGGGGTGACATGACACACCGGAGCGGGCCGGCCGACCCGCACTGCGCGATCGCCGCGGCACTCGACGTCGTGGGCGACGCCTGGACGCTGCTGATCGTGCGCGACATCGCCCGGGGCGTGCGGCGGTTCGACGCGCTCCAGGCCGAACTGGGCGTCTCCCGCAAGGTGCTGGCCGAGCGGCTGAAGTCGCTGGTGGCCGACGGCGTGCTGGCCCGCGAGCCGTACCAGCAGCGGCCCACCCGCCACGAGTACCTGCTGACGCCGCGCGGTCGGGCACTGCTGCCGGTGCTGGTCGGGCTGCAGGACTGGGGCGACGGCTGGGTGCTGGGCGACGGCACCACGACGGCGACCGCCGACCCCGGTTCGCAGGAGGCCGCGCGGGTCCGCGAACTGCCCGGCACGAAGCTGCCGGAGCTGCGGCTGCCGGGCGCCGGGGGGCCGGTGGACCCGGTCAGCGCCGACCGGCCGTTCACCGTGCTGTACTGCTTCCCCGGCGCCTACGCGCGCCCCGAGTCGTATCCGCCCGGCTGGTCGGGCATCCCCGGCGCACCCGGCTGCACGCTGGAGTCCTGCACCTTCCGCGACCGGCACGCCGAGTTCGCCGCCGCGGGCGCGGCCGTGCACGGGGTGAGCACCCAGCGCCCGGACGAGCAGGCGGAGTTCGCGGCGAAGGAGCGGCTGGGCTTCCCGCTGCTCTCGGACGACGGGCTGATGCTGAGCGCCGCGCTGCGGCTGCCGACGTTCCGGGCCGGCGGCGCGGTGCGCCTCAAGCGCCTGACCCTCGTCCTGGACGCCGGGCGCACCGTGCGGGCCGCGCTGTACCCGGTCACCGACATCGAGCAGAGTGTCGACGCGGCCCTGCGGGCGGTGCGGGACGCGACCGGCTGACCGCGTCGGCACCTGGGCTCCGGCGCACCCCCGGGGGGCACCGAGCGCGCGTCCCCCTGCTCTCAGTGGCGGGCCTGCGGCGGCTTCTCGTCCCAGGCGGCCGCCTGCGCGGGCCCGGCGCCCAGCACGGCACAGCGCAACCAGTGCTCCCCCGGCGGAAGTTGGGCGGTGAGCAGCGGCAGCACGGTGCGCCGGGCCAGCACGTTGGTGCCCGGCAGCAGCTCGATGACCGTGCCGGTGCGCGTCCCGTCCAGGTCGCGCAGCCCGGTCAGGTCGCCGGCCGCGGACACCGCGGCCGCCGCGCCCTCGTCCTCGGTGCGCACCGGCACCCCGCCGTCCCGGTCGACCGCGAAGCCGGCCTCCGCGGTGTGCAGCGCCCGGCCGGTGCGGATGCGGTGGGTGCGCAGGTGCCAGGGCGCGGCGGCGCTGATCCAGCTGGTGATCTCCACGTCCGGCCAGGGGTACCAGGTGCTGCACACGGTGCCGTCCGGATCGGCCTGCGGATCGGCGGCCGTGTTCTCCGAGGGGGCCGGGACGTCGACCGGCGGAAGGCACTGCTCGCGCACCCGGAAGTGCCGCGGATCGCCCTCGTCGTCGCTGACCGCCAGCATCGAGTCGTACGCGCCCTGGGCCAGGCCGAGTTCACCGGCGGGCAGGCTGAAGCCGAAGCGGGTGGAGTAGGCGAACTTGGCGTACTTGGCGGCTCCGCCGCGCGCCCAGGTGTTGTGCTGCCCGCCGCTGAGCAGGGTGACGTCGCCGCCGGAGCGCATCAGCACCGCGCCGGCGTGCGGCTGGGCGAGGGCAGCGGGCAGCGCGGCGGGCGGCTGCTCCCGCGCGGTCCAGAACGGGTCGGTGGCCGGCAGCGCCAGCGGCAGGAACGCCTTCATCGCCCAGTACGGCGAACCGGGCCCGTTGTACTGCTCGGCGACGCCGGGCTGCGGGTAGCCGTAGCCGATGCTCAGCAGGCCGTGCGGCGACGTCCGCGCGGTGCGGGCCCGCCACCAGCGCAGGTG
Source organism: Streptomyces sp. NPDC020917 (assembly GCF_044333795.1). Classification (NCBI taxonomy): domain Bacteria; kingdom Bacillati; phylum Actinomycetota; class Actinomycetes; order Kitasatosporales; family Streptomycetaceae; genus Streptomyces; species Streptomyces sp. NPDC020917. The sequence continues at coordinate 802,328 of NZ_JBIRRR010000001.1, read as the reverse complement.
CCGCAGCAACTGGCCCTTGACCTCGCCGGCCGGCAGCGCGTCCACCCCGGCGTAGGGCAGCGCGCCCCAGAACGCGCCCTGCGCGAAGCGGTAGGTGAGGCTGCGGCCGAACGGCACCGCGGCCCCGTCGTCGGCGAACCAGTGCCGGAAGCCCACCGCGAACTCGGCGGCCCGCTCCCGGAACCGGGCCGCGCGGTCCGGGTCCTCGGCGCCGGCCAGCGCGGAGTACAGCAGGCCGTAGTAGTGCATGGCCCAGGGGATGTAGTAGTCGCGCTGCGGCGTGTCGCCGTCGGCGTACCAGCCGTCGCCCAGCGCGTAGCCCTCCAGCCGGTCCAGGCGGGCGTGCCGGGCCTCGCGGTCGTGCGCCACGCCGACCCGGTCCAGGCCCAGGCTGACCAGGACGGGGAAGAAGTTCCAGTTGTTCGGGGCGTGCTCCCGGTCGAGGGCGGCGGTCAGCCAGGCGGCGACCCGGTCGCGCTCGGCGCCGGAGAGCGGGTCCCACAGGCGCTCGGGGACCAGGGCGAGGGCGAAGCCGACCGCGGCCATCTCGACCAGCCGCTGGTCGAGATGGCGCGGGCTCCCCCAGTAGTCGGGGTGGCCGGGGTCGGTGCCGGCGGCGAGGCCGCGGGCCCACAGGTCCCAGTGCGCGAAGTCGCCACCGCCCGCACCGAGCGGCGCGAGCCCCCACAGCGGGCGGGCGTACCCCTCCAGGTCGGCGGCCGCGTCGTCGTGGTGCGCGATGTTGACGCCGAGCGTGATCCGGGCGCCGCTTCCCCCCGCGTAGGGCACCAGCGGCTCGGCGAGGTCCCGCACGTAGTCCTGCAGGTCCTCGCGTGCCGTGGCCTGCCGTCCGTCCGCGTCGTGGGCCATGAGCGGTCCGCCTCCCCTTGTCCGACGAAGTTGCGAGAACTTTCGCAACTCCGGCCGGGAGGCGTCAACAGGCGTCCACGGCTGCGGTGCCCGGGTCCGCCCGGAAACACCGCGACCGGCGGCCGCCGCGTGCGCAGACGCGGTCGACCGCCGGTCGGGACGGTTCGGGAGGTGCCTCGGCTCAGACGTTGAACCCGAGGGCGCGCAGCTGCTCGCGCCCGTCGTCGGTGATCTTGTCCGGGCCCCACGGCGGCATCCAGACCCAGTTGATCTTCAGGTCGTTGACGATGCCCTCGGTCGCGGTCTGGGCCTGCTCCTCGATGACATCGGTGAGCGGGCACGCCGCGGAGGTCAGGGTCATGTCCAGGGTCGCGACATTGCCCTCGTCGATGTGGATGCCGTAGATCAGGCCGAGGTTCACCACGTCGATCCCCAGCTCGGGGTCCACGACGTCGTAGAGGGCCTCGCGGACCTCCTCCTCGGAGGCCGGCTTGAGGGCGGCTGCCTGGTTCTCAGCGGACTCGGTCATGCGGCGGTCTCCTTACTTTCCCGCAGCGCCGGACAGCGCCTGTGCGGTCGCGTCCTTCCACGCCATCCAGCTCAGCAGCGCGCACTTGACGCGCGCCGGGTACTTGGAGACGCCGGCGAACGCCACCGCGTCCTCCAGCACCTCCTCCATCGCGTCGTCCGGCTCGATCTGCCCCTTGGACTGCATCAGCTCCAGGAAGGTCTCCTGGATCTTCCGCGCCTCGGCGACGTCCTTGCCGACCAGCAGGTCGTTGAGCACCGACGCGCTGGCCTGGCTGATCGAGCAGCCCTGGCTCTCGTAGGAGACGTCGCCGATCACGGAGCCGTCCATCCGCACCCGCAGGGTGATCTCGTCACCGCACGTCGGATTGACGTGGTGCACCTCGGCCTGCCCGTCGCGCAGACCGCTCCCGTGCGGGTGCTTGTAGTGGTCCAGGATCACGTCCTGGTACATCGAGTCGAGCTTCACAGCGGCACCACCATCAACCGAAGAAGTTCCGGACCTGCTCCAGCCCGTCGACCAGGGCGTCGACCTCGGCCGGGGTGGAGTACAGATAGAACGACGCCCGCGTCGTCGCAGGAATTCCGTAGCGCAGGCACACCGGGCGGGCGCAGTGGTGGCCGACCCGTACCGCGATCCCCTGCTCGTCGAGCACCTGGCCCACGTCGTGCGGGTGGATGTCGCCCAGCGTGAAGGAGATCGCAGCGCCGCGGTCCTCGGCGGTGGCGGGGCCGACGATCTGCAGCGTCGGGACCTCCAGCAGCCGGCCCACCGCGTACTCGGTGATCGCGTGCTCGTGCCGGGCGATGTTCTCCATCCCTATGGCGGTCAGGTAGTCCACCGCCGCGCCCAGGCCGACGGCCTGCGCGATCGGCGGGGTGCCCGCCTCGAACTTGTGCGGGGCCGGCGCGTAGGTGGAGGAGTGCATCGAGACGGTCTCGATCATCTCGCCGCCGCCGAGGAAGGGCGGCAGGTCCTCCAGCAGCTCCTGGCGGCCCCACAGCACGCCGATGCCGGTCGGGCCGAGCATCTTGTGGCCGGTGAAGGCCACGAAGTCAGCGCCGAGCGCCTGCACGTCCAGCACCATGTGCGGGGCGGCCTGCGAGGCGTCGATGAGGACCAGCGCGCCGACGTCCTGGGCGCGGCGCACGATCGCCTCGACCGGGTTGACGGTGCCCAGGATGTTGGAGACCAGCACGAAGGAGACGATCTTGGTCTTCTCCGTGATGACCTGCTCGATGTCCGACAGGTCGAGCCGTCCGTCGTCGGTCAGGCCGAACCACTTCAGCTTCGCACCGGTGCGCTGCGACAGCAGCTGCCACGGCACGATGTTGGAGTGGTGCTCCATCTCCGTGATGACGATCTCGGTGTCGCGGTCCACCCGGTAGGGCTCGTCGGCCCAGCCGAGCATGTTGGCCACCAGGTTCAGCGACTCCGAGGCGTTCTTGGTGAAGATGACCTCGTCGCGGCTGGGCGCGTTGATGAACGCCGCGACCTTGTCGCGGGCGCCCTCGTAGAGCGCGGTGGCCTCCTCGGCGAGCACGTGCACGCCGCGGTGGACGTTGGCGTTGTTCCGCTCGTAGTACGCGTTGAGCACGTCGAGCACCTGGCGCGGCTTCTGCGAGGTCGCCGCGTTGTCCAGGTAGACGAGCTTGCGGTCGCCGTGGACCAGACGGTCCAGCACCGGGAAGTCCTTGCGGATCGTCTCGGTGTCGAGGAGGCCGGGCAGCACCAGGCCGGCGGACGAGGATGTGGTCACGCGGAAGCGCCGCCCTTCACGTAGGACTCGTAGCCCTCTTCCTCCAGCTTGTCGGCCAGCTCGGCGCCGCCGGACTCGGCGACCCGGCCGCCCACGAAGACGTGCACGAAGTCGGGCTTGATGTACCGCAGGATGCGCGTGTAGTGGGTGATCAGCAGGGTGCCGACCTCGCCGGTCTCGCGCACCCGGTTGACGCCCTCGGAGACGATGCGCAGGGCGTCGACGTCGAGGCCGGAGTCGGTCTCGTCCAGGATCGCGATCTGCGGCTTGAGCAGTTCGAGCTGGAGGATCTCGTGGCGCTTCTTCTCACCGCCGGAGAAGCCCTCGTTGACGTTGCGCTCGGCGAAGGAGGGGTCCATGTGGAGCCGCTCCATGGTCTCCTTGACCTCCTTCACCCAGGTGCGCAGGCGGGGGGCCTCGCCGCGGATGGCGGTGGCCGAGGTGCGCAGGAAGTTGGAGACGGAGACGCCGGGGACCTCGACCGGGTACTGCATGGCGAGGAAGACGCCGGCCCGGGCCCGCTCGTCGACGGTCATCGCGAGGACGTCCTCGCCGTCGAGGGTGACGGTGCCGCCGGTGACGGTGTACTTGGGGTGGCCGGCGAGCGAGTAGGCGAGGGTGGACTTGCCGGAGCCGTTGGGGCCCATGATGGCGTGCGTCTCGCCCTGCTTCACGGTCAGGTCGACGCCCTTGAGGATCTCCTTCGTGGCGTTGTCGGCCTCGACGGAGACGTGCAGGTCGTGGATTTCAAGCGTGGCCATGGGTGACTCAGGACTCCTGGGTGACGGAGACGAGCACGTCGTCCCCAACGATCTTGACGGGGTATACGGGGACGGGCCGCGTGGCGGGCAACCCGGATGGCTTGCCGCTGCGCAGGTCGAAGCTGGAGCCGTGCAGCCAGCACTCGATCTGGCAGTCCTCGACTTCGCCTTCGGACAGTGAGACGTTCGCGTGCGAGCAGATGTCGTTGATCGCGAACACCTCGCCCTCGGTGCGGACGACGGAGACCGGCACACCGTCGATCTCCACCCGGTGCGGGGTGGCGTCCTCGAGTTCGCTGAGCGCGCAGACCCGCACGAAGCCGGCGGGGGCGCTCTGCTCGGTACTCGTCATCCGACCGAGGCCTCCAGTTCGGCGTCGATGCTCGCCATCAGACGCTCCTCCAGGTCGGCCAGGCCGATCTGCTGGACGAGTTCGCCGAAGAAGCCGCGGACCACCAGGCGGCGGGCCTCGTCGGCACCGATGCCGCGGGACATCAGGTAGAACAGCTGCTCGTCGTCGAACCGGCCGGTCGCCGAGGCGTGCCCGGCGCCGACGATCTCGCCGGTCTCGATCTCCAGGTTCGGCACCGAGTCGACCCGCGCCCCGTCGGTCAGCACGAGGTTGCGGTTCAGCTCGTAGGTGTCGGTGCCCTCGGCGGCGGCCCGGATGAGCACGTCGCCGATCCACACCGCGTGCGCGTCCCGGCCCTGCAGCGCGCCCTTGTAGGCGACGTTGGAGCGGCAGTGCGGGGTGTCGTGGTCGATGAAGAGCCGGTGCTCCTGGTGCTGGCCCTGGTCGGTGAAGTACAGGCCGAACAGGTCGGCCTCGCCGCCGGGGGCGCCGTAGATCACCCGCGGGTGCAGCCGGACCACGTCGCCGCCGAAGGTGACGACCACGGACTTGAAGCTCGCGTCGCGGCCGACCAGCGCGGTGTGCTGGGCGACGTGCACCGCGGTGTCGTCCCAGTCCTGCACGGACACCACGGTGAGCTTGGCGCCGTCGCCGATCAGGAACTCCACGTTGGCGGCGAGCGTCGCGTCGCCGGTGTGGTCGATGACGACCACGGCCTCGGCGAACGCGCCCAGCTCCACGACCTGGTGGCCGAAGACGGTGCCGCCCTCGCCGTGCACGGCGATCCGCACCGGCTCGGTGAGCACCGCGTCCTTGGGGACGGTGACCACCGAGGCCTTCTCGAAGGCGCTGAACGCCTGCGCGGTGACCCGGTCGGCGGGCTTGCCGGCCTTGCCGATCCGGGCGTCGGTGCGGTCCACGGTCTCCACCGTGACGCCCTCGGGCGCGGTCACCTCGACCCGCAGGCCGCCGGTCGCCTCGGCGGTGCCGTCGTGCAGGCCGCGCAGCCGCTCCAGCGGGGTGAACCGCCACTCCTCCTCGCGGCCGTGCGGCACCGGGAAGTCGGCCACGTCGTAGGACGGGGCCGCGCTGACCCGGGCGTCGGTGGGCTGGGCGGGCTGCTCGGCCGACCGTCCCACCGTGATGGCACCGTCCGTGGTGCTGCCCGCAGGGGTGTTCTCAGCCATGGCGTGTCGTACTGCTCTCTTTCCGGGTGTACGTCGAAGGGGATCGGGGGCGGGTGCCGGCTAGCCGACCGCGCCTTCCATCTGGAGCTCGATCAGGCGGTTGAGTTCCAGGGCGTACTCCATCGGCAGCTCCTTGGCGATCGGCTCGACGAAGCCGCGCACGATCATCGCCATGGCCTCGAACTCGGTCATGCCGCGGCTCATCAGGTAGAAGAGCTGGTCGTCGGAGACCTTGGAGACGGTCGCCTCGTGGCCCATGGACACGTCGTCCTCGCGGACGTCCACGTAGGGGTAGGTGTCGGAGCGGGAGATGGTGTCCACCAGCAGCGCGTCGCACAGCACGTTGGACTTCGATCCGGCCGCGCCGTCGCCGATCTCGATCAGGCCGCGGTAGGAGGTACGGCCGCCGCCGCGCGCCACCGACTTGGAGACGATGTTCGACGACGTGTTCGGCGCCATGTGCACCATCTTGGCGCCGGCGTCCTGGTGCTGGCCCTCGCCGGCGAACGCGATGGACAGCGTCTCGCCCTTGGCGTGCTCGCCCATCAGGTACACGGCCGGGTACTTCATGGTGACCTTGGAGCCGATGTTGCCGTCGACCCACTCCATGGTCGCGCCCTCGTACGCCACGGCGCGCTTGGTGACCAGGTTGTAGACGTTGTTCGACCAGTTCTGGATGGTCGTGTAGCGGCAGCGGCCGCCCTTCTTCACGATGATCTCGACGACCGCGGAGTGCAGCGAGTCCGACTTGTAGATCGGCGCGGTGCAGCCCTCGACGTAGTGGACGTAGGCGTCCTCGTCGACGATGATCAGCGTCCGCTCGAACTGGCCCATGTTCTCGGTGTTGATCCGGAAGTAGGCCTGCAGCGGGATCTCCACGTGCACGCCCTTCGGCACGTAGATGAAGGAGCCGCCGGACCACACGGCCGTGTTCAGCGAGGCGAACTTGTTGTCGCCGGCCGGGATGACGGTGCCGAAGTACTCCTGGAACAGCTCCGGGTGCTGCTTGAGCGCGGTGTCGGTGTCCAGGAAGATGACGCCCTGCTCCTCCAGGTCCTCGCGGATCTGGTGGTAGACGACCTCGGACTCGTACTGCGCGGCGACGCCGGCGACCAGGCGCTGCTTCTCCGCCTCGGGGATGCCGAGCTTGTCGTACGTGTTCTTGATGTCCTCGGGCAGGTCCTCCCAGGACTCCGCCTGCTTCTCGGTGGACCGCACGAAGTACTTGATGTTGTCGAAGTCGATGCCGGTGAGATCGGAGCCCCAGGTCGGCATCGGCTTCTTGTCGAACAGCCGCAGGCCCTTGAGCCGCAGCTTCAGCATCCAGTCCGGTTCCGACTTCTTCGCGGAGATGTCGCGGACGACGTCCTCGGAGAGGCCGCGCTGGGCGGCGGCGCCGGCGACGTCGGAGTCGGCCCAGCCGTACTCGTAGTTGCCGATACCTTCGAGCTCCGGGTGAGTGGTCTCCGTGGGAGCAGTCATGCGGGGTTCCTCCCGGACGTGCTGGCAGTTGCGGATGGTGCGTGGTCGGTTGCGCCGGATGCGGGGGCGGCCGGGCGCGGCGGCTCGGCCTGGTCGGCCTGGCCGGTTCTCGGGCCGGTCTCGGGGATGAACGTGGTGCACACCCCGTCGCCGTGGGCGATGGTGGCCAGCCGCTGGACGTGCGTCCCGAGCAGTCGGGAGAAGACCTCGGCCTCCGCCTCGCACAGCTGCGGGAACTGCTCGGCCGTGTGCGCCACCGGGCAGTGGTGCTGGCAGAGCTGCTCCCCGGCCGGGCCGGGCGTACTCGCGCTGCGCGCGGTAGCAGCGTACCCGTCCGCGGACAGGGCGCGGGCCAGGGCCTTGGCCCGGTCCTCCGGGGCGGCGGCGTCCACGATCGCGCGGTACCGCTCGGCCTGGGCGGCGACCCGGGCACGGGCGAACGCGGTGACCGCGGCCTGCCCGTCCTCCCCGTCGCCGGCCGACTGGGCTATCCAGCGCAGGGCGTCGGCGGCGAGCTGGTCGTAGGCCTGGTCGAACGAGTCCCGGCCGCAGTCGGTGAGCGCGAAGACCTTCGCCGGGCGGCCGCGGCCGCGGTGGCCGTAGACGCGCTGCTCGCGCGGCTCCACCACGTTCTCCGCGACGAGGGCGTCCAGGTGACGGCGTACCGCCGCCTGGGTGAGCCCGAGGCGCTCGGCGAGGTCGGCGGCCGTGGAGGGCCCGTGGTTCAGGATGGACCGGGCGACCCGGGTGCGGGTGCGCCGCTCCCCGGTCGTCTGCTCCTCCGCCGCCCCCTGAGCGGCACCACCGACGTTTTTCACAAGGCCATTGTTGCGTAATTCGCCGGAGACGGGCAAGCCGCTCCGCTCGCCGACACGGTGTGCTGCATCACTTAGGGTCACCTAATTCCGCCCTGCCGCACTCCGCGGTCCACGCGCTCCCTAGACTCGTGCGCATGCGAAACGAGCCCGCGGTCCAGGTGGCCGGACTGGTCAAGCGGTACGGCACCAGGACCGCGGTCGACGGCCTCGACCTGACGGTCCCCGCGGGCTCGGTGACCGCCGTCCTCGGCCCGAACGGCGCCGGCAAGACCACCACCGTCGAGGTGTGCGAGGGCTACCGCCGGCCGGACGGCGGCACCGCCCGGGTGCTGGGCCTCGACCCGGTCGCCCAGGGCGCCGAGCTGCGGCCCAGGATCGGCGTGATGCTGCAGTCGGGCGGCGTGTACCCCGGGGCGCACGCCGCCGAGATGCTCCGGCACACCGCCACCCTGTACGCCGACCCGGTGGACCCGGCCCTGCTGATCGAGCGGCTCGGCCTCGGGACCTGCGGCCGCACCCCGTACCGGCGGCTGTCCGGCGGGCAGCAGCAGCGGCTCGCGCTGGCCATGGCGGTCGTCGGCCGCCCCGAGCTGGTCTTCCTCGACGAACCCACCGCGGGGCTGGACCCGCAGGCCCGGCACGCCACCTGGGACCTGGTGCGCGAGCTGCGCGCCGACGGCGTCACCGTCGTGCTGACCACGCACTTCATGGACGAGGCCGAGCAGCTCGCGGACCACGTGGTGATCATCGACGGCGGCCGGGCGATAGCCGGCGGCACGCCCGAGGAGCTGTGCCGCGGCGGCGCGGAGAACACGCTGCGCTTCTCCGGCCGGCCGGGCCTGGACGTCGCGTCCCTGCTCAACGCGCTGCCCGCGGACGCGATGGCCGCCGAGCTGACCCCGGGCAGCTACCGCGTCGAGGGCAAGATCGACCCGCAGCTGCTGGCCACCGTCACCTCCTGGTGCGCCCAGCACGGCGTCATGCCGGACCACCTCGCGGTGGAGCGCCGCACCCTGGAGGACGTCTTCCTGGAAATGACCGGCAAGGAGCTGCGGGCATGAGCACTGCGACCACGGACACCGCCCACGCCCGAGGCGCCTTCAGCCCCCGGCCGGGCTCCGCGCCGCTGCCCCGGATGATCCGGGCCCAGGCGCTGCTGGAGACCCGGATGCTGCTGCGCAACGGCGAGCAGTTGCTGCTCACCGTGGTGATCCCGGCGCTGCTGCTGGTGCTGTTCAGCGCGGTCGACATCGTGGACACCGGCAAGGGCAAGTCGGTGGACTTCCTCACCCCTGGCATCCTGGCGCTCGCCGTGCTGTCCACCGCGTTCACCGGGCAGGCCATCGCCACCGGCTTCGAGCGCCGCTACGGGGTGCTCAAGCGGCTCGGCGCCTCCCCCCTGCCGCGCTGGGCGCTGATGACCGCCAAGACCTGCTCGGTGCTGGTCACCGAGGTGCTGCAGGTGCTGCTGCTCACCGTCATCGCGCTGGCCCTGGGCTGGTCGCCGCACGCCAACCCGCTGGCCGTCGTGCTGCTGCTCCTGCTGGGCACGGCCGCGTTCTCCGGCCTCGGGCTGCTGATGGCCGGCACCCTCAAGGCCGAGGCGACGCTGGCCGCGGCCAACCTGGTGTTCCTGCTGCTGCTCGTCGCCGGCGGAGTGATCGTGCCGATGGACAAGTTCTCCGGCGGGGTGCGGGCGGCGCTGGAGCTGCTGCCGATCTCCGCGCTGTCCGGCGGGCTGCGCGACGTGCTGCAGCACGGCGCCGGGATGCCGTGGGGCGACCTGGGCATCCTCGCGGTGTGGGCGGTCATCGGCCTGGCCGCGGCCGGCCGGTTCTTCCGCTGGGAGTGACGGGCCCGGTCCGCCAGGACGCCGCCACGCCCGGCTGACCGCGAGCCGGACCCCTCGTGAACGCGTGCACAAGGGGGGCGCCTACCATGTGTCCGTGCCGAAGCTGCCCGAAATCGCGCGAAACCCGCTCGCCTTCATCGCCGCCAGGTGGACGCCGAACCCCGTGGCGGTGCGCCGCGCGGCGCTCGCCGCCCTGGTGATGTCGGTGGTCATCGTGATCACCGGCGGCGCGGTCCGGCTGACCGCCTCCGGGCTCGGCTGCCCGACCTGGCCCACGTGCAGCGGCGACAGCCTGCTGGGCACCCGCGAGATGGGCATCCACCACGCCATCGAGATCAGCAACCGCATGCTGACGTACGTGCTGTGCGCCGCGGTCGGCTGGGCGATCATCGCGATCCGCGCCATGGAGCCGCGCCGCACCGGCCTGTACCGGCTGGCCTGGGCGCAGTTCTGGGTGGTGGTCGGCAACGCGGTGTGGGGCGGCCTGACCGTGCTCACCAAGCTCAACCCGTACGTGGTCTCGCTGCACTTCCTGCTCTCCGCGGCGCTCATCACCGTGGCCGTGCTGACCTGGCAGCGGGTGGCGGAGGGCGATGCGGCGCCGCGGCCGCTGGTCGGCAAGGCGGTGCGGCAGCTGGGGCAGGTGCTGGCCGGCGCGACCACGGTGCTGATCGTGGTGGGCACGCTGGTCACCGGCGCCGGCCCGCACCCCGGTGACTCCAGCGCCGCGCACAAGGTGCAGCGGATCGACGTGGACTGGAAGACGATCGCCCAGCTGCACGCCGACTTCGCGTGGGTGGTGGTCGGCCTCTCCGTCGCCCTGTGGTTCGTGCTGCGGGCGGTCGACGCGCCGCCCGGGCCGCAGCGCAGGTCCACCGAGCTGTTCCTGGTCCTGATGGGTCAGGGCGTCATCGGCTACGTCCAGTACTTCACCCACCTGCCGTCCGCGCTGGTCGACCTGCACATGTTGGGCGCCTGCCTGGTGTGGATCGCGACCCTGCGGGTGCTGCTGTCGTTCCGCGAGCGGCCACTCACGGAGCCCGGCGAGGCGCCCGGCGCGCGGTCAGCGGAGGGTGTCGGCGTGCGGCAGGCGCGGGTGCGGGACGCGGCCGGCAGCGGTGACCGGCAGCCGGTAGACGCGGCGCGCGTTCCCCTCGCCGACCAAGGCGGCGACCCGCTCTCCGTCCGCGGCTGACCACTCCCCCGCCGCCACCCGCTCGTCCACCAGGCGCGCCAGGCCGATCCGGAACGCCCGGCTGCCGGTGACGTACAGCTCCGGCAGCCCGGCCGCGCCGCTGGCGTAGAGCACCTTGCCGAACGGGCTGCGGGCGAGCACGCCCGACGGGTCGCCGCCCAGCGCCACATAGACGTGCGGCAGCGCGGCGGCCAGTTCCCCGGCGGCGGCCTCGTGCCGGGCGGCGGGCAGCAGGACGACGTCGGTGCCCAGCCCGGCCGTCGCGTGCAGGAAGTCGGCGGCGGCCCGCGGCCCGGGGCCGGCCGGGCCGTAGCGCAGCGCGAGCGGCAGCCCGGTGGCCACCGCGTGCCACACCAGGTGGCGGCGCAGCACCCCGTCGGTGAGCCGCCCGCCGACGGCGCGGTCGGCGAGCCAGCGGCCGGCCGCGCAGCGCACCGCGTAGGCGCCCGGCGGCCGCGGCCCGCCGCCGCTGCCCGGCGCGCGGGCGTCTCCCCCGTCCCCGGAGTCCGGGGGCGTTCCGTCGCCGTCGTCCCACGGCCGGGCGTGGCGCCCGCGGACGCCGGGGGCGCTGCCGGGCTCCGGCCAGGGCGCGCCGATCGCGGGCGGTCCGCTGCGCGCGTGGCGGCCGGCGGGCTCGGCGCCGGGCCCGGTGCCGTAGGAGAAGCCGGCCGCGTCCAGCGCCGCCGCGTGCACGGCCTCTGCGAGGTTGGCCAGGAAGCCGTCCACGGTGCCGGAGGTGTCGGCGACCTGCTGGGCGAGCGGTTCCAGGCGCACGATCTCGTGCGCGGCGGCGCCGCCCGCGGCGCCCAGGTCCTTGGGCGGGGTGAGGTCGCCGGGCTCGCCGGTGTCGACCAGGTACGCGGTGACGCCGGTGCCGCGCAGCAGCCGCCGGGCGGTCTCGTACGCGCCGAGTTCGCGGCGGCGGGCCAGGTAGCGGGCCGGCGTGCAGTGCGGCTCCAGCCCCAGCAGCGGCGGGCACCAGCGGCGTACCGCGAACCCGGTGGGGCTGTCGAACAAGGTGGTGTGCGGGGCGGCGGTCCCCGGCAGCCGGGCCTCGAAGGAGCCGAGGCCCAGTTCCTGCTGGAGCACCCCGTGGCACTGCGCGTCCACGAGGTGTCCCTGCGCCCCGTCCATCGGCTCCCCTACTCCTGCGTCACTCCTGCGCGAACGACCCTGCCAAGGTCATAACGGCGCAGGGTGCCGTCAGGTGTTGGCGGGACCGCCGATCTGCAGCCCGGCCATCCGGGTCCACTCGTAGGGGCCGGTGCGCAGGCGGCCGGCGAACTCGCCCTCGAAGTCCTCGTGGACGGTCACGCCCGCCCGGGCGACGGCGGCGTCCGCGATCGCCGGGGTCGGCGCGACGAGGTCGCCCCACCCGCCGTCGGCGCCCACCAGGACGATGCGGGAGCCGCGGGCGCCGATGTACTCCACGACGGCCTCGGCGGAGCCGCCGTGGGTGGCGGCGAACGCCGTGATCTGGCGGGCCAGCCGGGCCGCGCGGCGCTCGGCTCGCGCCTCGTCGCGCTTCTGCTGCGCTGTGCTCTCGGTCATGCCCACCATGCTACCCATCGGTAACTCACACTGGCGACCCGCTCACGGTCGGGATCTCCGCCGGGAAGCCGGCGAACGGCCCGGCGCGCGCGTCGTCGTAGTCCGCGACCTGGACGGTCACCGTCAGCCGCACCGGCGACGCGCCTGCCGGGCCGCCCACGGTCAGCGGCACCTGGTAGGACCCTGCGGGGGTGCCGGCCGCGGCGCTCACCGAGAGCCGGGCGGTGCCCGATCCGGTCGCCGGGTCCAGCGTGAGGGCGCCGCCCGCGGGCGTCACGGTGATGCCGGCGGGCGGGACGGCGGCGACCGGCAGGGTGGTCCCGTGCCCGGCCAGCCGCTGCGCGTGCACGACGACGTCGGCCGCCGCCCCGCCCGCCGTCACCACCGACTGGTTCGGGGTGGCCGTCGCCAGGAAGTCGTGCTCGCCGGTGCGGTAGGAGGGCGACGCGGCGCTCGGGGACGCGGCCCACCGGGTGTCGGGCGTGGCGGACAGGGTGAAGTCCAGGCGCCCGCCGTGCGCGACCACCGACGGCGGCAGGTAGGTGCGGGCCCAGGTGTGCCCGTCGAGGGTGAGCCGGTGGACGTAGGGCGTGCCGTCCGAGGCCCCGGGCGCCCGGATGTCCAGGTCGCCGGAACCGGGCAGGTCGATCACCACCCGCTCGAACAGCGGGCTGTGCAGGGCGAGGTCGGCCGTCCCCGGTGTCGCCGGGTACATGCCGAGCGCGGCCCAGACGTACCAGGAGGACTGCGCCCCCAGGTCGTCGTTGCCGGGCTCGCCGTCGGGGGTCGGACTGAACAGGCTGGTGGCGATGTCGCGGACGGTCTTCTGCGTCTTCCACGGCTGGCCGACCTGGTTGTAGACCCACGGCGCCCCGAAGTCGATCTCGTTCCCGGCCCACATGAAGGGGGCGTTGGGGCCCGCGTTGAGCTGGGTGAAGAACGTGTCCAGCCGGTCGGCGGCCGCGGCGGTCCCGCCCATCGAGGCGATCAGTCCCGCCATGTCCTGCGGGACGAGCCAGTTGTACTGGGCGGCGTTGCCCTCGTCGTAGCCGTCCTGCCCGAACTTCCCCGCGGCCGGTGGCTGGAAGCCCGCCTGGTCGGGGAACCGGCCGTCCTCGCCGCGCGGTTCGAGGTAGCCGGTGGCCGGGTCAAGGATGTTCTGCCAGTTCTGGCCGCGCTGGGCGAAGGTGCGGGCCACGTCGTCCTGCCCGGCGGCGGCGGCGAGCCGGGAGATCGCGAAGTCGTCGATGGCCCACTCCAGCGTCTCCGAGGCGCCCACGTGGCCGTGGTCGCCCCTGGCCGCGTCGCTCTCCGGCATGTAGCCGTGCTCGACGTACTCCCCGATGCCGGGCCGCTCGTGGTAGGCGTGCGGGTCCGGGTCCACCGTGGTGGCCCCCTTGACCAGGTACGTCAGCGCCGTCTTCAGGTCGAAGTCGCGGGCCCCGTACGCGTAGAGGCTGGCGATGAGCGGCACGGAGTTGTCGCCGGACATCTGCCCGGTGGCGGAGTTGGCGAGCGGCCAGCGCGGCCACCAGCCGCTCTGCTCCGCGTCGTTGACCAGGGACTGGGCCATGTCACTGGCCTGCCGTGGGAACAGCATCGCCTGGAGCGGCGCGAGGGAGCGGTAGGTGTCCCAGTCCGAGAAGTTGGTGTACTGCGCGTGCCCCTCGGGCAGGGTGCGGATCCTTCCGTCGAAGCCGATGTAGCGGCCGTCGGCGTCGTTGAAGGTGTTCGGGTGCATCAGCGAGTGGTAGAGCGCGGTGTAGAACGTCTTCAGCTCGTCGGTGTCCCGGCCCGCGACGCGCACCTTGCCCAGGGCCTGGTTCCACTGGTCGCGGGTCTGCCGGTGCAGCGCGTCCAGGTCCCAGCCGGGCACCTCGGCCGCCATGTTGGCCTCGGCCCCGGCCACGGACACGTACGACATGGCCACCTTGGCTCGTACGGTGCGGCTGCCGCCGTCCCCGAAGGTGAGGTAGGCACCGGCGCCGGCCGCGGTGGCGGAGTCGCCGCCCGCGGTCACGGTCGTGCCGTCCCAGGTGCCGTGCGCCGTGAAGGGCTGGTTGAAGGTGATCGCGTAGTGGACCGTGTACTGGTTGCCCTTGCTGCAGAAGTTGCCCGTGGTGACCGAGCCGGTGACCTCCCGGTCGCCCACCACCTGGACGTCGGCGGTCTTGACGACGCTGAGGCTGCCGCCGGCCTTCACCAGCAGCTGCGCCGCCCCGGCGCCCGAGGGGAAGGTGAAGGAGGCCAGCCCGGTGCGGGTGGCGGCGGTCAGCTCGGCCCGCACGCCCGAGTCGTCGAGGTTCACCGCGTAGTAGCCCGGCTCGGCCTGCTCCCCGGTGTGGGTGAAGTGCTCGGTGGCCTTCCAGGGCGCGTCCCCCACCGACCCCGTTACCGGCAGGATCGGCACGTCCCCGAAGGCGCGGCAGCCCACCGAGGCGTGGTCCATGCTGAAGCCGCGGATCTGGTCGCCGTGGTACTGGTAGCCGGCGTAGGAGCCGGCGGTGTCCGGGGAGAACTGCATCATCCCGAACGGTGTCGCCGGGCCGGGGAAGTCGTTGATCTCGCCGACGGTGGAGCCGCCGCGGCCCGTGCCGATGAGCGGATCCACGTAGCCCGCGGGGGCCGACACCAGGGCGGCCCCCGAGGACGAGGGCGCCGACAACGTTATCGGATGATCGGACACCAGGGTCGTGCCGGCCGAGGCCGATCCCGCGGTCACCAGGGCCACCACCGCGCCGAGCGCGGTCACCAGCGCGTCGCGCATGGTGCGCCGCCTTCTCACACGTACCTCCGATGGTGCACGGGACGAGCCCACATCCTGGAGGCCGCGCGGGCCGGAAATCAACAGACCCGGCCCTAAGAGCGACGCAGGTAACAGCGCATGGAGCAGCAGGTCAGCCGGCCGCGACCGGCCGCAGCCGGCCCGGCCCGGGCCGCGGCCTAGTGCAGGAAGGGGTCGACCGCGACGGCGACGAAGAGGAGGGTCGCGTAGGTGATCGACCAGTGGAAGAGCCGCATCTCCTTGAGCTTGGCGCCGGTGATCCCGGCCTTCGCACGGGAGTGCAGCCCGTGCGCCTCCTTCAGCCAGAAGGCACCGAGCGCCACGGCCACCACGGGGTAGAACCACGAGGTCTGGCCGAGCGGCCACCACAGGGTGAGGGACGTCAGCACCATCACCCAGCTGTAGAGCACGATCTGCCGCGCCACGACCTGGTTGCCGGCGACGACCGGCAGCATCGGCACCCCGACGCGCTCGTAGTCGTCCTTGACCTTCATGGACAGCGGCCAGTAGTGCGGCGGCGTCCAGAAGAAGAGGACGAGGAACAGCACGAAGGGCGCCCACGCCAGCTCGTTGCGGACCGCGGACCAGCCGATGAACACCTGGAGGCAGCCGGCCACCCCGCCCCACACGATGTTCTGCGCCGTGCGGCGCTTGAGCCACAGCGTGTACACGAACACGTAGTAGAGGATCGCGGTGAGGGACAGCGCCGCCGACAGCGGGTTGACGAGCACCGCGAACCAGACGGTGGAGACCACCGAGAGCGTGATGCCGAAGACCAGCCCCTCGGCCGGCGAGACCAGGCCGGTGACCAGTGGCCGCTGCTCGGTCCGGTGCATCAGCGCGTCGATGTCCCGGTCGATGTACATGTTCAGCGCGTTCGCGCCGCCGGCCGACAGGTAGCCGCCGACCACCGTCGCCAGCACGAGCCACAGCGACGGCACCCCGCCGGCGGCCAGGAACATCACCGGAACGGTGGTGATGAGCAGCAGTTCGATGATGCGCGGCTTGGTGAGTGCCACGAACCCCATGACACGGGCCCCAAGCGGCCGGTGCGCTGAGCCCGTCCCGAGGACCCCTGCGGGTCGGGTTTCGACGGCCGTCACGAACACCCCAAGAGAGATGAGTCAGCAAGCACGGGCGACCGGCGGATTCAACGGGGGCCCTGTGAGGCTTGCGCGTACCACGCCACTCTAGAGGTAGGGAATAGCTGCCTTTCGCTCGGGGGTGGCCGGGTGCCGAACGTGTCCGCCGACGCCACCTGCGCCGCGGCCCGACGTCGCGGGTTCACTCCCTGTTCACAGGTTCGGCAGGCGGAGCGGACCGCCCGGAGGGAGGATCGAAAAGGTGAGCGCCCTGCGGCGGTAGGCTCGACGCGTCGGGTAGGCACCACGTCACCGGCGCTTTCGAACATGTGGAGAGGAGCCCTGACCCAGGGTGAGCAAGCAGCCGACCACCACAGACCTCGAGTGGAGCGAACTGGACGAGCGCGCGGTGGACACCGCCCGCGTCCTGGCCATGGATTCGGTGCAGAAGGTCGGCAACGGCCATCCGGGCACGGCCATGAGCCTCGCTCCTGCGGCGTACCTGCTGTTCCAGCGGATGATGCGGCACGACCCGGCGGACCCCGACTGGACCGGCCGGGACCGCTTCGTGCTCTCCGCGGGGCACTCCAGCCTGACCCTCTACACGCAGCTCTACTTCGCCGGGTACGGCCTGGAGCTGGACGACCTGAAGGCCTTCCGCACCTGGGGCAGCAAGACCCCGGGCCACCCGGAGTACGGTCACACCGCCGGCGTCGAGACCACCACCGGGCCGCTCGGCCAGGGCGTCGCCAACGCGGTCGGCATGGCCATGGCGGCCCGCTACGAGCGCGGCCTGTTCGACCCGGACGCCGCCGAGGGCACCTCCCCGTTCGACCACATGGTCTGGGCGATCGCCGGCGACGGCTGCCTCCAGGAGGGCATCTCGGCCGAGGCGTCCTCGCTCGCCGGCCACCAGAAGCTCGGCAACCTCGTCCTGCTGTGGGACGACAACCACATCTCCATCGAGGGCGACACGGAGACCGCGGTCTCCGAGGACACCTGCAAGCGGTACGAGGCGTACGGCTGGCACGTGCAGCGGGTCGACATGCTGGAGAGCGGCGCCCTGGACGTGCCGGCGCTGTACGCGGCGATGCAGGCCGCGAAGGCGGTGACCGACCGGCCGTCGTTCATCGCGGTCCGCTCGATCATCGCGTGGCCGGCCCCGCACGCCCGCAACACCGAGGCGGCGCACGGCTCGGCGCTCGGCGAGGAGGAGGTCGCGGCCACCAAGCGGGTGCTCGGCTTCGACCCCGAGAAGCACTTCGAGGTCGCCGACGACGTCATCACGCACACCCGTGCCGTCGGTGACCGCGGCCGCGAGGCGCGGGCGGAGTGGGAGAAGTCCTTCGCCGCCTGGCGCACCGCCAACCCCGAGCGCGCCGCGCTGTTCGACCGGATCAACGCGGGCGAGCTGCCGGCCGGCTGGGAGGAGCACCTGCCGGTCTTCGAGCCGGGCAAGTCGGTCGCCACCCGGGCCGCTTCGGGCAAGGTGCTGGAGGCGCTGGGCGCGGTGCTCCCCGAGCTGTGGGGCGGTTCCGCGGACCTGGCCGGCTCCAACAACACCACGTTCGACAAGACGTCCTCGTTCCTGCCGAAGGGCAACCCGCTGCCGGGCGCCGACCCTTACGGCCGGACCATCCACTTCGGCATCCGCGAGCACTCGATGGGCGCCGAGCTGAACGGGATCACCCTGCACGGCAACACCCGTGCGTACGGCGGTACGTTCCTCGTCTTCTCCGACTACATGCGCAACGCGGTGCGGCTGTCCGCGCTGATGCACCTGCCGGTGACGTTCGTGTGGACGCACGACTCGATCGGCCTCGGCGAGGACGGCCCGACCCACCAGCCGGTGGAGCACCTGGCCTCGCTGCGCGCCATCCCCGGGCTGAACGTGGTGCGCCCGGCGGACGCCAACGAGACCGCGATCGCCTGGCGCGAGGTGCACCGCCGCTGGACGAAGGAGTTCGGCAAGGGCGCCCCGCACGGCCTGGCGCTGACCCGGCAGGGCGTGCCCACCTACGAGCGCAACGAGGCGGCGGCGCGCGGCGGTTACGTGCTCTTCGACGCCGAGGGCGAGGGCGGCGCGGCCGTCGAGCCGCAGGTGCTGCTGATCGCCACCGGGTCCGAGGTGCAGCTGGCGGTGGGCGCCCGCGAGGAGCTGCAGGCCGCCGGCGTCCCCACCCGCGTGGTGTCGATGCCGTGCGTGGAGTGGTTCGAGGAGCAGGACCAGGAGTACAAGGACAGCGTGCTGCCCCCGTCGGTGCGGGCGCGCGTCGCGGTCGAGGCCGGTATCGGCCTGACCTGGTACCGGTACGTGGGCGACGCGGGCCGGATCATCAGCCTGGAGCACTTCGGCGCCAGTGCCGACGCCAAGGTGCTCTTCCGTGAGTTCGGGTTCACCGCGGAGGCGGTGGCCGCCGCGGCCCGGGAATCTCTCGCCGCCGCTGATCGCTGAACCGGGCAACGACTAGTAGGAGATGCAATTCCGATGACAGACGCACTCAAGCGCCTCTCCGACGAAGGCGTGGCGATCTGGCTGGACGACCTGTCCCGCAAGCGGATCACGTCGGGCAACCTGGCCGAACTCATCGACCAGCAGCACGTCGTAGGGGTCACCACCAACCCGTCGATCTTCCAGAAGGCGATCTCGGGCGGCGACGGCTACTCCGTCCAGCTGGAGGACCTGGCCGCGCGGAAGCTGACGGTGGAGGAGGCGCTGCGGATGATCACCACCGCGGACGTCCGCGACGCCGCCGACATCCTGCGTCCGGTCTACGACGCCAGCGAGCACCGGGACGGCCGGGTCTCCATCGAGGTCGACCCGCGGCTGGCCCACAACACCAAGGCGACGATCGCCGAGGCCAAGCAGCTCGCCTGGCTGGTGGACCGCCCGAACACGCTGATCAAGATCCCGGCGACCAAGGCCGGCCTGCCGGCGATCGCGGACGTCACCGGCCGCGGCATCAGCGTCAACGTCACGCTGATCTTCTCGCTGGAGCGCTACCGCGAGGTCATGGACGCCTACCTCACCGGTCTGGAGAAGGCGAAGTCCTCGGGCCTGGACCTGTCCGAGATCCACTCGGTCGCGTCGTTCTTCGTGTCCCGTGTGGACACCGAGATCGACAAGCGGCTGGAGAAGATCGGCACCGACGAGGCCAAGGCGCTCAAGGGCAAGGCCGCCGTGGCCAACGCGCGGCTGGCGTACCAGGCGTACGAGGAGGTCTTCTCCTCCGACCGCTGGCTGGAGCTGGAGAAGGCCGGCGCCAACAAGCAGCGCCCGCTGTGGGCCTCGACCGGCGTGAAGGACCCGGCCTACCCGGCCGACCTGTACGTCTACGAGCTGGTGGCGCCGAACACGGTCAACACCATGCCGGAGGCCACCATGGAGGCCGTCGCGCAGGCCGACCGGATCGGCGGCGACCAGGTGCGCGGCACCTACGAGCAGGCGCGCGCCGAGCTGGACGCCCTCGAGGCGGTCGGCGTGTCGTACGACGACGTGGTCAAGGTGCTCGAGGACGAGGGCGTCGAGAAGTTCGAGGCGGCCTGGAACGAGCTGCTGGACTCCACGAAGGCCGAACTCGAACGGCTCGCTCCCTCGGAGGCCTGAGGTGACCACCGAATCACCGGCGTACGCCGGCAATCCGCTGCGGGACCCGCTGGACCGGCGGCTGCCGCGTATCGCGGGTCCCTCCGGGCTGGTCATCTTCGGCGTGACGGGTGACCTGTCGCGCAAGAAGCTGATGCCCGCGGTGTACGACCTGGCCAACCGCGGCCTGCTGCCGCCGGGCTTCGCGCTGGTGGGCTTCGCCCGCCGCGACTGGGCGGACGAGGACTTCGCGCAGGTCGTGCACGACGCGGTCAAGGAGCACGCCCGCACCCCGTTCCGCGAGGAGGTGTGGCAGCAGCTCGCCGAGGGCATGCGGTTCGTGCCCGGCGAGTTCGACGACGACACCGCCTTCGAGACGCTGAAGTCGACGATCGAGGACCTGGACAAGGTCCGCGGCACCGGCGGCAACTTCGCGTTCTACCTGTCGGTCCCGCCGAAGTTCTTCCCAAACGTCGTGCAGCAGCTGAAGAAGCACGGGCTGTCCCAGGGCAGCGGTGAGTCGTGGCGGCGTGCGGTGATCGAGAAGCCGTTCGGCCACGACCTGGAGAGCGCGCAGGACCTCAACCGGATCGTGCACGACGTCTTCCCGCCCAACGAGGTCTTCCGGATCGACCACTACCTGGGCAAGGAGACCGTCCAGAACATCCTGGCGCTGCGGTTCGCCAACACGATGTACGAGCCGATCTGGAACCGGTCCTACGTGGACCACGTGCAGATCACCATGGCCGAGGACATCGGCATCGGTGGCCGCGCGGGGTACTACGACGGGATCGGCGCGGCGCGCGACGTCATCCAGAACCACCTGCTGCAGCTGCTGGCGCTGACCGCGATGGAGGAGCCGGGCTCCTTCCACCCGAAGGCGCTGACCGCGGAGAAGCTGAAGGTGCTGGGCGCCGTCGTGCTGCCCGAGGACCTCGGCAAGTACACCGTGCGCGGCCAGTACGCGCACGCCTGGCAGGGCGGCGAGGAGGTGCTCGGGTACCTGGAGGAGGACGGCATCGACCCCAAGTCCAAGACCGACACCTACGCCGCGATCAAGCTGGAGATCAACAACCGGCGCTGGGCGGGCGTGCCGTTCTACCTGCGCACCGGCAAGCGCCTCGGCCGGCGCGTGACGGAGATCGCGGTGGTCTTCAAGCGCGCGCCGTACCTGCCGTTCGAGTCCGGCGCCACCGAGGAGCTGGGGCAGAACGCCCTGGTCATCCGGGTGCAGCCGGACGAGGGCGTCACGGTCAGGTTCGGGTCGAAGGTTCCGGGCACCTCCACCGAGGTGCGGGACGTGACGATGGACTTCGCCTACGGCGAGTCGTTCACCGAGTCCAGCCCGGAGGCGTACGAGCGGCTCATCCTGGATGTGCTGCTCGGCGACGCCAACCTCTTCCCGCGCCACCAGGAGGTCGAGCTGTCCTGGACGATCCTCGACCCGATCGAGGAGTACTGGGACCGGCACGGCAAGCCCGCGCAGTACGCGGCGGGCACCTGGGGCCCGGCCGAGGCGGACGAGATGCTCGCACGAGACGGCAGGAGCTGGCGCCGGCCATGAAGATCGATCTGACGGACACCACGTCGTCCCGCATCAACTCCGGCCTGATCCAGGCCCGGCGGGCCATCGGCACCCCGGCCGTCGGCATGGTGCTGACCCTGGTCATCGTCACCGACGAGGGCAGCGCCTACGACGCGCTGAAGGCCGCCACCGAGGCGTCCAAGGAGCACCCGTCGCGGATCCTGGTCGTCATCAAGCGGCCCGGCCGCTCCCCGCGGGACCGGGCGCTGGCCCGGCTCGACGCGGAGGTGCTGGTCGGCTCGGAGGCGGGCACCGGCGAGACGGTCGTGCTGCGGCTGCACGGCGAACTCGCCCAGCACGCCGAGTCGGTCGTGCTGCCGCTGCTGCTGCCGGACGCCCCCGTGGTCGTCTGGTGGCCGGAGGCCGGCCCGGACGACCTGGCCTCGGACCCGCTGGGCAAGCTCGGCCAGCGCCGGATCTCGGACGCCGCGGCGGCCGAGGACCCGGTCGGCACGCTGGGGCTGCGCGCGGATTCCTACTCGCCGGGCGACACCGACCTGGCCTGGACCCGGGTCACCCCGTGGCGGTCGATGCTGGCCGCCGCGCTGGACCAGAAGCACTCCAAGATCTCCGGCGCCATAGTGGAGGGCGAGGCGTACAACCCCAGCGTCGAGCTGCTGGCCCTGTGGCTGGCGGACCGGCTCGGGGTGCCGGTGGAGCGCAAGGTCTCCGGCGGTCCGGGGATCACCGGGGTCCATCTGACCAGTGCGGACGGCGAGATCTGCCTGGACCGGCCGGACGGCGCGCTGGCCGAGCTGGCCATGCCGGGCCAGCCGGACCGGCATGTCGCGCTCAAGCGGCGGGAGACGTCCGAGCTGATCGCCGAGGAGCTGCGGCGGCTGGACCCGGACGACATCTACCGGGCGACCGTGCAGTTCGGCACCACGCACCTGGTGGCTTCGGGCAACGGCTCCCCGGCGGCGCCGGGCGCACCGACCCCCGCCGCGGCGAAGGCGGACCCGGCTCCGGCGGCGAAGAAGCCGGCAGCGGCTCCGGCCAAGAAGGCGGCGTCCGGCTCCGGGAAGGCGTCGTCGAAGTGAGCACGCCGCAGGTCGTGGTCCACCGGGACAAGGAGCTGATGGCGCAGGCCGCGGCGGCCCGGCTGATCACGAAGGTGGTGGACGCGCAGGCGGCGCGGGGCTCCGCGTCGGTGGTGCTCACCGGCGGCCGCAACGGCAACGCGCTGCTGGCCGCGCTCGCCGAGTCCCCGGCGCGGGACGCGGTGGACTGGGCGCGGCTGGACCTGTGGTGGGGCGACGAGCGGTTCCTCCCCGAGGGGGACCCGGAGCGCAACGTCACGCAGGCCCGTGCGGCGCTGCTGGACGCGGTCCCGGTGTCCCCGGAGCGGGTGCACGCGATGCCCGCCGCCGGCGGGCCGTACGGCTCGGACGCGGACGCGGCGGCCGCGGCGTACGCCGCGGAGCTGGCGGCCGCGGCCGGCGCCGAGGACCACGTGCGGGTGCCGTCGTTCGACGTGCTGATGCTCGGGGTGGGGCCGGACACGCATGTGGCCTCGCTCTTCCCCGAGCACCCGGGGACGCGGGAGCTGTCGCGCACCGTGGTGGGCGTGCACGGCGCGCCGAAGCCGCCGCCGACCCGCGTCTCGCTGACGTTCCCGGCGATCCGGGCGGCCCGCGAGGTGTGGCTGCTGGCGGCGGGCGAGGACAAGGCGGGCGCGGTCGCGCTCGCGCTGTCCGCGCCGGGCGAGCTCCAGGCTCCGGCTTCCGGCGCGTACGGGCGGTCGCGCACCCTGTGGCTGCTCGACCGTGCCGCGGCGGCGAAGCTCCCGCCCCAGCTCTACCCGCCGGCCTCCTCGTAGGCCCTCGGGCTCGCGGTACCCGAAAAGGGGCGCGGGCGACGGCACTTGTGCCGTCGCCCGCGCCCCTTCGGTTCGCTCAGCGGCCGCGCAGCTCGCGGTAGGTGGCGACCAGGGCCTTGGTGCTCGGGTCGAGACCCGGCACGTCGGCCCCTTCGGTGAGGGCCGGCTCGACCCGCTTGGCCAGCACCTTGCCGAGTTCGACGCCCCACTGGTCGAAGGAGTCGATGTTCCACACAGCGCCCTGGACGAACACCTTGTGCTCGTAGAGGGCGATCAACTGCCCCAGCACGGACGGCGTCAGCTCGGACGCCAGGATCGTGGTGGTCGGGTGGTTGCCGCGGAACGTCTTGTGCGGCACCAGCTTCTCGGGCACGCCCTCGGCACGCACTTCCTCCGGCGTCTTGCCGAAGGCCAGCGCCTGCGTCTGGGCGAAGAAGTTCGCCATCAGCAGGTCGTGGTGGCCGGCCAGCGGACCCAGTTCGCCGATCGGGCGGGCGAAGCCGATGAAGTCCGCCGGGATGAGCTTGGTGCCCTGGTGGAGCAGCTGGTAGTACGCGTGCTGCCCGTTGGTGCCCGGGGTGCCCCACACGACCGGGCCGGTCTGCCAGCGGACCGGGTTGCCCTGGCGGTCCACGGACTTGCCGTTGGACTCCATGTCGAGCTGCTGCAGGTACGCGGTGAACTTGCTCAGGTAGTGGCTGTAGGGCAGCACGGCGTGCGACTGCGCGTCGTGGAAGCCGCCGTACCAGACGCCGAGCAGGCCGAGCAGCAGCGGGACGTTCTGCTCCGGCGGCGCGGTCCTGAAGTGCTCGTCCACCAGGTGGAATCCGGCGAGCATCTCGCGGAACGCGTCCGGGCCGATGGCCAGCATCAGCGACAGGCCGATGGCGGAGTCGTAGGAGTAGCGGCCGCCGACCCAGTCCCAGAACTCGAACATGTTCTGCGGGTCGATGCCGAACGCGGAGACCTTCTCGGCGTTGGTGGACAGCGCGACGAAGTGCTTGGCCACCGCGTCGTCGCCGGCGCCCAGCTCGCCGAGCAGCCACTGGCGGGCCGAGGTGGCGTTGGTGATGGTCTCGATGGTGGTGAACGTCTTGGACGCGATGATGAACAGCGTCTCGGCCGCGTCGAGGTCGCGCACCGCCTCGTGCAGGTCCGCGCCGTCCACGTTGGACACGAAGCGCACCATCAGATTGCGGTCGCTGTAGGGCCGCAGCACCTCGTAGGCCATCGCGGGGCCCAGGTCGGAGCCGCCGATGCCGATGTTGACGATGTTCCGGATCCGCTTGCCGGTGTGGCCGGTCCACTCCCCCGAGCGGATCCGGTCGGCGAACTGCGTCATCTTGTAGAGCACCGCGTGCACGCCGGGCACGACGTTCTGCCCGTCGAGTTCGATGGTCGCGGACTGGGGGGCGCGCAGCGCGGTGTGCAGGACGGCGCGGTTCTCGGTGACGTTGATCCGCTCGCCGCGGAACATCGCGTCGCGCAGCTCGAACACGCCGGTGGCGTCCGCCAGTTCGCGCAGCAGCCGCAGCGTCTCGTCGGTGACCAGCTGCTTGGAGTAGTCCAGGTGGAGGTCGCCGACCTGGAGGGTGTAGCGGCTGCCCCGGTCGGGGTCGCGGTCGAACAGGTCCCGCAGGTGTACGTCGGCCAGCTCGTCGCGGTGCTTGGCCAGCGCGTGCCACTCGGGCCGCTGGTCGAGCCGGGTCTGCGCGTTGGTTTCGGACATCAGTCCACTTCTCCTCGTCCTCGCTGCGACACCCACGCTAGTTGATGCCGCAGCGGGACGAGATGAGGGGAGATCAGAAGCCGCCGCGGTGCAGCCGCCCGGCGTAGCGCTCCTCCAGGACGATGTTGCGCTCGTGGCCGCCGGGCAGGTTCGCGGACACGTACACCGGCGCCTCGTGGCCCTCGGCCTGCAGGATCCCGACGGACTCGGCGAGGACCATCTGCACCAGCAGCGCGGAGGTGATCGTCGACACGCCGCACAGCGCGCCGCCGTCCGGCAGCGGGAGGAGGGCGTCGCCGGCCGGGGCGCAGTTGTCCAGCACCGCGTCCGCGACGTCGGCCAGCCGCTTGCCGCTGGGGTGCAGGGCGGGCACCGCGCGGGTGTGGATGAGCGAGGTCAGCGCGATCAGCTTGTGGCCGGCCTCCTTGACCTGCAGGGCCATGTCGACGATCGAGTTGTTGACGCCGGAGTTGGACACGATCACGAACAGGTCCTGCGGGCGCGGGTCGGCCAGCTCGTAGAGCCGCCGGGCCAGGCCCGGGGAGCGCTCCAGCAGCGGGTCGGTGAGCACCGAGCGGTCCTCGCCGCCGCGCAGCACCAGGTCGGACAGGCCGATCCGGTTGGTCGGGATGAAGCCGCCGGCCCGCCCGACGATCTCCAGCACGGTGGCCTGCGAGTGGCCGGTGCCGAAGCCGTGGATGACGCCGTCGGCGGCCACGCAGTCCGCGAACAGCCGGCCGGCGGCCGCCACGGAGTCCTTGTTCGCCTCGATCGCGCGCTCCACGGCCGCGCGGCCCTCGTCGGCGAACGCTGCGGCGCTGATCTGTCCTGCGGCCATGGCCGGGGCTCCTTCGCAGAGCGGTGATCCTGGGTGATCACTGAGAAGATCGATCTTTGGTTGAGCCAACCACATTGTCGGCACGATGATGAAACAACGAACCAATGAGCGGCGTCAAGGCTGCCCGGCGCCGCCCGGTGGCGTCACAGCAGGGTGCGGGCGAGAGCCGCGGCGCCGGGTGCGCCGTCGGCGGTCGGGTGCAACTGGAGCCCGAGACCCGCCAGCCGGGCGCGGACCCGGGAGAGCAGCGGGCCGCCCGGGCCGAGCAGCCCGCCGGTGAGCACCAGCGGCTCCCCCGGCTGCGGGTGCAGTGCGCCGACCGCGGCGGTGAGCAGCGACGCGGCCTCGTCCAGCAGCCGCAGCGCCACCGCGTCGCCCTCGCCGGCGGCGGCCACCGCGGCCGGGCTGAGCAGGGCCAGTTGCGGCGGCGGCTGCTGGTAGGCGCTGGTGACGATGCCCTCGCTCAGCAGCCAGCACTCCTCGGAGCCGGGCCGCCGGCCGGCCGGCGGCGCGGCCTGCTCGCCGAGGTAGTGGGCGGCGACCGCGGCGACCAGCGACGTCCACGGCCCGCGGCCGTCCAGTGCCTCCAGCGCCGCGCGCACCGCCCGGCCCCCGAGCCAGTAGCCGCTGCCCTCGTCGCCGAGCAGCCAGCCGTGGCCGTCGATCACCGCAAGCCGCTTGCGGCCGGCCAGCCGGGTGGCGATGGCTCCGGTGCCGGCGATCAGCACCAGCCCGTCGACCGGCGCCCCGGGGGCGGCGGCGAGCGCCACCTCCGTGTCGCCGCCCACGCCGACCGCCGCGCCGCGGATCCCGTTGGCGTCGAGCGCGTCGGCCAGGCAGGACAGGGCCAGCCCGTGGCCGCGTTCGCTGCCCAGGCCCTCGGCCGCGCCGGCGAAGCCGCCGAAGGCCGCCACCACCCGCCCCCGAGCGGCGGGTGGCACGGCCTGGGCGATCGCGTCGGTCAGGTGCCGGGTCAGGTCGGCGCGGCCGACGCTCAGGGCGTTGCCGGGGCCGCCGGCGCCGCGGCCCAGCACCGCGGCGGCCGGGTCGTCGCCGGGACCGGGGGCCGGCTCGGCGGGGACCAGGCAGGCCCGGCTGCGCGTGCCGCCCGCGTCGATACCGATCAGCAGCGGCTGGCTGTAGATTTCACTCATCAACCCGCATGGTGGTTGATGGATTCACTCCTGCACAAGACCTGACGGGACGCGTCGTCATGATCACCGCACTGATCCGCTCCGAACTTCCGCGGATGTCCGGTTCCCTGCGCAAGGTCGGCGAGCTGGTCCTGGCCGACCCGGTGGCGGCCACCCACGGCTCGGCCGCGGAGCTGGGCCGCAGGACGGGCACCTCGCAGGCCACCGTGACCCGCTTCTGCCGCGCGCTGGGCCTGGAGTCGTACCAGCAGCTGCTGATCGAGCTGGCGCAGGAGCAGGGCCGGGCCGGGGCCGAGCCGCGGGGCGCGGCACTGGGGCCGCAGATCGGGCCGGAGGACGACCTGGAGCACGTCATCGGGGTGGTCGCGGAGGCCGACCTGGAGGCGCTGCGGCACACCGCCGACCTGCTGGACCGCGAGGCGCTGGAACGGGCCGCGCAGGCCCTCGCCAGGGCCCGCAGGATCGACGTCTACGGCGTCGGCGGCTCGGGCATCGTCGCGCACGAGACGCAGGCGCGGCTGTTCGGCATCGGCTGCCAGGCCCACGCGTGGACCGAGGTGCACGCGGCGGAGACCTCAGCGGCCCTTCTGACGCCCTCGGACGCCGTGGTGGCGGTATCCCACTCGGGGACCACCCGGGAGGTCCTGGAGCCGCTGCGGATGGCCGCGGAGCGCGGGGCGGCGACGGTGGCGGTCACCGGCGACCCGCGGTCGCCGATCGCCCAGGCCGCGGATGTCCGCCTGACGTCGTTCTCGGGCGAGACCAGCTTCCGGCGGGGCAACTTCGGCACCCGCCACTCGGTGCTGCTGATCGTGGACTGCCTGTACGCGCGGGTCGCGCAGCTGACCTACGAACGGGCCACCGCGTCCATCGCCCTGACCTCGCACATCGCGGAGGGCCACCGCACGAAAAGGGCCCCCGGCCGCCGGGCCGGCTCAGCGGGCTGAGCCTGCCCCGGAACCGGGGGCACCGCGTCAGATCTCGCCGCGGAGCTTCGCAAGCGCCTCAGCGAGGATCGCCTCGCCGTCGGCCGCCGAGCGGCGCTCCCTGACGTAGGCCAGGTGCGTCTTGTACGGCTCGGTCCGCGGCGGTGCCGGCGGGTTCTCCTCGTCCTGCCCGGCCGGGAAGCCGCAGCGGGGGCAGTCCCAGGTCTCCGGGATCTGCGCGTCGCTGGCGAAGCTCGGCTGGGTCTCGTGCCCGTTGGAGCACCAGAAGGAGATGCGCAGCCTGGGCGCGGACTCGCCGCGCTCAGCCTCGCCCATCGGCCCCGCTCCGACCCGACTGCCACGGATCGCGTTGCCACTTGCCACGGTCGTAACTCCCTGCGTGATGGTGCTGCGAGGTCGCCCCTTGCCGGAGACCGGTTCGCCCCCCGCGCTTGGCGGGAAAGGGCACGGTATCCCAAGACGCGGCTCCATGATAAGTCGTGGATGAGCCGCGCCGCCGACGAGGCGTCAGATCGGCCTGAACCGACCGAACTTCCTCAACGCCGCAAACGCCGCAGATGCAGCAACGGGACCGCTACTTCTGGAACTTCATCACCAGGCCGAGCGTGACGATGCACGCGAACCACAGCAGCCCGACGACCACGGTGATGCGGTCGAGGTTGCGCTCGGCGACCGAGGAGCCGCCGACGGAGGACTGCATGCCGCCGCCGAACATGTCCGACAGGCCGCCGCCCTTCCCCTTGTGCATCAGCACGAGCAGCAGGAGCAGCAGGCTGAAGATGATGAGGGCGATGGAGAACCCGATGACCACGGCTGGACCAACTCTCTCGACTACACGACGGCACTGAGGGACTACGGTGCGGGGCCGGCGACGGCACTTACGCACCGCACCGGCCCCGACAGGGTACTTCACACGTGCCAGGACTTCACTGGTCGCGGAAGCGGACGATCTTGACGAACTCCTCGGCGTCCAGCGAGGCACCGCCGACCAGGGCGCCGTCGATGTCCGGCTTCGCCATGATCTCCGCGACGTTGCCGCCCTTGACCGAGCCGCCGTACTGGATGCGGACCTGGTCGGCCACCTCCTGCGAGTACAGCTCGGCGAGCTTGCCGCGGATCGCCGCGCAGACCTCCTGGGCGTCGTCGGCGCCGCACACCTTGCCGGTGCCGATCGCCCAGACCGGCTCGTAGGCGATCACGATCGTCGCCGCCTGCTCGGCCGGGAGGCCCTTCAGACCGCCCTCGACCTGGGCGAGGGTGTGCCCGACGTGGTTGCCCGCCTCGCGGACCTCCAGCTCCTCGCCGACGCACATGATCGGGGTCAGGCCGTGCTTGAACGCCGCCTTGACCTTGGCGTTGACCAGCTCGTCGGTCTCGTGGTGGTACTGGCGCCGCTCGGAGTGGCCGACGGCCACGTAGGCGCACTTGAGCTTGGACAGCATCGGGCCGGAGATCTCGCCGGTGTACGCACCGGAGTCGTGGGCCGAGATGTCCTGGGCACCGTACTTGATCTTCAGCTTGTCGCCGTCGACCAGGGTCTGCACCGACCGCAGGTCGGTGAACGGCGTGAGGACCGCGACCTCGACCGCGTCGTAGTCCTTGTCGTTCAGCGCGAAGGCGAGCTTCTGGACGTGCGCGATGGCCTCGAGGTGGTTGAGGTTCATCTTCCAGTTGCCCGCCATCAGCGGGGTGCGGGTGTTCTGCTCGGTCATCGTGATCAACCCTCCAGTGCGGCGAGGCCGGGGAGGGTCTTGCCCTCGAGGTATTCCAGACTGGCGCCGCCACCGGTGGAGATGTGGCCGAACGCGTTCTCGTCGAAGCCCAGGATGCGGACCGCTGCGGCCGAATCGCCGCCGCCGACCACGGTGAAGGCCGGGGAGTCGATGAGCGCCTGGGCGACCGCGCGGGTGCCGTCGGCGTACTCGGGGTGCTCGAACACGCCCATCGGGCCGTTCCAGAACACCGTGGCGGCGTCGGCCAGCTTGGCGGCGAACAGCTTCCGCGACTCCGGGCCGATGTCCAGGCCGATCATGTCGGCCGGGATGGCGTCCACCGGCGCGGTGGCCGGCGAGGAGGGCGCCTTGGTCTTCAGGTCGGGGAACTCGGTGGCGCCGACCACGTCGACCGGCAGCACGAACTCCACGCCCTTGGCCTTGGCGCGCTCCAGGTACTCGGTGACGGTCGCCAGCTGGTCCTCCTGCAGCAGGCTCTTGCCGACCTCGTGGCCCTGGGCCTTGAGGAAGGTGAAGACCATGCCGCCGCCGACCAGGATGCGGTCGGCCTTCTCCAGCAGGTGGTCGATCACGCCGAGCTTGTCGGACACCTTGGAGCCGCCGAGCACGACCGCGTACGGGCGCCGCACGTCCTCGGTGAGCTTCTTCAGGACCCCGACCTCGGTGGCGATCAGGCCGCCCGCGGCGTGCGGGAGCCGGGCCGGCAGGTCGTAGACGGACGCGTGCTTGCGGTGCACCGCGCCGAAGCCGTCGCCGACGTAGGAGTCGGCGAGCCCGGCCAGCTGGTCGGCGAACGCGCCGCGCTCGGCGTCGTCCTTGGCGGTCTCGCCCGGGTTGAAGCGGAGGTTCTCCAGCAGCGCGACCTGCCCGCCGGCCAGGCCCGCGACGGTGGCCGCCGCGCTCTCGCCGACCGTGTCGGACGCGAACGCCACGTCCTTGCCGAGCAGTTCACCCAGCCGCGCGGCGACCGGGGCGAGCGAGAACTGCGGGTCGGGCGCGCCCTTGGGGCGGCCCAGGTGCGAGGCGACGATCACCTTGGCGCCCGCGTCGGCGAGCTTGGCGATGGTCGGTACGGCGGCGCGGATCCGGCCGTCGTCGGTGATCGTGCCGTCCGAGAGGGGCACGTTGAGGTCGGCGCGGACGAACACCCGCTTGCCGGCCACCTGCCCCTCGGCGAGAAGGTCGTCGATCGTCTTCATGAAAGGGGGGTCTCCTGTGGTGAGCTGGACGTCGGCATGCGAACAGGGCCCGGGAGGTGCGTGCTCGCACCCCTCCGGGCCCTGTCCCTCACATCGCGGTGCGCGGTCGGCGCGCGATCAGAGCTGGCCGCCGACGAAGACCGTGAGGTCCACGAGGCGGTTGGAGTAGCCCCACTCGTTGTCGTACCAGCCGATGACCTTGACGGTCTTGCCCTGGACCATGGTCAGGGACGAGTCGAAGGTGCAGGAGAACGGCGTGTTGACGATGTCCGAGGAGACGATCGGGTCCTCGGTGTACTCCAGCAGGCCCTTGAGCTGACCCTCGGAGGCCTTCTGGAAGGCCGCGTTGACCTCGTCCTTGGTGACCTCGCGCTCCAGGTCGACGACCAGGTCGGTGACCGAGCCGGTCGGGACCGGCACGCGCATGGCCAGGCCGTCCAGCTTGCCCTTGAGCTCCGGGATGACCAGCGCGGTGGCCTTCGCGGCACCCGTGGTGGTCGGGATGATGTTCTCCGCGGCGGCGCGGGCGCGGCGCAGGTCCGAATGCGGGAAGTCCAGGATGCGCTGGTCGTTGGTGTACGCGTGGACCGTCGTCATCAGGCCCTTGACGATCCCGAAGTTCTCCAGCAGCACCTTCGCCATCGGCGCCACGCAGTTGGTGGTGCACGAGGCGTTGGAGATGATGTTGTGCTTCGCGGGGTCGTACTTCTCCTGGTTGACGCCCATGACGATGGTGATGTCCTCGTCCTTGGCGGGCGCCGAGATGATGACCTTCTTGGCGCCGCCCGCGAGGTGCTTGCCGGCGTCGGCGGCCTTGGTGAAGATGCCCGTCGACTCGATCACGATGTCGACGCCCAGCTCGCCCCACTTGATGGCGGCGGGGTCGCGCTCGGCGAGAACCTTGATGGTCCGGCCGTCCACGGTGATGGTGTCTGCGGTGTGGGTCACCTCGGCCTTGAGGCGGCCCAGGATGGTGTCGTACTTCAGCAGGTGCGCGGTGGTCGCGGTGTCACCCAGGTCGTTGACCGCCACGATCTCGATGTCCGCGCCCTGCTCCAGGATGGCGCGGAAGAAGTTACGACCGATACGGCCAAAGCCGTTGATGCCTACCCGGATCGTCACGAACCGATCTCCTCGCTCATTCGCCGGAGTCCCTCTCCGGCTGCGAAATATGGGATGTCCCCGACCACTGCTGAGCCTACCCGTCCCGCGGCCCGGTCGCGTCACGGGGCTCCCTCGCCTGCGGCGCGCCCCTCCCCCATACTCGCCTTCCCCGTTCCCACGGACGGGGGCACCGTCGCCCAGCCCCCCACCGGCCGTGCGACGGAGGCGATGCCCTTCGGGGCAGCCCATCTGCGGCCCGCAGGTCGCCACCGCCCCGAAGGGGCAGATCGGTCCGTCCCGGACCACCGGCGAGTGGTGGGCTGGTCGCGCAGTTCCCCGCGCCCCTGGGGGTTGACGTACACCGTCAGGTGAAACGCAGCCCGCGGGGGGCGGGGACGGCGCCCGGGGCGATGGGTCAGCCGACCATCTCGTCAGTGAGGTTGGCCTCGGTGCCGGGCATGCCCATGTCGGAGGCCCGTTTGTCGGCCATCGCGAGCAAGCGGCGGATCCGCCCGGCCACCGCGTCCTTGGTGAGCGGCGGCTCGGCGAGCGAGCCCAGCTCCTCCAGCGACGCCTGCTTGTGGTCCATCCGCAGCCGTCCCGCGGCGGCGAGGTGCTCGGGGACCTCCTCCCCGAGGATCTCCAGCGCCCGCTGCACCCGCGCCCCGGCGGCCACCGCGGCCCGCGCGGACCTGCGCAGGTTCGCGTCGTCGAAGTTCGCCAGCCGGTTGGCGGTGGCGCGCACCTCGCGCCGCATCCGCCGCTCCTCCCAGGCCAGCACCGAGTCGTGCGCGCCGAGCCGGGTCAGCAGCGCGCCGATCGCGTCGCCGTCGCGCACCACCACGCGGTCCACGTTGCGGACCTCGCGGGCCTTGGCCGGGATCTGCAGCCGGCGGGCCGCGCCGACCAGGGCCAGCGCCGCCTCGGGTCCGGGGCAGGTGACCTCCAGGGAGGAGGACCGGCCGGGCTCGGTGAGCGAGCCGTGCGCCAGGAAGGCACCGCGCCAGGCGGCCTCCGCGTCGCAGGTGGCGCCGGACACGACCTGCGGCGGCAGGCCGCGGATGGGCCGCCCGCGCCCGTCGACCAGCCCGGTCTGCCGGGCCAGCTGGTCGCCTCCGGCGACCACCCGCACCACGTACCGGCTGCCGCGCCGCAGCCCGCCGGGCGCCATCACGACCAGGTCGGAGGCGTGCCCGAAGATCTCCAGGATGTCCTTGCGCAGCCGGCGCGCGGCGATGCCGGTGTCCAGCTCCGCCTCGATCACGATCCGCCCGCTGACCAGGTGGAGCCCGCCCGCGAAGCGCAGGATCGACGAGACCTCCGCCTTGCGGCAGCAGGTCCGGGTGACGGGGAGCCGGGAGATCTCGTCCTTCACCGCTGCCGTCATCGCCATGGGCCGATCCTTCCACGCATACGAAAAATCCTGTCATACGCGGCGGCCAACAACTCCGGGTCGTGCCGCGGCCCGTCGGGGGCGGCGACCGCTGCCAGTTCGACCGCCGCCCCCAACCGCTCGGCGGCCTCGGTGAGGCTCTCGCGGTCGGGTGCGGCCGCCTCGTCGGCGAGCACCACGTCGATGGTGAGTTTAGGGGCGTGTCGCCCCAAAACCTCCAAGTGACGCTGCGGAGAAAATCCTTCGGTCTCTCCCGGCTGCGGCGCCAGGTTGAGGGTGAGCACCCGGCGGGCCCTGGTCGTCATCAGGGCTTCTGCCAGTTCCGGCACCAGTAGATGCGGGATGACGGAGGAGAACCAGGAACCGGGTCCCAGGACCACCCAGTCGGCGTCCATCACCGCCTGGACCGCCTCCGGGACCGCCGGCGGGTCGGCCGGCACCAGTTGGACCTCCTGGACCTCACCGGGCGTCAGCGCGACGGTGGCCTGGCCGCGGACGGTCGAGATCTCGTCCGGCCGGTCCGGGTCGTGGCCGCGGACGATCGCGTGCAGGTCGAGCGGCACCGCGGACATCGGCAGCACCCGGCCGTGCGCGCCGAGCAGCCGGCCGACCCATTCGAGCGCCGCCACCTCGTCGTTGAGCTGTTCCCACAGCGCGACGATCAGCAGGTTGCCGACCGCGTGGCCGTGCAGGTCGCCGCCGCTGACGAAGCGGTGCTGGATCACCTGGGCCCAGGTCCTGCCCCACTCGTCGTCCCCGCAGAGCGCCGCGAGGGCCTTCCTGAGGTCCCCTGGCGGCAGCACGCCCATCTCGCTGCGCAGCCGCCCGCTGGAGCCGCCGTCGTCGGCGACGGTGACCACCGCGGTCAGGTCGCCCGTGATGCGGCGCAGCGCCGCGAGGGAGGCGGACAGCCCGTGGCCGCCGCCGAGGGCGACCACCTTCGGCGGCACCCCGGCGCGGCGGCCGCCCGCCTGGCGGCTGGAACGACGCAGCCGCCGACCCGTCATGATCACTCGCGCCCCATGTCCCTGTGCACCGTCACCGTCTCCACTCCATCCGCCGCCAGTCGCGCCGCGAGCCGTTCCGACATCGCCACGCTGCGGTGCTTGCCGCCGGTGCAGCCCACCGCGATCGTCACGTACCTCTTGCCCTCGCGGCGGTAGCCCGCCGCGATGATGTGCAGCAGCTCGGCGTACCGGTCGAGGAACTCCTTGGCGCCGGGCTGGTTGAACACGTACGTGGCCACCTCGTCGTTGAGCCCGGTGAAGGGGCGCAGCTCCGGAACCCAGTGCGGGTTCGGCAGGAAGCGGCAGTCCACCACCAGGTCGGCGTCGACGGGCAGCCCGTACTTGAATCCGAACGACATGACGGTGGCCCTGAGTTCCGGCTCTTCCTCGCCGGCGAACTGCGCGTCGAGTTTGGCGCGCAGTTCGTGCACGTTCAGGCTGGAGGTGTCGATCACCAGATCGGCGTCGCCGCGCAGCTCGCGCAGCAGGTCGCGTTCGGCGGCGATGCCGTCCACGATCCGGCCGGAGCCCTGCAGCGGGTGCGGGCGGCGGACCGACTCGAAGCGGCGCACCAGCGCGTCGTCGGACGCCTCCAGGAAGATCACCCGGCGCTTGACGCTGCGGGTGGCCAGGTCGGCCAGCGACTCGCGGAGGTTGTCGAAGAACTGGCGTCCGCGGACGTCCACCACGACCGCGATCCTGGCCACGTTGCCCTGGGAGCGGGCGCCGAGGTCGACCATGGTCGGGATGAGCGCGGGCGGCAGGTTGTCCACCACGAACCAGCCGAGGTCCTCCAGGCACTTGGCCGCGGTGCTGCGGCCCGCGCCGGACATCCCGGAGATGATCACCAGTTCGGGGATGCCCGCGAGGGGCTCTCCCGCTCCCGTGCCCGCCGCCGGGCTGCCGCCGGTCCTGGGGAGGGCCGTCTCGCGTGCGCGCACGGCGTCCGTGCCGTCCGCGCCGTTCGCGTCGGCCGCGCCGCTGGCGTCGCCCGGGGTGTTCGTGCCGTCCATGCCGCCTGAAATGTCAGGGATGTCCATATGTGTCGCGTCCTGCTCGCTCATGTGCTCTTCCCCCGATGGTCTGACGGGACCGCCGCCAGCGGCGTCCCGTCGCTGTCCTCGATGATCTCGCCGGTCGCGGTGTTCACCGCGGGCGCGGCCGGCGCCGCGGACGCCAGGGCCGCGGCGACCGTCTCCGCCGTACGGCGGCCGATGCCCGGGACCTGGCAGATCTCCTCGACGGTCGCCGCGCGCAGCCGCTTCAGCGAGCCGAAGTGCTTCAGCAGCGCCTGCCGGCGCGTCTCGCCGAGGCCCGGAACGGTGTCCAGCGCGCCGGCCTTCATCGACTTGGAGCGCTTGCTGCGCTGGTACGCGATGGCGAACCGGTGGGCCTCGTCGCGCACCCGCTGGAGCAGGTACAGGCCCTCGCTGGTCCGCGGCAGGATCACCGGGTCGTCCTCGCCGGGCAGCCACACCTCCTCCAGCCGCTTGGCGAGGCCGCACACGGCGACGTCGTCTATGCCCAGTTCCTCCAGCGCCTTGCGCGCGGCGGCCACCTGCGGCTGGCCGCCGTCGACCACGACGAGTTGCGGCGGGTAGGCGAACTTGCGCGGGCGCCCGGTGTCGGGGTCGATCGGACCGCCCGCCGCGGCCGGCGTGTCCGCGCCGTCCACCGCCTCCGTGCCGCCCGCGGTCTCCGCGCCGTCCACCGCCCCCGCGTCGTCCGGCAGTTCCTCCTCCCACTCGCTGGTGCGCTGCTTCTCCTGGAGGTAGCGGCGGAAGCGGCGGGAGATCACCTCGTGCATGGACCGGACGTCGTCCTGGCCGGCGAACGACTTGATCTGGAAGCGGCGGTACTCGCTCTTGCGGGCCAGGCCGTCCTCGAAGACCACCATGGACGCGACGACGTCGTCGCCCTGCAGGTGGCTGATGTCGTAGCACTCGATGCGCAGCGGCGCGGTGTCCAGGTCGAGCGCGGCGGCGATCTCCTCCAGCGCGCGCGAACGGGTGGTCAGGTCCGAGGCGCGCTTGGTCTTGTGGAGGGCCAGCGCCTGCTGCGCGTTGCGCTGCACGGTGGCCATCAGGTCCTTCTTGTCGCCGCGTTGCGGCACCCGCAGGCTCACCTGCGAACCGCGCCGGTGCGACAGCCACTGCACGAGTGGTTCCGCGGGCTCGGGCAGCGCCGGCACCAGCACCTCCTTGGGCACCCCGCCGCTGCCGCCGGACTGCTCGGCGTCACCGCTCTCGTCGCCGTACAGCTGCTGCAGGGCGTGCTCGACCAGCCCGGCGGTGTCGACCGCCTCGACCTTGTCGGTGACCCAGCCGCGCTGGCCGCGCACCCGGCCGCCGCGGACGTGGAAGATCTGCACCGCGGCCTCGAGTTCGTCCTCGGCGACCGCGATCAGGTCGGCGTCGGTGGCGTCGGCGAGCACCACCGCGTTCTTCTCCATGGCGCGGCGCAGCGCCTCCAGGTCGTCGCGCAGCCGCGCGGCCTGCTCGTACTCCATCGCCGCGGCCGCGTCCTTCATGCGCTGCTCCAGGCGGCGCAGGTAGGTGCCGGTGTGACCGGCCATGAAGTCGCTGAACTCCTCGGCGAGTTCGCGGTGGTCCTCGGCGCTGATCCGGCCGACGCAGGGCGCCGAGCACTTGCCGATGTACCCGAGCAGGCAGGGGCGGCCGATCTGCGCGGAGCGCTTGAACACCCCGGCGGAGCAGGTGCGGACGGGGAAGACCCGCAGCAGCAGGTCGACGGTCTCGCGGATCGCCCAGGCGTGCGCGTACGGCCCGAAGTAGCGGACGCCGCGGCGCTTGGGGCCACGCATCACCTGGACCCGGGGAAACTCCTCGTTCATGGTGACGGCGAGCGACGGATAGCTCTTGTCGTCGCGGTACTTGACGTTGAACCGCGGGTCGAACTCCTTGATCCAGGAGTACTCCAGCTGCAGCGCCTCCACCTCGGTGGAGACCACCGTCCACTCCACGGAGGCCGCCGTGGTGACCATCGTCGCGGTGCGCTGGTGCAGGTTGGTGATGTCCTGGAAGTACGAGGACAGCCGCGCCCGCAGGCTCTTGGCCTTGCCGACGTAGATCACCCGGCCGTACTCGTCCCGGAACTTGTAGACCCCGGGAGAGTCGGGAATCTGGCCCGGCTTCGGACGGTAACTGCTGGGGTCTGCCATGCCTCCCACCCTACTGGCGGGAAGTGACAAACCCGCCTCCGGCGCGGGACGGGCGGCGGGCCGGACGGAGGCCGCCGCGGGACGCGCCCCGGCCCGGTCCGGGGCTGCGCGCGGCCCGGTCGGCGGGCCGGGCGCAGGCGGATCCGGCGGCTCAGGAGGAGGCGGGTCCCGCGGTGAGCTTGCCGCCGGACTCGGTGACCTTGACGGCCGGCAGCGGCTGCGTCGCCGGGCCCTGCACGACCGCTCCCGTCTCGGCGTTGAACTTGCTGCCATGGCACGGGCAGGAGGCGGTGGTGCCGTCCACCGAGTCCAGCACGCAGCCCTGGTGGGTGCACACCGCGCTGAACGCCTTGAAGGCGCCCTGGGACGGCTGCGACACCAGCACCTTGTCGTCCCGGTAGAGCTTGGCGCCGCCCACCGGCACCTCCGAGGCGGCGCCGAGGTCGGCGGCCGCCGTCGGGCCCGCGGACGAGCCCTTCTTCCCGCCGCACGCGGTCAGGCCGACCCCGGCGGCTCCGGCCGCTCCGGCCAGCGCCGCCCCGCGCAGGACGGTACGGCGGCTCGCGGGCAGTTCGGTGGACATGGGCGCTCCAGGGGTCGGTCGGGTCCGGCCGGGGCGCCGCCGGTCCGGCAGCGACCAGCCGGAGCGCCGTACGACCCGGCGATCTTGCGGACCGACTCTACGTGCTCCGGCTGTCCGTCCCCTCTGAGCCCCCGCACCGCCGCGGCGGTGCGGGCCCGGCTCAGGCCCGGCCCGCCGCGCGCTTGCGCGGGGCGGCCTTCTTGGCCGCGGTGCCCGACTTGGCGCCGGACTTGGTCCCGGTGCCGGACGCCGCCTTGGCCGCGCCGCCGGAGGCCGCCCGCTTCCTGGGCGCGGGCACCGCCGCGTCGCTGACCGCGTCGGGGCTGAGGATGTCGCGCAGGAACTTCCCGGTGTGGCTCGCCGGGATCCCGGCGATCTGCTCCGGGGTGCCCTCGGCGACCACCAGGCCACCGCCGCTGCCGCCCTCGGGACCCATGTCGATGACCCAGTCGGCGGTCTTGATGACGTCCAGGTTGTGCTCGATGACGATCACCGAGTTGCCCTTGTCGACCAGCCCGGACAGCACCTTGATCAGCTTGCTGATGTCCTCGAAGTGCAGGCCGGTGGTCGGCTCGTCCAGCACGTAGACCGTCCGGCCGGTGGAGCGCTTCTGCAGCTCGGAGGCGAGCTTGACGCGCTGCGCCTCGCCGCCGGAGAGCGTCGGCGCCGACTGGCCCAGGCGGACGTAGCCCAGCCCGACCTCGTTCAGGGTGCGCAGGTGGCGGGCGATGGTGGGCACCGCCTCGAAGAAGTCCAGCGCCTCCTCGATCGGCATGTCCAGCACCTCGGCGATGGACTTGCCCTTGTAGTGCACCTCCAGCGTCTCCCGGTTGTACCGGGCACCGTGGCAGACCTCGCACGGGACGTAGACGTCCGGCAGGAAGTTCATCTCGATCTTGATGGTGCCGTCGCCGGAGCAGTTCTCGCAGCGGCCGCCCTTGACGTTGAAGGAGAAGCGCCCGGGCAGGTACCCGCGGACCTTGGCCTCCATGGTCTCCGCGAACAGCTTGCGGATGTTGTCGAAGACGCCGGTGTACGTGGCCGGGTTGGACCGCGGGGTGCGGCCGATCGGCGACTGGTCGACGTGCACGACCTTGTCGACCATGTCGTCGCCGTCCACCCGGGTGTGCCGGCCGGGGACGCTGCGGGCGCCGTTCAGCTCGCGCGCGAGGTGCGTGTACAGGATGTCGTTGACCAGGGTGGACTTGCCGGAGCCGGAGACGCCCGTGACCGCGGTGAGCACGCCCAGCGGGAAGGACACGTCGATGTCCTGGAGGTTGTGCTCGCGGGCGCCGTGCACGGTCAGCCGGCGCTTGCGGTCCACCGGGCGCCGGATCTCCGGGGTGGGGATGGCCCGCTTGCCCGCCAGGTACTGGCCGGTGAGCGACTCGTCGTTGCCCAGCAGCTCCTTGAGGGAGCCGGAGTGCACCACCTTGCCGCCGTGCTCGCCGGCGCCGGGGCCGATGTCCACGACCCAGTCGGCGGTCTTGATGGTGTCCTCGTCGTGCTCGACGACGATCAGCGTGTTGCCCAGGTCGCGCAGCCGCACCAGCGTCTCGATCAGCCGGTGGTTGTCGCGCTGGTGCAGGCCGATGGACGGCTCGTCCAGCACGTAGAGCACGCCGACCAGGCCGGAGCCGATCTGGGTGGCGAGCCGGATGCGCTGCGCCTCGCCGCCGGACAGGGTGCCCGCGGCACGGTTCAGCGAGAGGTAGTCCAGGCCGACGTCGACCAGGAAGCGCAGCCGCTCGTTGACCTCCTTCAGCACCCGCTCGGCGATCTTGCGGTCCCGGGCGTCCAGCTTCATCGCGCCCAGGAACTCCGCGCAGTCGCTGATCGACATCCCGGAGACCTCGGCGATGGACCGGCCCTGGACGGTGACGGCCAGCACCACCGGCTTGAGCCGGGCGCCGCGGCAGGCCGGGCAGGGCACCTCGCGCATGTACCCCTCGAAGCGCTCCCGGCTGGAGTCGCTCTCGGAGTCCTGGTGGCGCCGCTTGACGAACGGGATCGCGCCTTCGAACTGGGCGTTGTAGACCCGCTCGCGCCCGTAGCGGTTCTTGTAGGAGACCCGGACCTCGGACTTGTGGCCGTACAGCAGCGCCTTCTTGGCGCGGGCGGGCAGGCCCGCGTACGGGATGTCGGTGCGGAAGCCGAGCTCGGAGGCCAGGCCGTCGACGAGCCGGTCGAAGTACCCCTTGGACATGCCGCCGGTCCAGGGCGCGATGGCGCCCTCCTCCAGCGACTTCTCCTCGTCCGGCACGACCAGCTCGGGGTCGACCTCCATCCGGGAGCCGATGCCGGTGCACTCGGGGCAGGCGCCGAAGGGCGAGTTGAAGGAGAAGGAGCGCGGCTCCAGCTCCTCGAAGGACAGGTCGTCGTACGGGCAGTACAGGTGCTCGGAGAACATCCGCTCGCGCTGCGGGTCGTCCTCGGGCAGGTCGACGAAGTCCAGGATGACCATGCCGCCGGACAGGCCCAGCGCGGTCTCCACCGAGTCGGTGAGCCGCCGCTTGGCGGAGTCCTTGACGGTGAGGCGGTCCACGACCACCTCGATGGTGTGCTTCTCCTGCTTCTTCAGCTTCGGCGGGTCGGTGAGCTGGATCGTGGCGCCGTCCACCCGGGCGCGGCTGTAGCCCTTGGTCTGCAGGTCGCCGAAGAGGTCGACGAACTCGCCCTTGCGCTCGCGCACCAGCGGGGACAGCACCTGGAAGCGGCTGCCCTCCTCCAGCTCCAGCACCCGGTCCACGATGGCCTGCGGCGACTGCCGGGAGATGGGCCGGCCGCACTCGGGGCAGTGCGGCTTGCCGATCCGGGCGAAGAGCAGCCGGAGGTAGTCGTAGACCTCGGTGATGGTGCCGACGGTGGAGCGCGGGTTGCGCGAGGTGGACTTCTGGTCGATCGAGACGGCCGGTGACAGGCCCTCGATGAAGTCCACGTCGGGCTTGTCCATCTGCCCGAGGAACTGCCGGGCGTAGGAGGAGAGCGACTCCACGTAGCGGCGCTGCCCCTCGGCGAAGATCGTGTCGAACGCCAGGGAGGACTTGCCGGAACCGGACAGGCCGGTGAACACGATGAGCGAGTCCCGGGGCAGGTCGAGCGACACGTTCTTCAGGTTGTGCTCGCGAGCGCCACGGACGGTGAGTCGATCGGCCACGCCAGTGCGCACCTTTCATAGAGAACAGGGGGCGGTCTGTCAGAGGGGCCCTGGAGAATCCCGTGGGAGACGGGGACCAGTGGCCGGCACCCCCCAGTCAGCCTAAACGGGGTGCCCTCGGCATTTCTTCCTGTTGCGGTAGATGTCCGCCGTCCCGGACGCTGAGGACCCGTCCAGGGCGACAGCTTCGAGGGTATAGCACGTGCATTCGAATTATGGAGCCGCGCCGCGAGGTTCACCCGATCGTGTGCGGCGCGCTAGCGTCGGGGGACAGAGCGCTAGCTTTCAACGTGCAGGTCGTGACCAGGACGCACCCCGGGAGGCCCCGTGACCGTTCAACGACCCGATCCCGAGCGCGACACCGCCGCGGTGGCGGAAGCGACGGCGGAGCTGATCCAGGCGGCCTCGGAGCTGTCCGCCGAGGAGCTCGCCGAGCCGTCGCTGCTGCCCGGCTGGACCCGTGGCCACGTGCTGGCCCACCTGGCCGGGAACGCCGACGGCTTCGTCAACCTGCTGGCCTGGGCCCGCACCGGTGACGAGACCCCGATGTACGGCGACGGCGGTGCCCGCGAGAAGGCGATCGAGGAGGGCGCGACCCGCCCGCCCGCCGAGCAGCTGACCGCGCTGCGGGAGTCCGCCGAGCGGTTCGCCCAGGCCGTCGCGCAGCTGCCGCCCGCCGGCTGGGCGGCCCAGGTCGTGCTGCGGTCGGGACGGGTGATCGCCGCCGCGGAGATCCCCTGGCGGCGGCTGGTGGAGCTGCGGCTGCACCACGTCGACCTCGGTATCGGCACCGGCTTCGACGACCTGCCGGCGGACTTCGCGTCCCGCGAGCTGGCGTGGATCGCGGACGGCCTCACCGGCCACGAGGGCGTCGCCGCGGTGCGGCTGCACGACACGGCCGAGGACCGGGAGTGGACCATCGGCGCCGCCGCGGAGCCGGAGGTCACGGTGCGCGGCGCCACCGGGCCGCTGCTGGCCTGGGTGGCCGGCCGCGGCAAGGGCGAGGGCCTGTCGGCGAGCCCGGAGCGCCCGCTGCCGGTGCTCCCGCCACTAGGCTGAGGTCATGGCGTACACGGGAGAAGTCACCGTCGGCGGCACGCCCGACGTGCACGAACTGGGCGACCTCATCATCACCAAGGTCGCGGTCGGGCCCATGGACAACAACGCGTACGTGCTGCGCTGCCGGGCCACCGACGCGCAGTTGCTGATCGACGCGGCGAACGACCCGGGGACGCTGCTGGAGGTGATCGGGGACGACGGGCTGACGGCCGTGGCCACCACGCACCGGCACCCCGACCACTGGCAGGCGCTGGGCGAGGTGGCGGCCGCCACCGGCGCCCGCACCTACGCCGGGCGGCTCGACGCCGACGGGATCCCGGTGCCCACCGACGTCCTGGTGGAGGACGGCGACACCATCGCCTTCGGCCAGATCCGGCTCACCGCCCGCCACCTGGTCGGCCACACCCCCGGCAGCATCGTGCTGGTCTACGACGACCCGCACGGCCACCCGCACGCGTTCACCGGCGACTGCCTGTTCCCCGGCGGCGTCGGCAACACGCACAACGACGCGGCGGCCTTCACCTCGCTGCTGGAGGGCGTCGTCACCCGCCTCTTCGACGTCCTCCCCGACGAGACCTGGGTCTACCCGGGCCACGGCAAGGACACCAGCCTCGGCGCCGAGCGCCCTCACCTCGAGGAGTGGCGCGAGCGCGGCTGGTAGCCCCACGCCCGGCCGCGGGGTCCGCCGCGCGCCGCCGCCCGGCGAAGGCGGTGCTCACGAGGTGTCCTCGGGCACCATCACCGACTGGGCCCTGACGAAGCGGCTCGACGGTGCGGGGAGGACGTCGCCGCGCAGGTAGTAGCTGAGGAGGCTGATGCCCTCGGCGACCACGTCGACCCGCCACTTGGTGCGGTCCCTCCTGCTGCTGGACTCCGGCCACCGGTCCGCGCGGTACACGGTGAAGATCGTCCGCATCCTGTGCCGCAGCTCCCGGGCGTTCGGCACGACCAGCACCTCGGCCTCCGCCCGCCGCACGGCGTCCCTGGCCGGGCGGTAGGGGTTCGGCGCGGAGGAGGGGTCCCTGATGTAGGCCGCCAGGGCCTCCCGCGCCGACAGCAGCTCGCCGAGCGCCCGTTGCGCGGCGGTGTACCCGCGCGACTCCAGCCGCTCCGCCCGTGCGACCTCCGCCTGCTTCGACTGCTGTATCCACCCCGCCACGATCGCGCCCCCGGCACCCACGACCGCGCCTCCCAGCCCCGCCAGGCCGCCGATCCAGCCCGCCACCACCGTCGCGTCCATGGGGGCGATCCTCGCGCAGGAGCAGGCGGCGGGGTGGGCACTCGAGGGAGCTGTTACGCCCGCGCGCGCCCGATGAGGTCCGGCAAGGCGGGGTGGGCGAGGCGGTCGCCGGTGAGGAGGGTGCGGGCCTGCTTGACGTGGTGGAGCAGGGGGGAGACCTCGAGGGCCTGCAGGCCCGGGAGGGAGCCGATGCGGTCGGTGGTGAACTCGAAGAGCGCGTCGAGGTCCCGGCAGTGGGCGACGGCGTGCAGGTTGGCGGGGCCGGAGACGGCCGCGGCGAAGGCGATCTCGGGTTCCTCGGCGAGGGTGCGCCCGAGGTTCTTGACCTGGGAGGGGTGCACGCGCAGCCACAGGTTCGCCCGGGCGTGGAAGCCCAGGGCCTCCGACGCGATCTCGACGTCGATGTGGACGACGCGGCGCCGCAGCAGCGCTTCGAGGCGGCGTGACGCGCGCCCGGGCGTGAGGCCGGCCGCCGCGGCCAGGTCCACCAGGCCCGCCCGGCCGTCGGCGGCCAGGACGCCGAGCATCGCCTCCTCCTCCGGCGTCAGCCGTACGGGCTCGCGGGCGACGACCGGGGCCTCGGTGAAGGGCGTGCCCTCGCTCCCGAGCGCCGCCTCCTGCTCCGGGGTGAGCGTGCCGCGCAGGGCGGCCCAGTAGTGGCCGCGGCCCCCCACGAACTGCCGCAGCATCGCGGACGCGTTGATGTCGAGCACGGCCGCGGTGCGCGGCAGCCGCCGGCCGAGCAGCTCGTCGCGCTGCTCCCGGGTCCAGGACCGGACCGCGAAGGTGATCTCGGAGCCCGCGGCGCACAGGGCCACCCAGCTCACGTCGTCGCGTTCCGCGAGCGCGTCGGCGATCGCCGCGACGCTGCCCGGTCGGCAGCGCAGCCGGACCAGCCACTTGCTCTGCCCCAGCGCCCCCGGATCGACGACGCCGGCGATGCGGATGACGCCGTCGGCCCGCAGCCGGCGGTAGCGGCGGGCGACGGCGCCCTCGGTGAGCCCGAGCGCGGCGGCGATCGCCGCGAACGAGGCGCGCGGTGCGATCTGGAGCGCGCGGATGATCCGCACGCCGTCGCCCCGTACAGCGTCGGATTCCGTCATGGGCGCAGCCGTCATGCGGGCAATCGTACGAATCGGCCCGTCGGACGCACGCGGACGGCGGTACCGCGGAAAGACTCGGAGCGCCCCGGGGTTCACGGCGGATGCCGCTGCACGGCGGCCCCCGCGGGCCCGGGGACCGCGCACCCGCGAACCCCGCACCTGCGACTGAGGGAGATGACGCGCATGAC
This sequence comes from Streptomyces sp. NPDC020917, assembly GCF_044333795.1. Lineage (NCBI taxonomy): Bacteria > Bacillati > Actinomycetota > Actinomycetes > Kitasatosporales > Streptomycetaceae > Streptomyces > Streptomyces sp. NPDC020917. Next base: position 757,500 of record NZ_JBIRRR010000001.1, on the reverse strand, counting down.
GTCGTCCGAAGCACCGCCCGCGCCGACCGCCCTGATCGTCGGGGCGTCGCGCGGTCTCGGCCACGCGCTGGCGGCCGAGTTCCTGGACCGGGGATGGAACGTCGTCGGCACGGTCCGGGACACGACCGCTCGCACCCCCCTGCACGATCTCGCCGACCGCTCGTCCGGGCGCCTGTCCGTCGAGCACCTCGACGTCAACGAACCGGCCCAACCAGCGGCTCTGCACGAGCGGTTGGCGGGCCGGCAACTGGACGTGCTGTTCGTCAACGCCGGGACCACGCAGCACCAGGACACGCCGATCGGCAAGGTCCCGGCCGCCGACTTCACCGAGGTGATGCTCACCAACGCGCTCGGCCCGATGCGGGTCGTCGAGGCACTGGAGGACCTCGTGACACCGTCAGGGCTGATCGGCGCGATGTCCTCCGGGCAGGGCAGCATCACGAACAACACGACCGGGCTGCGCGAGCTGTACCGCGGCAGCAAGGCCGCGCTGAACATGTTCATGCGCAGCTTCGCGGCCCGGCAGTCCGGCGGCCGGCGCGCCCTGGTCCTCATGGCGCCGGGCTGGATCCGCACCGATCTCGGCGGGCCGCAGGCGCCGTTCACCATCGAGGAGAACGTCCCGCGAGTGGTGGACGTGCTGCTGGCCAAGCGGGCGCGGCCGGGGCTGGAGTACCTCGACTACCAGGGCCGGACCGTGCCCTGGTGACCGGGCGCCGCACCGGCGCGGGGGCCCGGTCACCCGCGCACGGGCGGTCACCCGCGGGTGAACTCCATGATCCAGTTGGTGACCCAGGTGGTGCCGCCGTCCTGCGAGAACGCCTGCTCCCAGCGGGCGGTGGTGGCGGTGACGCCGGACCACACGAAGCGCGCCCTGATCGGCTTGCCGCCGTGGGTGTCGTCGCCGTGGAAGACGCCGCGGCCGTCGGTGAACCGGCCGGTGACCGGCGGGAAGAGGGTGCCGGTCCGCTTGCTCGCCCAGTACAGCGACCACTCCTTGCGCTCGGGGTCGTACAGCCGCAGCGTCAGGCCGGAGAACCCCTTGGTGGGGAACTCGATCTCGTCGAAGTTCGCGGCACCGCCGAAGTGCCCGGAGCAGCGGCTGCTGCCGGGGAACTCCTCCCAGTCGCTGGTCTCGTCGAGGAAGTCGGTGCGCCAGCGGTTGGCGACGTCCCAGGTGCCGACGAGGAAGTCGAAGTCGTTCATGCGCGGTCTCCTGTGGTGCCGTCGGGCAGCGAGTCGGTGAGGTAGGCGGTCAGGTCGGGGTGCTCGGGCGCGAGCATGTGCCGCACCCAGGCGTCGCGTTCGTGCAGCAGCGGCGGGAGTTCCCACACGCAGCCGATGAGCTGCGGCGGCAGCACGACGAAGTGCGCCGGGTCCCGGTCGGGGCAGCCCAGGAACGGCTGGCCGGCGGCCGCGCCCCGGAAGAACAGGGCGTTGTCCCAGGCCCAGCTGTAGGCGTTGAGGTACGCGCCGTCGTCCCCTCCCCTGTGGAGGACGACGAACGTGGCCGGCGGCGTCCCGTCGGGCTCGGGCAGCAGCTCGGGCAGGATCGCGTACGCCGCCCGCTCGACGGCCGGCTCGATGCCGGCCGGGTCGGCGCTGACGTGGTAGCGCTTGATGCGGCGGCCGGCCACCTCGACCGGTGGCGGCGCCGTCAGGAACTTCTCCGCGAAGGGCATGGCTGGACGCTACGGCCGCTCCCCTGACAGCCTGTGTCAGTGAAGTCCAGCCGTCTGCTGTCGATCCTCCTGCTGCTCCAGAACCGCGGCCGGATGACGGCGGACGAGCTGGCGGCCGAGCTCGAGGTGTCGGTCCGGACGGTGTACCGGGACGTCGAGGCGCTGCACGCCGCGGGTGTGCCGCTGTACGGCGACGCGGGGCACGGCGGCGGCTACCGGCTGCTGGCGGGATACCGCACCCGGCTGACCGGGCTGACCAGCGGCGAGGCGGAGGCGCTGTTCCTGTCGGGCGTGCCGGGCCCGGCCGCCGAGCTGGGCCTGGGCCCCGCGCTGGCCGCCGCGGAGCTCAAGGTCGGCGCGGCGCTGCCGGCGCCGCTGCGGGAGCAGGCCGAGCGGATCCGCTCCCGCTTCCATCTGGAGGCGCCCGGCTGGTACGCGCAGGGCGACCCGGTGCCGTTCCTGGAGCAGGTCGCGGACGCGGTGTGGCACAGCAGGGTGCTCCAGGTGCGCTACCGGCGGTGGCGGGAGCCGACGGACGTCGACCGCCGCCTGGAGCCGTACGGCCTGGTCCTCAAGGCCGGCCGCTGGTACGCGGTGGCGGGCCCGGGGCCGCGCACCTACCGGGTCGACCAGATCCTGGAACTGACCGCGGCCGAGGAGCGGTTCGAGCCCCCGGCCGGCTTCGTGCTGGCCGAGTACTGGCGCCGCTACGAGGCGGACTTCCTGTCCCGGCTGCACCGGGGCGAGGCGGTGGTGCGGCTGTCACCGGCGGCGGCCGCCCGGCTGACCGGCCCCGCGGCGCAGGCGCTGGCGGCCACCGGGCAGCCCGAGCCGGACGGCTGGACACGCGCCACGCTGCCCACCGAGTCCCTGGAGCAGGCGCACGGCGCCTTCCTCGCGATGGGCGCCGAGGCGGAGGTGCTGGCGCCGCCCGAGCTGCGGGAGTTGCTGGCCGCGACGGTCCGCGCGCTCGCGGCGGTCTACGGCAGGCAGTGACGGGCCTCTGGTCCACGGGGCGGTGCGGGGGGGTGCCGGCGCGGTGTGGAGGGCCGGACGGGAGCCGGCCGGGCTTGGGCGGGCGGCCCGGGGCTCAGCGCCGGCGGCGCATCCGCGAGCCCACTTCACCCTGGTCGGTCTCCCACCAGGGACGGCTCATCCCGGGAGCCAGACCGGCCTCGGCGTTCTCCGCCGCCGGTGCCGCGGGTGCGGCCGTCCTCGCCGCGGCCGCGGGTACGGCGGCCGGGCCGGCGGGACCGGCAGGAGCGGGCACGGCCTGCACGCCCAGCCCCGCCTCGCGGTCGAGCCGGGCGTCGAGTTCGGCGGTCCTGGCCCGCTCGGCGCGGACCCATTCCAGGAAGACCAGCAGTATGAAGGGCAGGGCGACGAGTTCGGCGAGGGTGAGCATCAGCCCGCCGCCGAGCATCTGGTCGTGGTGCAGCGACGGCCCCCAGGTGCGCGGGTGGCCGGCGTACCAGTGCCCGGCGACCAGCGTGCCGCTGGTCATCACGACGATGCCCGGCACCGAGTCGAAGAGCCCGTCGAAGAAGACCAGCGCGGCCCGGACCGGGTGGCTGCACCAGGCCGGCAGCAGTTCCTGGCGGCTGAGCATGGGCAGCACGAACAGGCAGCCGGTGAGCAGCAGTTGCAGGTGCATCAGCTGGAGCACCAGCTCGTTGCCGAGCGCGGTGGCGAAGTAGGGCGTGAAGTAGATGGTCAGCTCGGAGGCGAGCACCAGCACGGAGCTGACCAGGGGGTAGGTGAGGGCGCGCACCGGGCGGGAGGCGAAGGCGCGGCGCAGCCGGCCCTCGGGATCGGCCAGGCCCAGCGGGTCGCCGAGTGCCAGGCCGAGCGGGGCGAACAGGTCAAGCAGGATGTTCTGGACGGCCGCCGGCCAGAACAGCACCTTGTCGTAGACGGCCAGCGAGGACATCGTGGCGACCGCCAGGATGCCCAGCCCCGCCACGAAGAACGCGGCGGTCCGCCACAGCGGCCACGGCTCGCCCGCGCACCGCCTGCGCCGCACGCCGTACGCGTAGCCCGCGCCGAGCAGCACGATCACCACGAGTGCGGGCACGTCCAGCTGCCAGGCGTCGAAGAACCGGGATCCGGTCAGCTCGGGCAGAGCCAGGGTGCTCGGCACATCCGCGCCTTTCCACGTGAACCGTCCGCGACACGGCCACGGTAGTCCCCCGCCGGTGGGCCCCCGCGCGCAGGGCGCGTCGCCGCGAGGCGCGCGTCGCGGCGTGCGGGCCGCGGCGCGCGCCGGGGGTGCGGGTGCGGGTGCGGGTGCGGGTGGAGCGTGAGCCGGCGGTCAGGCGTCGACGGTCTCCGGCCGCTGCTCCTCGTCGGCCCGCTGGCGGCGGGAGGCGGCGAGGCTGGTGACGGTGGTGACCGCCAGGACGCCGACGATGACGCCGAGCGAGACCGGGATGGAGATCTCGGGGACGTGCACGCCGGCCTCGTGCAGGGCGTGCAGCACCAGCTTCACGCCGATGAACCCGAGGATGACCGACAGCCCGTACGACAGGTGCACCAGCTTCTTCAGCAGCCCGCCGATCAGGAAGTACAGCTGCCGCAGGCCCATCAGCGCGAAGGCGTTCGCGGTGAACACGATGTAAGGGTCCTGGGTGAGGCCGAAGATCGCCGGAATCGAGTCCAGGGCGAAGAGCACGTCGGTGGTGCCGATGGCGAGCATCACCACGAGCATCGGCGTCATCAGCCGGCGGCCGTTCTCGCGGACGAACAGCCGGGTGCCGTGGTAGCGGTCGGTGGAGGGCACGCGCCGCTCGACCGCCTTGAGCAGCCGGTTCTCCTCGAACTCGGCCTCCTCCTCGTCCCCGCGGGCCTCCTGGATCAGCTTCCACGCGGTCCAGAGCAGGAAGGCGCCGAAGAGGAAGAAGACCCAGCTGAAGCTGGCGATGACGGTGGCGCCCGCGGCGATGAACACCGCGCGCAGCACCAGCGCGATGAGCACGCCGACCAGCAGCACCCGCTGCTGGTACTGCGAGGGCACCGCGAACTTGCCCATGATCAGCACGAAGACGAAGAGGTTGTCGACGCTGAGCGACTTCTCGGTGATGTAGCCGGCGAAGAACTCACCGGCCGGCTGGCCGCCGCCGAAGACCAGCAGTCCGAGGCCGAACAGGGCGGCGAGGGCGACCCAGACTCCCGTCCAGATCCCGGCCTCGCGCAGGGAGACGTCGTGCGGGGTGCGGCCGATGACGAAGTCGGCCGCGATCAGGGCACACAGTCCTGCGATGGTGAGCGCCCAGAGGGTGAGGGAGACGTCCACAGATCCTCCGGCAGATTCAGTACGTCAGAAAACGGTACACGAATCACCAAAGAAAGGTAAAGGTACGTCCAAGTGGGCAGGTCAGAGCGGTGACTCCGGGACGCGGGTCACGGTGCCACCGCTCCGGCGGCGTGCACGGCGGGGTCGGGCGGGCTCACGCTCCGTAGGCGGGGCGGGCCGCGGCGAGCCGGCGCAGCACCTGGCCGAGCACGTCGCTGCCCGGCGGCACCAGCGCGGGCTCGAAGGTCCACGCGTGCCCCACCCAGGGGTCGGCCAGGTGGTCGCTGGGCAGCGGCGTCAGCCGCAGCATCGACCGCCACAGCGGGTCGAGGACCGGGCCGTACGCGGCGGCATCCTCCCGGTCGGCGACCAGCAGCAGGTGGACGCCGGCCGCCGGTCCCTCGTCGGCGAGGTAGCGCAGCTGGTTGACCGTCCGGTCGTCGAAGGCGTACGGGAACTCGTTGACGATCAGCAGCTGCTCCGCGGTGTCGAAGCCCGGCGGCAGCGCGTCGGGCGCGCCGGCGCGCATCGCCATATGCAGCAGGTCGACCCGCTCGGTGAGGCGCCCGAGCACCTCGCTGACGCCCGCCACGCCCGCGGCGGGCGGCGGCAGCACGAGCGCGCCGCCGGCCTGCAGCGGCGCCAGCGCCTGGGCGCCGGATCCGGCGGGGTCCAGCGCGTGCACCGCGAAGGCGCCGGCCGGGTGGGAGGCGAGCAGCCGGGCGGCGATCGAGACCGCGACGTCCATCGCCAGCCGCCGGTCCTCGGCGCTGTCGATCCACAGGCCGCGGTTCAGCGGCAGCCGGGCCAGCAGCGGGATCCGCAGCTCGGGCGCCTCGGGCAGCGTCAGGCTTCCGAGCCGCACCGCCATCGGGGGCTCCGCCGGCACCTGGTAGCCGTGCCAGCAGGGGTTCTCCCAGCCGGCGAACGGCGGCGGCAGCGCCGGATCGACGACCTCGGCCTCCGCGGCGAGCTGGGCGAGGTCGCGGTCGAGCACCGCGCGGGCCTGGTCGATCAGAGCCATCTGCTTGAGTTCGGCGGCGTCGCGGGCCGCGTCGGCGCCCGCACCGCTGCGGGAGCGGGGGTCGGCCAGCAGCCGGTCGAGCTCCTGGTCGTAACGGGACTGGGCGAAGTCCTCGGCGCTGCGGTAGGCCGCGACGGTCCTGGCCAGATCCTCGAACATGCCCCAGATCTGGTTGTGCAGCCGCTCCTCCATCGACCAGCCGGCGGCGTCGCCGGCCACGGGCGCGGGGGGTCCTGACGGGTTCGGCTGCGGGGCACCCTGGGCGGAGCCGGGGGCCTGGGCCTGCGCGGGGATGGGCGGCGTGCCGCCGGTGGCGCCGGGCTGCGGGGCGGGGGGCTGGGTCGGACGGCGGCGCGGGTGCCGGTAGTCGATGCCGCCGCCGCTCGCGGTCGCTCCCTGTGACGTGCCCGACGCGCCCGACGTCTCCGACGTCCCCGCGGAGGAGGTGCTGGCGCCGGTGGGGGCCGCACCGGTGGCCGCGCGGCGGCCGCCCGCCGGCGTCTCGGGGGGCGGCGTGACCGAGCGGGCCAGCTCGCGGTCGGCGGCGTGGTGGATCCGGCCTGCGGTGTCCGCGGGTTCCGGCACGCCCTGGTCGGCGAGCAGCGCCGGCAGCCCGCCGGCGTAGCCCTGGCCGACGGCCCGGATCTTCCAGGCGCCCTGGCGCCGGTACAGCTCGGCGGCCAGCAGCGCCGTCTCCGGGCCGAGCCCGGTGATGGTGAAGCCGGCGATGCCGGCGCCCTCGGGGGTGGTGACCTCCACGTGCGGCGCGGGTACCGCGCCGAACACGGCGGCCGCGCCGGGGCGCCCGCCGGGCAGCGCCAGCAGGACGTGCACCCGGTGCACCTCGTCCGGCATGGCGCCGAGGTCGACGGCCAGCCGGTGCTCGGCGGCGGCCTGCCGCGGCACCTCCACGCCGGGCAGCTGCGGCTCCCCCGGGTGGGCCAGCCAGCCCTGGTCGCCGGAGACCCGGCCCTGATCGTCCCCGAGGGTGACCGCGGCCACCACGGGGGTGCCCGCCGACACCCGGATCTCCAGCCGGTTGCCGGGCAGCGGATGGTTCTGCCCGCGGACCAGTTCGGCCGTCATGAGGGCCGCCCCCGTTCCCGTCTTCTGTTGGTCGTGTGTCCCCGCGGCGTGGACCGGCCGGCGGGTGGCTGCCGGCCGGTGCGTGCGTGCACCGGCCGGCAGTCAGGTCCTGTCCGGCAGGACTACAGCGCGGGCAGGATCGCCGGGATGAGGTCCTGGAAGGTGCGGCCGTTGGCGGGCGTGCCGATGGCCGTCATCGACCAGCCGCCGGCGTTGCGCTGCACCTTGGCCATGATCTGGGCGGTGTACGGGCCGCCGCCGGTCAGCGTGTAGCGCGCCAGCTCCTGCCCGTTGGTCTCGTCGACCAGGCGGCAGAACGCGTTCTGCACCTCGGCGAAGGTCTGGCCGGTGAAGGAGTTCACCGTGAAGACGATCTGGTCGACGTGCACGGGCATGCGCGCCAGGTCGACCAGGATCGACTCGTCGTCGCCGCCCTGGCCCGCACCGCCGACCAGGTTGTCGCCGGTGTGGCGGACCGAGCCGTCGTCGCTGGTGAGGTGGCGGAAGAACACCACGTCCACCGGCTGCTTGTCGGCGAAGAGCACAGCGGAGGCGTCGAGGTCGATTTCCCGGGTGCGGCTGCCGAACAGCCCGCGGCGCGGCGCGGCCTGCCACCCCAGCCCCATCCTGACCGCGGTCAGCGATCCCCCGTCCGCCTTGCTCAGGCTGATCTTCTGGCCCTTGGTCATGTTGACCGTCACGCGCTGTCCCCTCTCACCCGTCACTTGGTGTGCGGTTGTGTCCCGCACCCTAACAAGACGCCGCCGATGGGTGTCCCGGTTCGCCTCGGGAACCGATCCCTCCGGTCAGGCCATGCCCGCCTCGCGCATCTGCCGCAACTCCTTCTTCAGCTCGCCGACTTCGTCGCGCAGCCGGGCGGCCACCTCGAACTGCAGCTCGGCGGCCGCGGAGTGCATCTGGTCGGTCAGCTCGCCGATGAGGTCGGCGAGTTCGGCGGCGGGCAGCTTGGCGCTGTCGCGCTTGCCGCCGGCCTTCGCCGACAGGCCCGGCACCGGCGCCTTGCCGCGCGAGCGCTGCCGCCCGGAGCCCAACAGCTCCTCGGTGTCGGCGTCCTCGCGGGCGAAGGAGTCGAGGATGCCGGCGATCTTCTTGCGCAGCGGCTGCGGGTCGATGCCGTTCTCGGTGTTGTACGCGATCTGCTTCTCGCGGCGCCGGTTGGTCTCGTCGATGGCCTTCTCCATCGCCGCGGTGATGCGGTCGGCGTACATGTGGACCTGGCCGGAGACGTTGCGGGCCGCGCGGCCGATGGTCTGGATCAGCGAGGTGCCGGAGCGCAGGAAGCCCTCCTTGTCGGCGTCCAGGATCGCGACCAGGGACACCTCGGGCAGGTCCAAGCCCTCGCGCAGCAGGTTGATGCCGACCAGCACGTCGAACTCGCCGGCCCGCAGCTCCTGGAGCAGTTCGACGCGGCGCAACGTGTCGATGTCGCTGTGCAGGTAGCGGACCCGGACGCCGAGTTCGAGCAGGTAGTCGGTGAGGTCCTCGGACATCTTCTTGGTGAGGGTGGTGACCAGGACGCGCTCGTCCTTCTCGGTGCGCAGCCGGATCTCGTGCACCAGGTCGTCGATCTGCCCCTCGGTGGGCTTGACGATGACCTCGGGGTCGACGAGGCCGGTCGGGCGGATGATCTGCTCGACGACGCCGTCGCCGCGGGACAGCTCGTACGGGCCGGGGGTCGCCGACAGGTAGACGGTCTGGCCGACGCGGGTGAGGAACTCCTCCCACTTCAGCGGCCGGTTGTCGAGCGCGGACGGCAGCCGGAAGCCGTGGTCGACCAGGGTGCGCTTGCGGGAGGCGTCGCCCTCGTACATCGCGCCGATCTGCGGCACGGTCACATGGGACTCGTCGATGACGAGCAGGAAGTCCTCGGGGAAGTAGTCGATCAGGGTGTCGGGCGCGGAGCCGGACTCGCGGCCGTCGATGTGCCGGGAGTAGTTCTCGATGCCCGAGCAGGTGCCGATCTGCCGCATCATCTCGATGTCGTAGGTGGTGCGCATCCGCAGCCGCTGGGCCTCCAGCAGCTTGCCCTGCTTCTCCATCTGGGCGAGCTGGCCCTCCAGCTCCTTCTCGATGCCGGCGATGGCCCGTTCCATCCGCTCGGGGCCGGCGACGTAGTGGGTGGCGGGGAAGACGTAGATCTGCCGGTCCTCGGTGATCACCTCGCCGGTCAGCGGGTGCAGGGTGTAGAGGGCCTCGATCTCGTCACCGAACATCTCGATGCGGACGGCGAGTTCCTCGTAGACCGGAAAGATCTCGATGGTGTCGCCGCGCACCCGGAAGGTGCCGCGGGAGAACGCCACGTCGTTGCGGGTGTACTGGATGTCGACGAACTTGCGCAGCAGCTGGTCGCGGTCGATGACGTCCCCGACGTTGAGCCGCACCATGCGGTCGATGTACTCCTGCGGGGTGCCCAGGCCGTAGATGCAGGACACCGAGGCGACCACCACCACGTCCCGCCGGGTGAGCAGCGAGTTGGTGGCGGAGTGGCGCAGCCGCTCGACCTCCTCGTTGATCGAGGAGTCCTTCTCGATGTAGGTGTCCGTCTGCGGGACGTACGCCTCCGGCTGGTAGTAGTCGTAGTACGACACGAAGTACTCGACCGCGTTGTTCGGCAGCAGCTCGCGGAACTCGTTGGCGAGCTGGGCGGCCAGCGTCTTGTTCGGCGCCATCACCAGGGTGGGGCGCTGGAGCCGCTCGATCATCCAGGCAGTGGTGGCGGACTTGCCCGTACCGGTGGCGCCGAGCAGCACCACGTCCTGCTCGCCCGCGCGGATCCGCCGCTCCAGGTCGTTGATGGCGGTGGGCTGGTCACCGTTGGGCTGGTAGGGGCTGACGACCTCGAAGGGCGCCACACTGCGTTCGATGTCTGAAACGGGCCGCATGCCTCCACGGTAAAGCCCGCCACCGACAATCGGCCGCGGCCCCGGTCCGGGGCTCCCGCGAGGGCCCGGCCCGTGGCCTTCCGGACGGCTCCCGCCTGGGGCCGGGGCCCGCTGTCGGACCCCCGCCCTAGGCTGGGGAGCGTGACTGAGGTGGCATGGACCGTGGTGGACGCGCCGATCGGGCCGCTGCTGGTGGCGGGGACGCAGCAGGGGCTGGTGCTGGTCGGATTCCGGGCCGTGCCCGCGTACCTGGAGCGGACGCTGCCCGCGCTGGGCCGCCGGCTGGGCGCGCCGGTGGTGGAGGACGCCGCGCGCCTGGAACCGGTCACGACGCAGCTGGCGGCGTACTTCGCCGGCACGCTGCGGACCTTCGACGTGCCGCTGGACTGGTCGCTGGCCACGGGCTTCGCCCGGAAAGTGCTGCGCGAGCTGGCGTCCGGCGTGCCGTACGGCTCCGTCGTGGGGTACCAGGACCTGGCCGACCGGGTCGGCGAGCGGGACGCCGCGCGTGCGGTGGGCGCCGCGATGGGCGCGAACCCGCTGCCGGTCATCGTGCCGTGCCACCGGGTGATCGAGAGCGACGGCGGCATAGGGGGCTTCGGCGGCGGCCTGGAGATCAAGCGGCAGCTGCTCGCGCTGGAGGGCGTGCTGCCCGCGCCCCTGTTCTGAACCTGGGCCGGGGCCGTTGCGCATCGCGCCCGCACCCCTGCGCCCTGCGGTCCCGCCGGGTCCGCTGAGCTGCGCTGCCCGTCCGATCTATTGACAGGTTCGACTCACCTCTCCAGGATCACTCATCGGATGTCTCAGTGGATGTCCTTTCATTCGTGATGAGCCGCTCCATGGACGAGGAGGGCACATGAGCACGTTCCCACGACGCCAGGTACTGGGTATGGCAGCCGGCGCAGCCGTGGGCACCACCCTGCTCACCGCACAGAACGCGGTGGCAGCACCCGACAGATCCGCAGCACAGCAGGCCGATTCCAGCGACTGGGGCAGCGTGCCCGACGCGGTGCCGGTCCCCCTGGACACCTGGTTCGACAACGACGGCATCGACACCGCCGGCGCCCGCGGGGGGAACTTCGACGGGTCCGGCTACTCCTTCCCCGGTGAGGAGCTGCCCTCCGGTACGGCAGTCATCGGAGGGGTGAGCTTCCTCTTCCCGTCGTCGGCAGCAGGCGCGAAGAACAACATCGTGGCCCGCGGCCAGCTCGTGGACCTGCCGGCCGGCCACTACCTGTCCGCGTCGTTCCTGGTGTCGTGCAGCTACGGCGCGGCCTCCGGCACGGCGACCGTGCACTACTCCGACGGCAGCACCTCCAGCGCCCCCCTCGGCGGCGACGACTGGTACTCCGGCGGCGGCGAGCTGACCACGTCGTTCCGCTACACCCCCACCGGCGTCGACCAGCACCCGGTCTCGATGAGCGTCAGCGAGCTGTGGCTGGACCCGGCACGCGAGGCGGTCGGCGTCACGCTGCCGACCACCGGGCCCGCGCAGGCCAACACCTCGGCGCTGCACGTCTTCGCCCTCACCCTGCAGCCGCCCGCCACCGGGCGGGCCCTGCTGGTGCGCTCGGCCGCGTCGACCAACTCGCTGACCGGCCCGCACCTCACGCAGAGCGTCGAGGCGACCGTGCTCAACGCCGGTACCGCCTGGATCGCGGCCGGTGACAACGTCCGGGTCGACGTGCAGGTCCCCGGTGGCGTGACCGTCGCGCCGGCCACCGTCCGGGTGCTCGCCCCCGGCGAGCAGGCGCGGTTGCGGATCGGCGTCCGCAACGCGGCCGGCACCGCGCCGGGCACCGCCGCCACCGGCACCGTCCGGGTCACCGGCCACGGGACCACCGCGGCGTCCCGCAGCACCCCGCTGATCCTGGGCACCCCCGACTACCAGCCCACCGACGCCTCGCTCGGCTCGCACCAGGCGCCGTACTGGTTCAACGACGCCAAGTTCGGCATCTTCATCCACTGGGGCGTGTACTCGGTGCCGGCGTGGTCGCCGGTCGGCGGGTCGTACGCCGAGTGGTACTGGAACTCGATGCAGAGCAGCGGCGACGCGGTGTACGCGTACCACGCCAAGACCTACGGCGAGGACTTCGCGTACGACGACTTCATCCCGATGTTCACCGCGAGCCGCTTCAACCCGCGGTCGTGGGTGGAGCTGTTCCGCGACGCCGGCGCCGAGTACTACGTGCTGACCTCCAAGCACCACGAGGGCTTCGCGCTGTGGGACACCAAGGTCTCGGACCGCAACGCGGTGCGGATGGGCCCGCACCGCGACCTGATCAAGGACCTGTTCGCCGCGTCGCGCACCTACACCCCGCAGTTGCGCAACGGCCTGTACTTCTCGATGCCGGAGTGGTTCAACCCCGACAACCCGTGGATGGGTCACGCCCCGCGCAACCCGTACACCCTGGAGCCGGTGCCCTACACCGGCTACACCGCGGGCAAGGACTTCGTCGCGGACTACCAGGCCCCGCAGATGGAGGAGTTGATCCACGGCTACGACCCGGATGTCATCTGGTGCGACATCGGCGGCGCCAACGACAGCCACCACGTGCTGGCCGACTACTTCAACAACGCCAAGAACCGGGCGCGTCCGAAGGACGTGACGGTCAACAACCGCTCCGGCATCGGCCCGCACGACTTCACCACCCCGGAGTACACCACCTACAACAACACGGTGGTGGCCAAGTGGGAGGCCAGCCGCGGCCTGGACCCGCACTCCTACGGCTACAACCAGGCCACCCCCGACGACCGCTACATGACGGCGGAGGAGGTCGTGCAGACGCTGGTCGACATCGTCAGCAAGAACGGCAACTTCCTGCTGGACATCGGCCCGAAGGCGGACGGCACCATCCCGGCGGTCATGGAGCAGCGGCTGCGGGACACCGGCCAGTGGCTGCGGGTGAACGGCGAGTCGGTGTACGGCACCACGTACTGGACCCCGATGGCGCAGCTGGGCTCGCTGCGGTTCAGCGTGCAGCAGGGGCAGGCGTTCTACATCTCCTCGCTGGAGGAGCCCGGCAGCACGCTGGTGGTGGAGGCGCCGGTGCCGATCCGCAAGGGCAACAAGGTGACGATGCTCGGCTACGGCCAGCCGCTGGACTGGACGTTCGACGGCGGGAAGCTGACCGTGCAGGTGCCGGCCGCCGCGCGGGCGGCCGGCCGCTACGCCTGGGTGTTCAAGGTCGACTGGTCGAGCTGACCTTCCGCCCCAACCCCGGGAACGCGAAAGGCGGGGCGGCCGGTGCCGGGCACCGGCCGCCCCGCCGTGCGCACGCCGGGCGGGCGAGGGGCGCAGGTCTCACTCCTCCGAGGAGCGCGGGTCCGGGATCTGCGGCGAGGCGTTCTGGGGGAGTTCGGCGGGGCTGTCGGCGGCCTCGACCGCCGGCGGGTCGGCGGGCGCCGCGTCCGCCGCCGCGGCCGGGGACGTGCCGCCGCCGGCGGATCCGGCGGCCCGGTCGAAGAACCGCAGCATCTCCACCGGGAAGGGCATGACCAGCGTGGAGTTCTTCTCCGCGGCGACCTCGACGACCGTCTGCAGCAGCCTCAGCTGGAGGGCCGCCGGGTTGGCGTCCATCGTCCGCGCGGCCTCCGACAGCTTCTGCGAGGCCTGGAGTTCACCGTCGGCGGTGATGATCCGGGCCCGCCGCTCGCGGTCGGCCTCGGCCTGCCGGGCCATCGACCGCTTCATCGACTCCGGCAGCGCGACGTCCTTGATCTCGACCCGGTCGATGTGCACGCCCCAGCCCGCGGCCGGGGTGGCGAGCATCAGCTCCAGTCCCTCGTGGAGCTGCTCGCGGCCGGACAGCAGGTCGTCCAACTCGCTCTTGCCGATGATCGACCGCAGCGAGGTCTGGGCGACCTGGAGCATGGCGAACTGGTAGTTCTGCACGTCGACGGTGGCCCTGATCGGGTCGACGACCCGGAAGTACAGCACGGCGTCCACCCGCACCGAGACGTTGTCGCGGGTGATGCCGTCCTGGGACGGCACGGGCATCGTGACGACCTGCATGTTGACCTTGGTCATGCGGTCGACGAACGGCACCAGCATGCGCGGGCCCGGCTCCTTGGGCAGCGAAGTGACGCGCCCCCACCGGTAGATGACACCGCGCTCGTACTGCTTGACCACGCGCACGCTGCTGGGCAGCACGACCAGGCCCAGCACCGCGAGGATGATCACCAGCACCACGACGACTTCCATGTCCCGCTCCCCTTCGATGACAAGGGTGTGACCGTAGCGGCGGGGGCCCGCCGCCGTACCGCGACCGCGGTTTCCTTGACGGGAGTTTGACGCATGCCGCGCCGCCGCCGGTTCCCGGGGCGGGAACCGGCGGCGAGCGGTCAGCCGGTCTCGAAGCGGGCCGCGGCGACGTAGTCCGGGCGCGGATCGAGCGCGGCGGCGAGCCGGAAGTGCCGCTGGGCCTCGTCGGAGCGGTTGGCCCGCTCCAGCGTGCGCCCCAGGGCGAAGTGCGCGAACGCGTTGTCCGGTTCGCGCTCCAGCACCACCTGGAACTCCAGCTCGGCCGGGCGCAGCTGCGCCGCGGCGAAGAACGCCCGGGCGCGCAGCAGGCGGGCCGCGGTGTTCTCCGGGTGGGCGGCGATCACCGGGTCGAGGAGCTTGACGGCGCCGCGCGGGTCTCGCGCGGCCAGCAACTGCTCCGCGGCGCGGTAGTCGATGATGTGGGTCTCGGGGCTCCGCTCGGGCAAGGCCGCCTCCCTGAATCGGGCACGGGTGACGACGGATCGTCTGGTCAGACATACCCAACGCCCCGGCGGGCAACCCCATTCCCCGCCCGTGCGCGGGGCGGCCGGACGGCAGACCCTAAGCTGTCGCTCATGCTGACAGTGGGCCTGACCGGCGGTATCGGCGCCGGCAAGAGCGAGGTGTCCCGGCTGCTGGTGTCCCACGGCGCGGTGCTGGTCGACGCCGATCGGATCGCCCGCGAGGTCGTCGAGCCCGGCACGCCGGGGCTGGCGGCGGTGGTGGCCGAGTTCGGCCCCGAGGTGCTGGCGCCGGACGGGAGCCTGGACCGGCCCCGGCTCGGCGCCATCGTCTTCGCCGACGAGGAGCGGCGGGGGGCGCTCAACGCGATCGTGCACCCGCTGGTCGGCGCGCGGTCGGCCGAGCTGCAGCAGGCCGCCGGTCCGGACGCGGTGGTCGTGCACGACGTGCCGCTGCTCACCGAGAACGGGCTGGCGCCGCTGTACGACCTGGTGATCGTGGTGGACGCGGCGCCGGCGACCCAGCTGGACCGCCTGGTCAGGTTGCGCGGCATGACCGAGGAGGAGGCACGGGCCCGGATGGCCGCGCAGGCCACCCGTGAGCAGCGGCTGGCGATCGCCGATGTGGTGATCGCCAACGACGGCCCGCTGGAGGAGCTGGAGCCCCAGGTCCGGGCGGCCTGGGACACCCTCACCGAGCGGGCCGCCGCCCGCTGAGCGGGCACGGCGGCCGGCTCACCGGCCGTCGTCCTCCCGGTCGGCGAGGAACCGCTCGAACTCGGCGGCGAGGTCGTCGGCCGAGGGCAGGTCGACGGGCTCGGCCATCAGGTTCTCCCGGTTGTCCGACCCGGCGACCGCGTCGTACTGGCTCTCCAGCCCGCGGACGACGGAGACCAGCTCGCCGTCCCCCTCGGCGACCTGCCGGTCGATCTCGACCCGGACGGTGTGCGCCTCGTTGCGCAGCGCGTGGGCGATCTCGGGCAGCACCAGGCCGGTGGCGGCGGTGATCGTCTCCAGGACGGTGAGCGCCGAGTCGGGGTACGGGGAGCGGGCGAGGTAGTGCGGCACGTGGGCGGCGACGCCCAGGACGTCCCGGCCGGCCTCGGCGAGCCGCAGCTCGATCAGCGAGGCGGCGCTGCCGGGGACCTGCGCCTCGTCGAACCAGGCACGGTGGCCGGGCATCAGGTCGACCCGGTTGCCGTGCGGGGTGACGCCGACCGGACGGGTGTGCGGCACGCCCATCGGGATGCCGTGGAAGTTGATGGCCAGGCGCACCCCGAGGCGTTCGATGATCTCGAGCACCGCGCGGGAGAAGCGCTCCCACTCCACGTCCGGCTCGGGGCCGGAGAGCAGCAGGAAGGGCGTGCCCGTGGTGTCGCGCAGCAGGTGGAGGTCGAGCGCCGGCGACTCGTAGGACGACCAGTGGTCGCGTTCGAAGGTCATCAGCGGGCGGCGGGCCCGGTAGTCGACCAGGCGGTCGGCGTCGAAGCGTGCGACGAGTTGGCCGTCGAGGCGGTCCAGCAGCTTCTCGGTGATCTGCTCGCCGGTCGCGCCGGCGTCCATGTACCCCTCGAAGTGGTACAGCAGCACCGGTCCGGTGTCACCGACCGCCTCGTCGACGGCTTCGGCCCCGCCCGGCACGTATGCGTACAGTCCCTGGGGATCCAGCACGGTGATCGTCCTCCTCGCTCTCTGTGACGTTCAACGAACGCTCCCGGCCCGCCATTCCCGGCGGGGCCGCGGCGCGCCGGAACGGCCGGAACGGGTGTCTTGACGGGCCGGGAGCGGGCGCCCTACCGTCCAGGCGCCGCCCTCGTTCATGTCAACGCCCACCGTTCATGTTCATGAAAGGCGTTCCGGATGCGACCCCACGCGCTCCTGACTCTCCCCGCCGCGGCCGCCCTGCTGGCCGCCGGCCTGCTCGCCTACCCCGTGCCGGCTCACGCGGCCGGCACCACCGTGGAGGTCACCACGGCCAAGGAGCTGAAGGCCGCGCTCGCGGCGGCGGCCCCCGGCCAGACCATCCACCTCGCGGACGGCACCTACATCGGGAACTTCAAGGCCTACACCCCGGGCACGGCCGCGGCCCCCATCACCCTGACCGGCTCGGCGAACGCGGTCCTCTCCTCCAGCGGCGGCTACGGCCTGTACCTGGACGGTGCCGGCTACTGGACGGTGCAGGGCCTGACCGTCACCGGCGGGCAGAAGGGCATCGTCACCGACACCGCCTCGCACGTGGTGATCGACTCGGTGACCGTGCACGACCTGCAGATGGAGGGCGTGCACTTCCGCACCTCCAGCACCGACGACGTGATCAGGAACTCCTGGATCTACAACACCGGCCTGCAGCGGCCCGGTTACGGCGAGGGCGTGTACGTCGGCACCGCCAACACGCTCACCGACGCCAGCGACCGGGTGCAGATCCTCGACAACGTCATCGGCCCCAACGTCGGCGCCGAGAACATCGACCTGAAGGAGGGCACGACCGGCGGCCTGGTCTCCGGGAACACCTTCGACGGCAGCGGTCTGAGCATGACCAACTACGACGACTCGTGGGTCGATGTGAAGGGCAACGACTACGTCATCACCGGCAACCGCGGCACCCGCACCCTCAACGACGGCTACCAGACGCACACCCAGCAGCCCGGCTGGGGCTGCGGCACCGTCTTCCGGGACAACGCCTCGGACCTGACCGGCGCCACCGGCGCGAACCAACTGGCGATCGACGTCACCAACACTGCTCCGGACTGCCCGACCACGGTCTACGCAAGCAACACCGTCACCGGCGGCAAGGGCCTGACGAACGTCCCGGTCACGCCGTGACCGCCGTCGCCGCGGGCCCGGCCGCGCGCGGGGCGTGAACGGCGGTGGGCCCGCACCCCCTTCGGGGTGCGGGCCCACCGTTCAACGGCCTGCTGGTGCGGCTGGAGTTGCTCCCCGCGGGGAGGTCAGCTCTGGCCGCCCGCGAGCTTCTCGCGGAGCGCGGCGAGCGCCTCGTCCGACGCCAGGGCGCCGGAGTTGTCGTCCGACTCCGAGGAGTAGGAACCGCCGCCACCGGTACCCGCGGCGGGCGCGGCGTTGCCGGCCTCCGCGGCCGCCTGCTCGTCGGCCTCGCGGGACTTGATGACCTGGGCCTGGTGCTGCTCGAAGCGGGACTGGGCCGTGGCGTACTGGCCCTCCCACTCCTCGCGCTGCTTCTCGTAGCCCGGCAGCCAGTCGTTGGTCTCCGGGTCGAAGCCCTCGGGGTAGATGTAGTTGCCCTGGTCGTCGTACGACGCGGCCATGCCGTACAGGGTCGGGTCGAACTCCACCGAGGCCGGGTCGGCACCGAAGGACTCGTTCGCCTGCTTGAGGGAGAGCGAGATCCGGCGGCGCTCCAGGTCGATGTCGATGACCTTGACGAAGATCTCGTCGTTGACCTGGACGACCTGCTCCGGGATCTCCACGTGGCGCTCGGCCAGCTCGGAGATGTGGACCAGGCCCTCGATGCCCTCGTCGACACGGACGAACGCACCGAACGGCACCAGCTTGGTGACCTTGCCGGGGACGACCTGGCCGATCTGGTGGGTGCGGGCGAACTGCTGCCACGGGTCTTCCTGGGTCGCCTTCAGCGACAGGGAGACGCGCTCGCGGTCCATGTCGACGTCCAGGACCTCGACCGTGACCTCCTGGCCGACCTCGACGACCTCGGAGGGGTGGTCGATGTGCTTCCAGGACAGCTCCGAGACGTGCACCAGACCGTCGACACCGCCGAGGTCCACGAACGCACCGAAGTTGACGATGGAGGAGACGACGCCGGAGCGCACCTGGCCCTTCTGCAGGGTGGTGAGGAAGGTCTGGCGGACCTCGCTCTGGGTCTGCTCCAGCCAGGCGCGGCGGGACAGGACCACGTTGTTGCGGTTCTTGTCCAGCTCGATGATCTTCGCCTCGAGCTCCTTGCCCACGTAGGGCTGCAGGTCGCGCACGCGGCGCATCTCGACGAGCGAGGCGGGCAGGAAGCCGCGCAGGCCGATGTCGAGGATGAGGCCGCCCTTGACGACCTCGATGACGGTACCGGTGACGATGCCGTCCTCTTCCTTGATCTTCTCGATGGTGCCCCAGGCACGCTCGTACTGGGCGCGCTTCTTCGAGAGGATCAGCCGGCCCTCCTTGTCCTCCTTCTGGAGGACCAGGGCCTCGATCTCGTCACCCACGGCGACGACCTCGTTGGGGTCGACGTCGTGCTTGATGGAGAGCTCGCGGGAGGGGATGACACCTTCGGTCTTGTAACCGATGTCGAGCAGGACCTCGTCCCGGTCGACCTTCACGATGACGCCGTCGACGATGTCGCCGTCGTTGAAGTACTTGATCGTCTCGTCGATCGCGGCGAGGAAGGCTTCCTCGTTGCCGATGTCGTTGACCGCCACCTGCGGGGTGGTACGAGGGGACTCGGTGCTGCTCGTCATTAGGGAAAGGACTCCGGTACGGACAGTAAGTCGTAGGTACTGCTACGCCGGGAGCCTCTTTCGCCCTACTGCTCCTTGCGGCCCGGTCGTGGGACCGGGAGCCGCGAGGCCCACCGATGCGACGGGGATCCGAAAGGGATCTGCAGCAGAGTCGAGCGCGGCCTGCTCCGTCTGAGGCGCGCAGGCTGCCAGCGCAACTTGTAGCATACGGGGGCAGCCGGGCAGGGTCAATGCACGAAGAGCGCACCACGCGCATAACGGACCTAACCGGAGCAACTCACCACCCCGCAGGTCTCCCCAGAGAGTACGACGACTGCCGCGATGATCCAAGGACCCGAACCCGAAGCTACCCGTCGTATTGCCGGTGCGACCGAGAGCAGCCGGGCCAACCGCCACTGGTGGGACCGGAACGCGGACGAGTACCAGCTGGAGCACGGCGCGTTCCTGCGGGACGACGGTTTCGTCTGGGGGCCCGAGGGCCTGGACGAGGCGGACGCCGCGCTGCTGGGCCCCGCCGCCGAGCTGAAGGACCAGGCCGTGCTGGAGGTCGGCGCGGGGGCGGCCCAGTGCTCGCGGTGGCTGGCCGCGCAGGGCGCCCGGCCGGTCGCCCTGGACCTCTCGCACCGCCAGCTGCTGCACGCGCGGCGGATCGACGAGGCCACCGATCACGCGGGCGCGGCGCCGGGCCCGGTGCCGCTGGTGCAGGCCGACGCGGGCCGGCTGCCGTTCGCCGACGCCTCCTTCGACCTGGCCTGCTCGGCGTACGGGGCGCTGCCGTTCGTCGCGGACACCGCGCGGGTGCACCGCGAGGTGCGGCGGGTGCTGCGGCCCGGCGGCCGCTGGGTCTTCTCGGTCACCCACCCGGTGCGCTGGGCGTTCCCCGACGAGGCGGGACCCGAGGGCCTGACCGCCTCCTCCTCCTACTTCGACCGCACCCCTTATGTCGAGCAGGACGAGCGGGGCCTGGCGGTCTACGTCGAGCACCATCGCACGCTGGGCGACCGGGTCCGCGAGATCGCCGCGGCCGGGCTGCGGCTGGTGGACCTGGTCGAGCCGGAGTGGCCGCAGTGGAACGACCAGGAGTGGGGGGGCTGGTCGCCGCTGCGCGGACGGCTGCTGCCGGGCACCGCGATCTTCGTCTGCGTCGCGGAGTGACGGCGCGGATCCGCCCGGAGGGCCGCGCGCTGCCGGTCGCCTCGGTGCTGCCCGACCTGCTGGCGGCGCTGCGGGCCGGCGGGTCCGCGGTGCTCGCCGCGCCCCCGGGCACCGGGAAGACGACGCTGGTGCCGCTGGTACTGGCCGGGGAGTTCGGCGACGGCGGCCGGGTGCTGGTCGCCGAGCCGCGGCGGATGGCGGTGCGGGCCGCGGCCCGGCGGATGGCGTGGCTGCTGGGCGAGCGGGTCGGCGAGACCGTGGGCTACACCGTCCGCGGCGAGCGGCGGGTGTCGCCGCGCACCGCGGTCGAGGTGGTCACCACCGGGGTGCTGCTGCAGCGGCTGCAGCGCGACCAGGAGCTGTCCGGGGTCGGCACGGTGATGCTCGACGAGTGCCACGAGCGGCACCTGGACGCGGACACCTCCATGGCGTTCCTGCTGGACGTGCGGGCGGTGCTGCGGCCCGGGCTGCGGCTGGTGGCGGCGTCGGCGACCACCGACACGGCGGCCTGGTCGCGGCTGCTGGGCGGCCCCGCGGTGGAGGCCGCGGGCGTGCTGCACCCGGTGGAGGTGCGGTGGGCGCCGCCGCCCCGGGCGGTGCGGCCCCCGCACGGCATGCGGGTGGACCCGGCGCTGCTGGAGCACGTGGCGGCCACGGTGCGGCGGGCGCTGGCCGAGCGTGACGGGGACGTGCTGTGCTTCCTGCCCGGCGTCGGCGAGATCGGCCGGGTGGCCGGGCTGCTGGCCGGCGGCCCGGCCGGGGTGGAGGTGCTGCACCTGCACGGGCGGGCGCCGGCCGAGGTCCAGGACGCGGCGCTGGCGCCCGGCGCGGGGCGGCGGGTGCTGCTGGCCACCTCGGTCGCCGAGTCGAGCCTGACCGTGCCGGGCGTGCGGGTGGTGGTCGACTCCGGGCTGGCCCGCGAGCCGCGCACCGACCACGCGCGGGGGCTCGGCGCGCTCACGACGGTACGGGCGTCGCGGGCCGCCGCCGAGCAGCGCGCGGGACGTGCGGGCCGCGAGGCGCCGGGCACCGTCTACCGGTGCTGGGCCGAGGCGGAGCACCCGCGGCTGGCGGCGCGCCCGGCGCCCGAGATCGTGCTGGCCGACCTGACCGCGTTCGCCCTGCAGGCCGCGTGCTGGGGCGACCCGGACGCCGCGGGCCTGGCCCTGCTCGACCCGCCGCCCGCGGGCGCCCTGGCCGCGGCGCGTGCGGTCCTGCACGGCCTGGCCGCCGTCGACGCGGACGGCCGGGCCACCGGGCGCGGCCGGGCGCTCGCCCTGCTCGGGCTGCACCCCCGGCTGGCCCGCGCCCTGCTCGACGCGGCCCCGCTCGTCGGGCCGGAGCGCGCCGCGGCGATCACCGCCCTGCTCTCCGAGGAGGTGCCCTCCTCCTACGGCACCGACCTGGCCGGCGCCTGGCGCGCCGCCCGCCGCGGCGGCGACGCGTTCGGCACCCGCTGGAACGCCGAGTCCCGGCGGCTGCGCGCCGCGCTCACCTCGGCCGGCACTCCCGCGCGGCCGGGCGGCGGGCGGCCGTGGGGCGACGACGAGGCGGCCGGGCTGGTGGCGGCCCTGGCGTTCCCGGAACGGGTGGCGCGGCGCCGCCCCGGCGGCGGGTACCTGATGGCCGGGGGGACGGCCGCGGAGGCGGGCGCCGGGCTGGGCGAGGCGGAGTGGGTGGCCGTCGCGGTCGCCGACCGGGGCGCGGGCAGCGCGACGGCCCGGATGCGGCTGGCGGCGGTGATCGACGAGGAGACCGCGCGCCTTGCGGCGGGCGGGCTGCTGGAGGCGTACGAGGAGGTGCGCTGGAGCGGCGGCGACGTCGTCGCCCGGCGGGTGACGCGGCTGGGCGCCGTGGAGTTGAGCGCGAAGCCGCTGACCGCGCCGGACCCCGCCGCGGTGCGCGCCGCGCTGCTGGCCGGTCTGCGGGCCGAGGGCACGGAGCTGCTGCGCTGGTCGCGGGAGGCCCGCGAGACGCGGCAGCGCATCGCGTTCCTGCACCGGGTGCTGGGCGAGCCGTGGCCGGACGTCTCGGAGGAGGCGCTGCTGGAGCGGGCCGAGGAGTGGCTGGGCCCCGAACTGGCGCGCGCCCGGCGCCGCGCGGACCTGGCCAGGATCGAGGCGGGCGGGGCGCTGCCGCGGCTGCTGCCGTGGGCGACCGGGGAGGCGGCGCGGTTCGCCGAACTCGCCCCGGAGCGGCTGGAGGTGCCCAGCGGCTCCCGGGTCCGGGTCGACTACAGCGGCGAGCAGCCCGTCCTGGCCGTGAAGCTCCAGGAGTTGTTCGGGCTGCGGGACACCCCGCGGGTGGCCGTCCCACCGGGCGCGGGCCCGGAGCGGGGCGTGCCGGTGCTGGTGCACCTGCTGTCGCCGGCGGGCCGTCCCGCCGCGGTCACCGCGGACCTGGCGTCGTTCTGGCGCGAGGGCTACCGCGCGGTCCGCGCGGAGCTGCGCGGCCGCTACCCCCGCCACCCCTGGCCCGAGGACCCGTCGACCGCGCCCCCGACCCGCCGCACCAACCCGCGCCGTTCCTAGCATCCGCCGCCCCGCGCGGACCCCGTGCGGGCGCCGGCGGCGTCCGATCATCGCCTCGGCGACGGCCAGGTCGACCATCCAGCCTGCCCGGGGTTCCCGGGGAGCAGGTGCAGGGCGATGTCGGCCTGCACCTTGATCGCGGCGAGGCCGTGGCCCACGATGCCGTGCATTTCCTGGGCGACGCGCAGCCGCTCGTCGTCGACGTTCTGCCGGATCGCCTCGGCGCGCGCCCGGGCCGCGGTCTCGTGCCGCAGCCGCAGCGCGTACCCGAGGGCGAACGGCACGACGGCCCGCGCGGAGACGGGGACGGCCCCGGACAGGCCGGGGGGGTGGTCGCGCGCACCAGCAGATGCGGCAGGACCAGCGGCATTCGCCCTACGCGGGGGGAGTACGCCGACCGGCCGGCGGCCCCCGGGAGGGCCGCCGGCCGGTCAGGGCGCGCGGGGGTGCGTCAGCTGGTGGCGTCCGCGGACGGCGTCAGGGCCGAACCGGTGGCCTCGCCCGCGGTGTTCGCCGGGCTCGGGGTGTCCGAGGGCGTGGCGCACGGGTCCGCCGTCGCGCTGTCGGTCGGCGACGGGCTGACGCTGTCCGACGGCGACGGCGACGGGCTGTCCGTGGGGCAGCCGGGCGTCGTCGGCGGAGTGGTCGGCGTCGTCGGGTCGGTGCTCGGCGGCTGCGTCGTCGGGGGCTCCGAGGTGGGCGGCGTCGTCGGCGGCGTGCTGGGCGAACCCGTGGGGCTGGTGGTCGGCTTGGGCAGCGTGCCGGGCGGGGCCGGGCTGACGGTGCCGCCCACGCTCACCGGGCCGCGCGGCGACGAACCCGAAGACGACGGAGACGGCGGCGACGACGGCGACGTGGGCGAAGCGACCGGCGACGTCGAGGGGTTGGGCTCCGGGGAGACGCCGCTGCCGGACCGGCCGGAGCGGTCCGGGACGCTCACCGCGCCGCCCTGCATGAAGTGCGTGTACCAGGCGCGCACCAGGTTCAGGTACGCCTGCGAGTGGTTGTAGCCCAGGATCGCGCGGTCCATGTCCGACGACACGGCCAGGTCCCGGCCGTTCGCGCACAGGTAGTCGCCGGCGGCCAGCGCCGCGTCGAAGACGTTGTTGGGGTCCTTCACCCCGTCCCCGTTGCCGTCGGCACCCCAGGTCGCCCACGTGGAGGGGATGAACTGCATGGGGCCGACCGCCCGGTCGTGCACCGGGTCGCCGTCCCAGCGGCCGCCGTCGGTGTCGGGGATGTTCGCGAAGCCCTTGCCGTTGAGCACCGGGCCGAGGATCGGCGACAGCGTCGTGCCGTTCGCGTCGACCGCCCCGCCGCGGGCCTGACCGGACTCCACCTGACCGATGGCCGCCAGCAGTTGCCACGGCAGATGGCAGCCGGGCTGCGACAGGGCCAGGGCCGCCTGCGCCCGCTGGTAAGCAGCCAGCACCGTCGTCGGCAGGCTCGTCCCGGACGGGACGGTGACCGCGGGCCCGCCGCCCGGCGTGGGGGCCAGCGGCCCGGGCGCGGTGTTCAGCGGCGGCAGGTCGGTGATGTACGGCGAACCGCCGTCTATCTGGGATCCCGGCGGCGGCACCACGGGCGGCTGCTCCTGACTGCTGCCCTGCGACGCCGCGTGGGCGACCCCGAGCAGTCCCGGGGCCTGCGAGGCGCTCAGCGCCGCCATCGCCGCGGCGGCCACCGCCGTCGCCGTCGCCCCCCTGCGAAGCCTCCGGCCGTACCTCCGCGCTGCCATCGCGGTCCCCTCCCACAGACGAGATGGACGCCGTGCCCGACGCCACAACCCGACCGACCCTACGGCAACTTCAGCCCCTGGACCACAGGCCGTCGGCAATCCACAGGGGACGAATCCCCGCAATTCACCGCCCGGTCGCGTCCCCTCGGCGGCCCTTCACCCAGGGGACGCGACGCGTTCACCGCCGACCCGCAGCGCCCGGCACCGGCCCGGCACCCGACGCACCGTCAGTGCGCGGCCGACTCCCAGTCCGTGCCCCAGCCCACCGACACGTCCAGCGGCGCCCGCAGCGGATACGCGCCCGCCATCTCCCGGCGCACCAGCTCCTCCACCTGCTCCCGCTCCCCCGGAGCCACCTCGACCACGATCTCGTCGTGCACCTGCAGCAGCATCCGCGACCGCAACTGCTCCTTGGCCAGCGCCTCGTCGACCCGCAGCATCGCGATCTTCACGATGTCCGCGGCCGACCCCTGGATCGGCGCGTTCAGCGCCATCCGCTCGGCCATCTCCCGCCGCTGCCGGTTGTCGCTCGTCAGATCCGGCAGGTAGCGGCGCCGCCCCAGCAGCGTCTCGGTGTACCCGATGACCCGGGCCTCCTCCACCACCCGATGCAGATAGTCCCGCACCCCGCCGAACCGCTCGAAGTACGTCTCCATCAGCGCCCGCGCCTCGGCCGCCTCGATCCCCAGCTGCTGCGACAGCCCGAACGCCGACAGACCGTACGCCAGGCCGTACGACATCGCCTTGATCTTGCGGCGCATCTCCGCGTCGACCCCGTCCCGCTCCACCGAGAACACATGGGAGCCGACCGTGGTGTGCAGGTCCTCACCCGAGGTGAACGCCGCGATCAGCCCCTCGTCCTCCGACAGGTGCGCCATCACCCGCAGCTCGATCTGGCTGTAGTCCGCGGTCAGCAGCGACTCGTACCCCTCGCCCACCACGAACCCGCGGCGGATCGCCCGGCCCTCGTCGGTACGCACCGGGACGTTCTGCAGGTTCGGATCCGTCGACGACAACCGGCCGGTCGCCGCCACGATCTGGCTGAACGTGGTGTGGATCCGCCCGTCCGGCGCGATCGTCTTCACCAGGCCCTCCACGGTCACCCGCAGCTTCGCCTGCTCCCGGTGCCGCAGCATGATCACCGGCAGCTCGTGGTCGGTCTGCGCCGCCAGCCACGCCAGCGCGTCCGCGTCCGTGGTGTAACCGGTCTTGGTCTTCTTCGTCTTCGGCAGACCCAGCTCCCCGAACAGCACCTCCTGCAGCTGCTTCGGCGACCCCAGATTGAACTCGTGCCCCACCGCCGCATGCGCCTCGGACACCGCATGCTGCACCGCGGCCGCGAACTGCTGCTCCAGCCCCTCCAGATGAGCCCGGTCCGCGGCGATCCCGGCCCGCTCCATCCGCGCCAGCAACGCCGAGATCGGCAACTCCACGTCGTCCAGCAACTCCGCCGCGCCCACCTCCGGCAGCCGCTGCCCGAACACCTCGCCCAGATCCAGCACCGTGCGGGCCTGCACCATCAGCGCCTCGGCCGCGGCCGCCTCGCCGTCGTCCTCCTCACCGAACGCCAGCTGCCCGCTGCCCCCGTCCGCCGGCGCCAGCTCCCGCCCCAGGTACTCCACCGACAGCACGTCCAGCGCGAACGACCGCCGGCCCGGCTTGATCAGATACGCCGCGAGCGCCGTGTCCATCGCCACACCCGCCAGCCGCCAGCCGTGCTCGGCGAACACCCGCGCCACGTTCTTCGCGTTGTGCACCACCTTCGGCCGGTCCGCATCCGCCAGCCACGCCGCGAACGCCTGCTCGTCGGCCTCCCCCACCTGCGACGGATCGAACCACGCCGCACCCTCGGTGCCCGCCAGCGCGATCTGCGACACACTGCCGCCGCCCAGCGACCACGTGTCCACGCTCGCCAGCCCCAGCCGCTCCCCGGCCCGCTCCGCCAGCCAGCCCGGCAGATCACCCGCCGCCAGCACGATCCCGTCGACCGCGACCCCCTCGGCGACCTCGGCCTCCTGCTCGGCCGCACCCGGATCCGCCGCGAACAGCCGCTCCCGGAAGTTCGGGTTGCGGAACTCCAGCGCGTCCAGCACGCCGCCGAGCTTCTCCCGGTCGTACGGCGGCCGCTCCAGCTCCGCCGGCCCCGCCCCCAGCGGCACGTCCTTGACCATCTCCGTCAGACGGCGGTTCAGCTTCACCGCCTCCAGATGCGCCCGGAGGTTGTCCCCCGCCTTGCCCTTCACCTCACCGACCCGCTCGCACAGCTCCGCGAACGACCCGAACTGCATGATCCACTTGGCCGCGGTCTTCTCCCCGACCCCCGGAATCCCCGGCAGATTGTCCGACGGGTCCCCGCGCAGCGCCGCGAAGTCCGGATACTGCCGCGGAGTGAGCCCGTACTTCTCCTCGACCTTCTCCGGGGTGTAGCGCGTCAGTTCCGAGACGCCCTTCGTCGGATACAGCACCGTCACGTGATCCGACACCAACTGGAAGGCGTCCCGGTCACCGGTGACGATCAGCACCTCGTACCCCAGCTCCTCCGCCTGCGTGGCCAGCGTCGCGATGACGTCGTCCGCCTCGAAGCCGTCCACCGCGAACCGGCTCACACCCATCGCGTCGAGCAACTCGCCGATCAACCCCACCTGGCTGCGGAACTCGTCGGGCGTCTTCGACCGCGTCGCCTTGTACTCCGGGTACTCGTCGAACCGCCACGTCTTGCGCGACACGTCGAACGCCACCGCCAGATGCGTCGGCTGCTCATCACGCAACGTGTTCGACAGCATCGAGGTGAACCCGTAGATCGCGTTCGTGGGCTGGCCCGTGGCCGTGCTGAAGTTCTCCACCGGCAGCGCATAGAACGCCCGGTACGCCAGCGAATGCCCGTCCAGCAGCATCAGCCGGGGGCGGTCGGTCGTCGTCTTCGTCGCTTTCTCTGCCACAGCCCGATCCTCCCACGCAGCACCGACAACCCGGCCCCCTCACCCTCCGGGCCCCTGTCGGCACCGGGCCCGAAAGGGCCCGCAGGCGATCCGGCGCAAAAGAAATGGGGGGATCCCGCTTTCAAAAAACAGTGGCAGGATCGTTCGTATGGCAACGAAGCCCCCGGCCGGAGACCCCGTACAAGACGCGCCGCACGTCAGTGCGCCCAAGCAGTCCGCCGCTGGACTGCCCGCGATCGGACAGACCGTGAAGGTCGCCGGCGCCCAGATGGGAGCACGGCGCGCCGCCCTCACCCTCCTCAAGGTCAACCAGAAGGACGGCTTCGACTGCCCCGGCTGCGCCTGGCCCGAAGGCGACAAACGCCACACGTTCGAGTTCTGCGAGAACGGCGCCAAGGCCGTCGCGGAAGAGGCCACCCTCCGCCGCGTCACCCCCGAGTTCTTCGCCGCGCACCCGGTCTCCGACCTCGCCCGGCGCAGCGGCTACTGGCTCGGCCAGCAAGGCCGCATCACCCAGCCCATGTACCTGCCCGAAGGCGCCGACCACTACGAGGCCATCCCCTGGGAACGCGCCTTCGACATCGTCGCCGAGGAACTCACCGCCCTCGACGACCCCGACGAGGCCGTCTTCTACACCTCCGGACGCACCAGCAACGAAGCCGCGTTCCTCCTCCAGCTCTTCGCCCGCGAGTTCGGCACCAACAACCTGCCCGACTGCTCCAACATGTGCCACGAGTCGTCCGGCTCCGCCCTCACCGAAACCCTCGGCGTCGGCAAGGGCAGCGTCCTCCTCGACGACCTCCACCAGGCCGAACTGATCATCGTCGCCGGCCAGAACCCCGGCACCAACCACCCCCGCATGCTCTCCGCACTGGAGAAGGCCAAACAGGCCGGCGCCACCATCGTCAGCATCAACCCCCTGACCGAAGCCGGCCTCGAACGCTTCAAGAACCCCCAGACCGCCACCGGCCTCGCCGGCCGCGGCACCGCCCTCACCGACCTCCACCTCCCGATACGCCTCGGCGGCGACCAGGCCCTCTTCCGCGCCCTCGGCCGCCTCCTCATCGAGGACGACACCGTCGACCACACCTTCGTCGACACCCACACCCACGGATACCAGGACTACAAGGACGCCGCGCTCGCCACCGACTGGACCGAGGTCGAGACCGCCACCGGACTCACCCGCGACCAGATCGGCCAACTCCACACCCGGCTGCGCGACGCCAGGAGCACCATCGTCTGCTGGGCCATGGGCCTCACCCAGCACAAGCACTCCGTCCCCACCATCCGCGAAGTCGTCAACGTCCTCCTGCTCCAAGGCAACATCGGCCGCCCCGGCTCCGGCGTCTGCCCCGTCCGCGGACACTCCAACGTCCAGGGCGACCGCACCATGGGCATCTTCGAACGCCCCACCACCGCCTTCCTCGACGCCCTCCGCGACGAGTTCGGCTTCGAACCCCCGCGCCACCACGGCCTCGACGTCGTCCACGCCATCCGCGCCCTGCGCGACGGCACCGCCAAGGTCTTCTTCGCCATGGGCGGCAACTTCGTCGCCGCCACCCCCGACAGCACCGTCACCGAAGCCGCCGTCCGCCAGGCCCGGCTCACCGTGCACGTCTCCACCAAGCTCAACCGCTCCCACGCCGTCACCGGAGCACGCGCCCTCATCCTCCCCACCCTCGGCCGCACCGAGAAGGACCGGCAGGCCGGCGGCGAGCAGTTCGTCACCGTCGAGGACTCCATGGGCATGGTCCACGCCTCCCACGGCAACCTCGCCCCCGCCTCACCCCACCTGCTCTCCGAGACCGCCATCATCACCCGGCTCGCCCGCGCCGCCCTCGGCCCCCACAGCCCCACCCCCTGGGCCGACTTCGAGCACGACTACGACCTCATCCGCGACCGCATCGCCCGCGTCGTCCCCGGCTTCGACGACTTCAACACCCGCGTCCGCCGGCCCGGCGGATTCACCCTCCCCCACGCCCCGCGCGACAGCCGCACCTTCCCCACCGCCACCGGCAAGGCCAACTTCACCGCCGCGCCCCTGGAATACCCCCGCGTCCCCGAAGGCCGCCTGCTGCTGCAGACCCTCCGCTCCCACGACCAGTACAACACCACCATCTACGGGCTCGACGACCGCTACCGCGGCATCAAGGACGGCCGCCGCGTCGTCCTCGTCCACCCCGAGGACGCCGCCGCCGCCGGCCTCGCCGACGGCGACTACACCGACCTCGTCAGCGAATGGACCGACGGCACCGAACGGCGCGCGGAAGGCTTCCGCGTCGTCCACTACCGCACCCCCCGCGGATGCGCCGCCGCCTACTTCCCCGAGACCAACGTCCTCATCCCGCTCGACCACACCGCCGACACCAGCAACACCCCCGCATCCAAGTCCGTCGTCATCCGACTCGAACAGCACTGAACGGAGTCCCCCGTCCATGGGCGAGCAGACCACCACCATTTCCTTCCCCCCGGAGATCCTCGAGCAGTACGCCGGCCTCGGCATCGACCTGCCCGCCCTCTTCTCCGCCGGACACCTCGGCGAGCGCATGGGCATCCGGATCCTGGAAGCGGCACCCGACAAGGTGGTCGGCACCATGCCCGTCGAAGGCAACACCCAGCCCTACGGACTCCTCCACGGCGGCGCCTCCGCCGTCCTCGCCGAGACCCTCGGCTCCATCGGCGCCATGCTGCACGGCGGCCCCGGCAAGATCGCCGTCGGCGTCGACCTCAACGCCACCCACCACCGCGGCCTGCGCTCCGGCACCGTCACCGGCACCGCCACCCCCGTCCACCGCGGCCGCTCCTCCGCCACCTACGAGGTCGCCATCCTCGACGACGCCACCGGCAAGCGCGTCTGCACCGCCCGCCTCACCTGCATGCTCCGCCCTGCCACCCCCACCACCTCCACCAACGGCGCCGCCTGACCCCGGCGGGGGCTCAGTTCTTCGGACCGACGTGCCGGTCCATCACCGCGACCGAGGCCCGCCGGGCCACCGAGACGTTGTGGGCGTCCCCGCGCCGCCGGGTCTCCGTCCAGCTGACACCGAGGGCGTCCAAGGTGTCCGTGTACAGCCGCCGGATGTCGGCCGAGGTGTTCGTGAAGAAGTACCGCGGGTACTCGTAGCGCTTGCGCACCCCGGCGACGATCCGCTCGGTCCAGTTGGTGATCCGGCATCCGTCGGAGTGGACGAGACCCTTGATGAACTCCCAGGGGTACGCGTCGACGGCGTCCTGCTGCCACGGCTCCAGCGTGATCTTCCGCTCGTGCTTCCTGCCGGAGCCGTGCTGCGGGAACACCGCCGGCCATCGCTTGCTGGTCGAGGTGATCTGCGCGCAGCCCTGCTGGCGCACCCGGCAGACGGCACCGCCGGGGCGCACCGCGCGGATGGCCGCCTCGCAGGCGTCGGCGAGGCCCGGCCAGGCGTCGGCACACGCGATGCGCAGCACGTACACCCCTCGGCGGTGGGCGCTGAGGCAGCCGTCGCCCAGGTAGAGGCCGAGGAGATAGGGGTAGGCAGGGCCGTCGGTACGGAGGGGACGGGACCCCGGACCGAGGGGCTCGATGCCGTGGGCGCGCCAGTCGCGAAGGGTCGAGCGGGATATGCCGGTCTCGCGGCTCACACTGTTGAGACTGCGGCCGGACGCCACCAGGCGCAGGGCGTTGCGACGTGTGTCGAGGTTGTACATGGCGCAACTCTGTGCGATGCGCGAGCCGGTCAGCTCGATTCGCTCACAAGTTCACCCTGTTCAGCGTTCTCTAGAAAGAACCGCTTACCTTCGATTGGAAGGTGGAGTGCCCCGGGTCGGACTCGAACCGACACTGTATGGGTTTTGAATCCATTGCCTGCTGCCAATTGGGCTACCGGGGCCTTCGATTCACAGGATAGCGCACATCCTTCGCACTCAAACTCTACCGGAGCTAGGTAGGCTCAGGGGGCAGTACCCCTCACCCGCCCGAGGAGCACAAGGAGCACCGTGAGCGCCCCCGAAGAGTCCCCGACGCCCCAGGATGAGCAGGCTCAGGACGAGCAGTCGCACGTGCCTCCGGTGACGACGAAGGTCGTCATCGCGGAGGACGAGGCGCTGATCCGGCTGGATCTGAAGGAGATGCTGGAGGAGGAGGGGTACTCCGTCGTCGGTGAGGCGGGGGACGGGGAGACGGCGGTGCGGCTCGCGGAGGAGCTGCGGCCGGATCTGGTGATCCTGGATGTGAAGATGCCGGTCCTGGACGGGATCTCGGCGGCGGAGCGGATCGCCGGGGAGAAGCTGGCGCCGGTGCTGATGCTGACGGCGTTCTCCCAGCGGGAGCTGGTGGAGCGGGCGCGGGACGCGGGTGCGATGGCGTATCTGGTGAAGCCGTTCACGAAGAGTGATCTGGTGCCGGCGATCGAGATGGCGGTGAGCCGGTTCCAGGAGTTGCGTGCGCTGGAGGCGGAGGTCGCGGATCTGTCGCTGCGGCTGGAGACGCGGAAGCTGGTGGACCGGGCGAAGAGCGTGCTGCAGACGCGGTACGGGCTGTCGGAGCCGGCGGCGTTCCGGTGGATCCAGAAGACGTCGATGGATCGGCGGATGTCGATGCAGGCGGTGGCGCAGGCCGTGATCGACGAGGTGGCGGAGAAGTAGGCGGGCGGCTGCCGGGTCGCCGGGTGCGGCCGGGCGGCGGTGTCGTCCGGTTCACGGGGAAGCCCCGGCACTGTGGTGTGCCGGGGCTTTCCCGTGTGGTGCGGGTGGCGGGGGCGGGTGGTCAGTCCTCGCCGAGGTAGGTCTTGCGGACGCCTTCGTCGTGGAGGAGGTCCTGGCCGGTGCCGGAGAGTTTGATGGTGCCGACTTCCATGACGTGGGCCTGGTCGGCGAGGGAGAGCGCTGCTTGGGCGTTCTGCTCGACGAGCAGGATGGTGGTGCCCTGCTTCCTGAGTTCGACGATGGTGGCCATGATCTTCTGCATCATGATCGGTGAGAGGCCCATGGAGGGTTCGTCGAGCATGAGCAGTTTGGGCTGGGACATCAGGGCGCGGCCCATGGCGAGCATCTGCTGTTCGCCGCCGGAGAGGGTGCCTGCGGCCTGGCGGCGGCGTTCGCCGAGGATCGGGAACAGGTCGTAGGCGCGCTGGATGTCCTTGGCTATGCCGGTGCCGTCCTTGCGGAGGTAGGCGCCGAGTTTGAGGTTCTCCTCGATGGTGAGGCGGGGGAAGATGTGCCGGCCTTCGGGTGAGTGGGCGAGTCCGAGGGCGACGATGCGGTGCGGGGGGACGCGGGTGAGGACCTTGCCGTCGAAGCGGACGCGTCCGCCGAGGGGCTTGAGGAGTCCGCTGAGGGTGCGCAGGGTGGTGGTCTTGCCGGCGCCGTTGGTGCCGATGAGGGTGACGACCTGGCCTGCTTCGACGGAGAACGAGATGCCCTTGACGGCTTCGATCTTGCCGTAGGCGACGCGGAGGTCCTCGACTTCGAGGAGTGCGGTCATCGGTCGTTCTCCTGCTCGCTGGTGGTGCTTGCGGCATCGGTCCCGGTGTTCTCGGCCGGTTCGGCGGCGTCCGCGGCGGCGCTCTCGGCCTGGACTTCGGCGTCGCCCTCGTCGGCGGGTGCGCCTTCGAAGGGTTCGCCGAGGTAGGCGGCGATGACGCGTTCGTCGTTCTGGACGATGTCGGAGCTGCCTTCGACGAGTTTCTCGCCCTGGACGAGGACGGCGACGCGGTCGCAGAGGTTGAAGATGAACCGCATGTCGTGCTCGATGACGAGGACGGCGATGCCCTGGTCGCGGATGGCGAAGACGAGTTCCTCGGTGGCCCTGGTCTCCTGGGGGTTCATGCCGGCGGTGGGTTCGTCGAGGAGGAGCAGGCCGGGCTCGCTGGCGAGTGCGCGGGCGATCTCCAGCTTGCGCTGTTCGCCGTAGGGCAGGTTGCGGGCGAGGTGTTCTGCTTTGTCGGCGAGGCCGGTGAACTCCAGGAGTTCCATGGCGCGTCGGCGGGATTCGGCTTCGGCGCGGTGGTAGCCGGGGCCGCGGACGAGGGCGGAGAGCAGGCCCTGTTTGGTGCGGGTGTGGCGTCCGACGAGGACGTTCTCCAGGACGGTCATGTTGGCGAAGAGCCGGATGTTCTGGAAGGTGCGGGCGACGCCGGCTTTGGTGACGAGGTGGGGTTTGGGCGGCAGGATGGCGCCCTGGTAGCTGACGGTGCCTTCGGTGGGCACGTACAGGCCGGTGAGGCAGTTGAAGAAGGTGGTCTTGCCGGCGCCGTTGGGGCCGATGAGCCCGACGATCTCGCCTTTGTTGACGGTGAGGTCGACGTTGCGGACGGCGGTGAGGCCGCCGAAGCGCATGATGACGCCGCTGGCCTTGAGCAGGGCGGTGTCCGCGGAGGCGGGGGCGGGCTGCTGGGGGATGGTGATGGTCATGGTGTGCCTCACGCCCCTGCCGTGGTGGCGGGGACGGTGTCGTCGCCCATCGGTCGGTTGGCGGGTGCCTGGGCTTCGTCCTCGTGGAACTCCAGCTGGCGGCGCCGGTTGGGGATGATGCCCTCGGGCCGGAATCGCATGATGAGGATGAGGGCGATGCCGAACGCGAAGAGTTCGTACTTGGACAGGAAGTCCAGCTTCTCGGGGATGACGTAGAGGAGTGCGGCGCCGAGGATGGGGCCGCTGACCGTGCCCATGCCGCCGAGGACGACGGCGGCGAGGAGGAACGCGGAGTTGGGCGGTACGGGTCCGGAGAAGACGTAGGGGTCGGGGACGACGCTGTTGGTGACGTGGGCGAAGACGGTGCCGGCGAGGCCGGCGAGGGACGCGCCGAGGGCGAAGGCGACGAGCTTGACGCGGAAGCCGTTGATGCCCATGGCGGTGGCGGCGGTCTCGTCCTCGCGGATGGCGATCCAGGAGCGGCCGATGCGGGAGTCGGCGGCGCGGGTGAAGACGAGGACGACGATGACGGTGATGACGAGCATCAGCAGGTAGTAGTTGGCGAACCGGCCGAGGGTGAAGGACCCGACGGAGTGGGTGGCGCCGAGGTTGTACCCGAAGATGGACAGGTCGGGGATCTGCGCGATGCCGTTGGGGCCGTTGGTGACCTTGGGGCCGCTGACGCCGTCGAGGTTGCGGACGACGATGCGGAAGATCTCTCCGAAGCCGAGGGTGACGATGGCGAGGTAGTCGCCGCGCAGGCGCAGGGTGGGGGCGCCGATGAGGATGCCGAAGACGCAGGCGGCTGCCATGCCGGCGAGGGCGGCGGCCCAGAACGGGAACTGGACGCCCCAGATGGAGTACTGGGAGCCGGAGACCAGGGCCGCGGTGTAGGCGCCGACGCCGAGGAAGGCGACGTAGCCGAGGTCGAGCAGGCCGGTGAGGCCGACGACGATGTTGAGGCCGAGGGCGACGGTGCCGACGATGAGGACGCTGACGCCGAGGTTGGCCCAGTGTTCGTTGTTCTGGGCGAACGGGTAGGCGACGGCGGCGAGTACGCCGACGGTGGCGGAGAACCGCTTGTTGCGTGCGGTGAGTTGCTGGAACTGCTTGAGCAGTCCGCTGGCGCCGAGTCCGAGGAAGGCGACGGTGACGACGATGAGGTAGCCGATGAACAGGTCGCTGTAGTCGGTGGCGAGGCCGTAGGTGAGGACCTTCAGGCCGGCGGCGTAGACGACGACGACGATCAGGCGCTGCAGCCAGGGGTTGGCCTTGCGGGCGTCGGGGACGCGCAGGTCGCTGTGGTGCAGGCGGGCTTCGCGCAGCCAGACGTAGCCGCGGACGACGGCGGGGATGCTTTCGAACCGGCCGAGTTCGTAGTACTCGGCGCCGGCGGCTTCCTTGGGGCGTCGGTCGATGGGCAG
This sequence comes from Streptomyces sp. NPDC020917, assembly GCF_044333795.1. Taxonomy (NCBI): domain Bacteria; kingdom Bacillati; phylum Actinomycetota; class Actinomycetes; order Kitasatosporales; family Streptomycetaceae; genus Streptomyces; species Streptomyces sp. NPDC020917. The sequence continues at coordinate 722,166 of NZ_JBIRRR010000001.1, read as the reverse complement.
GGCCAGGGCGCCGACGATGAGGACGAGCGCGCCGACGAAGGCGACGAAGCCGCCGGGGTCGAGGTTGGCGAATCCGCCGAGTTTCGCGGCGATGTCGATGACGGTGTACCAGGTGGTGCCCAGGGTGGCCAGGGCGAGCAGCAGGACGCCGTTGTCGGTGCGGCTGGGGTTGAGCCAGCGCAGGCCCTTGACGCCGAAGGCCCCGAGGGCGATGACGCCGGTGAGGAGGGCGCTGATGAGGGTGAGGATCTGCAGGCCGCCGGGGTAGCCGCTGACGGTGAGGTCGCCGGGGAAGTCGGTGGTGTAGGTCCACGACATGAACGTGGAGGCGACGGTGATCACGGCGCCGGCGAGGGTGAGGATCCGGGCGGCGGCGGGCGGCAGGGGGATGTAGGGGGCGGTGCGCCGGCCGGTGTCGAGGGTGGCGGCGGCTTCTTCTGCGGCGGCGATGGGGAGGTCGGTCATGTCGTGATCACGCCCTGTCCGCGACGCGCTCGCCGAGTAGGCCCTGGGGCCGGACGAGGAGGACGACGATGAGGAGGACGAACGCCCAGACGTTGGCCCAGCCTCCGCCGCCGAGTTGCTCCATGCCGGGGATGTTGGCGATGTAGGCGGTGGCGCAGGCTTCGGCGATGCCGAGGACGAGGCCGCCGAGCATGGCGCCGTAGATGTTGCCGATGCCCCCGAGGACGGCGGCGGTGAACGCCTTGAGGCCGGCCTGGAAGCCCATGTTGTACTGGATCTGGCCGTATTTGAGGCCGGACGCGAGGCCGGCGACGGCGGCGAAGAAGCCACCGATGGCGAACGCGATGATGATGATCCGGTTGGTGTCGATGCCCATGAGCTTGGCGGTGTCCGGGTCCTGCGCGGTGGCCTGCATGGCGCGGCCGGTGCGGCTGGAGCGGACGAAGACGCCGAGGGCGAGCATGCAGACGACGGCGGCTGCGAGCAGGAAGATGTCACCGCTCTGGACGTCGATGGAGCCGATGTGGAAGGGGCCGCCGGGGAGTTGCGGGAAGTGCTTGCCCGCGGTGGCGTTGGGGTACCAGAGGAAGACCGCCTGCTGGAGTGCGAGGGAGAGGCCGATGGCGGTGATGAGTGGCGCTAGCCGTGGTGCGTTGCGCAGTGGCCGGTAGGCGAGTCGTTCGGCGCCGACGGCGATCAGCACGGCCACGATGGCGCCGCCGAGGAGCATGAGGGGCAGGGCCGCCCATATGGACATGCTGCTCGGAAGGTTGGTGTAGACCGCGAGAGCGCCGAAGGCGCCGGTCATGTAGATCTCACCGTGGGCGAAGTTGATGAGCTGGACGATGCCGTACACCATCGTGTAGCCGATGGCGATGAGCCCGTACATCGAGCCGAGGAACAGCCCGTTGGCCAGCTGTTGCGGCAGGGTGTGCACCGCATGGCCTCCATGTCGCTGGGGAGCAGGTGAGCGGGGTGACGGGGGTGGTGTCGGATTCTCGGGTGGGGGTTCGAGTGGTGCGGGGTGGGTGAAGCAGCCGGGGCGCGCGGGGGGGGGGGGCCCGCCCCCCGGCCCCGGGGGGGGGGGGGGGGGAGCCGGTGTTTACCCCCGTCTTTACCCCCCGCCCCAATCCGTCCATTACCCGGTAGAACGTCCGCTGCGTTTTTGTGGTGT